>NC_018721.1:1852213-2160916 GCF_000153485.2 Psychroflexus torquis ATCC 700755 | reverse complement strand
ATGGTTAGATACAGGAACTTTTAACTCGTTGATGCAAGCCTCACAATTTGTTGAGGTTATAGAGGAACGCCAAGGTCTTAAAATAGGGTCTATAGAAGAAACAGCTTATAAGATGGGTTATATTTCTAAAGATCAACTTAAAAAAATAACAGAACCTTTTCTAAAAAGTGGTTATTCTAAAAATATAAATCCAGAATAAATGATTTGCAAACAAACGCCTTTAAACGATTGTTTTATTATAGAACCCAAGGTTTTTGAAGACGAAAGAGGAAGTTTTTTTGAAACTTTTAATTCTAAAGACTTCAAAAAAAATACAGGCCTAAACATTGTATTTGTTCAAGACAATCAGTCGATCTCCCACTATGGAACTATACGAGGCTTGCATTTTCAAGAAGGAGAATTTGCTCAAGCTAAATTGATAAGAGTCGCTAAAGGAGAGGTTTTAGATGTGGTGGTGGATATGCGCCCAAACTCTTCAACCTACCTCAAACAGTTTAGTTATCTCCTTTCGGGAGAAAACAATCACCAACTGTTTGTCCCCAGGGGATTTGCTCATGGGTTTACTAGCCTTTCTAATGAAGTTGTTTTCGATTATAAATGTGATAATTTTTACAATAAGGCTTCAGAAAGTGGAATAGTTTTCAATGATAAAGCTTTGAATATTGATTGGAAAATTCCTAAAGACGATCAAATTGTTTCTGAAAAAGATCAGAATTTACCTTCACTAGACGCTTATTTAAAGTTATGAAAATACTTGTTACAGGATCCAACGGGCAATTAGGACAATGTCTCCAAAAGCATGCTAAGTCTTTAACTTTATTTGATTTTAAGTTTGAAACCTTAGAGAGCTTAGACCTTACCCAAGAAGAGACCCTGAATCTTTATTTTGAAAAACATCGACCAGATTTTTGTGTTAACTGCGCAGCTTATACCAATGTAGAGGGAGCAGAAGATAATGAAAACTCAGCTTTTCAAGTGAACGCTGAAGCGGTTCATAAGCTCGCTAAATTGTGTGAAAAATTTAAAACTAAACTTATACATATCTCTACAGACTATGTCTTTGACGGTTTAAAAAACCGCCCTTATCATGAGAGCGATAAAGAGAACCCTATCAATGTCTATGGAGCTTCAAAATTTCAGGGAGAAACTCATATTACTTCAACAATGAACACTTATTTTATGTTGAGGACGAGTTGGCTGTACTCAGAATTTGGTCATAACTTTTTCAATACTATATTAAAAAAAGCCGCAAGTCAACATCCCTTAAATATCACTACCGAGCAAATAGGAACACCAACCAATGCCAACGACTTAGCAAAATTTATTCTCCATTTAATCCAAACGGATTCTACAGACTATGGCCTTTACCATTACAGCAATAAAGGGGAAGCCACTTGGTACGATTTTGCAAGATTGATTTTGGAAGAAAAAAACCTTGACCAAGAGATAAGTTTACAAGCCACGTTTTCGTACCCAACAAAGGCAAAAAGACCAAAATTTAGCGTTCTTGATAAGTCTAAAGTCCTATCTACCTTTGCTATAGGAATTCCTCATTGGAGGGAAAGTCTTGTGAATCTTCTTAAGGAAGTGGGTTAAATTTAGGCTTTAGCTACTTCTTTTTGTTCAAAGGGTTGAAGCAAGCCTATAGCTTTATCGACAGTTTTAACGTGTTCAAACGTAAGCAGTAGACGCAAGCCATTTCTAGTTTGCTTTTCCTTCATCTGGCATTGGCGTGGATGCGAGTGTACATAGTGAAGGACACTTCTGAAGCGACTGGAATTATAAAATTCTGAATCTTGATTAGATAGGAAATAACCTATCATTTTACCTTTTTTCAAAATTAATTTTTCAAGTCCAATATTGGCTGCAATCCATTTTAATCTTACACTGTTGATTAGATCCCGAGCTTCTTTTGGCAAATCTCCAAACCGATCTATCAATTCCTTTTCGAAATTGGCAAGCCCATCTTCATCTTGAATAGAATTTAATTTGGTGTATAAATTCAAGCGTTCTTTTATGCTATTGATATAGTTATCTGAGAATAGAATTTCAAAGTCAGTATCGATTTGAGCGTCCTTCACAAACACCTGATCCTCTTCTGCATTTTCTTCATCGTATACAGATTTGAACTCGTTTTCTTTTAATTCTTGAATGGCCTCGTTCAATATTTTCTGATACGTATCAAAACCAATATCCGAAATAAACCCACTTTGCTCACCTCCTAGCAAATCTCCTGCTCCACGGATTTCTAAATCTTTCATAGCGATATTGATGCCGCTCCCCAAATCAGAAAACTGTTCTAAGGCTGAAAGTCGCTTTTTAGCATCATCGGTCATCATCGTTAGGGGTGGAGTGATAAGGTAACAAAACGCTTTTTTATTACTTCTTCCCACACGCCCACGCATTTGGTGTAAATCTGACATGCCGAAATTGTTGGCACTATTAATAAAAATAGTATTGGCGTTGGTAACGTCTAGACCGCTTTCTATAATTGTAGTGGAGACAAGCACATCAAACTCGTTATTCATGAACTGCAACATCAAGTTTTCTAGTTTCTTTCCTTCCATTTGTCCATGTCCAATGCCAATTTTAGCATCAGGAACCAACCGTTGGATAAGTCCAGCAACTTCATTTATGTTTTCAATACGATTATTGATAAAAAAGACTTGCCCACCCCTTTCAATTTCATAGGACACGGCATCTCGGATCTGGTCTTCAGAAAATCGAATGACATGGGTTTCTATAGGATAGCGGTTTGGAGGAGGGGTTTTGATGGTCGATAAATCTCTGGCAGCCATCAGGCTAAACTGAAGGGTTCTTGGTATAGGCGTAGCTGTAAGGGTAAGAGTATCTACATTGGCCTTAATAGTTTTCAATTTATCTTTTACGGCCACCCCAAATTTTTGCTCCTCATCAATGATGAGAAGTCCCAAATTTTTGAACTTTACAGCTTTACTTACGAGTTGGTGAGTACCTATTACAATGTCCACACTACCGTCTTCCAGGCCTTCCAAAACAGATCTACGCTCTTTAGTCGTTCTAAAGCGGTTGAGGTAATCTACCGTGACAGGAAATTCTGACAATCGCTCAGTAAATGTTTTATGATGCTGAAAAGCTAAAATTGTAGTGGGGACCAAAACAGCAACTTGCTTACCATTATCTACAGCCTTAAAAGCTGCACGGATAGCGATTTCTGTTTTCCCAAAACCTACATCCCCACAGACTAGGCGATCCATGGGTTGTTCTTTTTCCATGTCGCTCTTTACATCCTGAGTAGCAATGCCTTGGTCTGGCGTATCTTCATAGATAAAAGAGGCTTCCAGTTCATGTTGTAAATGAGAATCTGGTCCATATTGAAATCCCTTTTCTAACTTTCGTTTGGCATATAATTTTATAAGGTCAAAGGCTACTTTCTTTACTCTAGCTTTGGTCTTATTCTTAAGACTTTTCCAGGCTTTACTTCCTAATTTGTAGACTTGAGGGGCCTTACCATCCTTCCCGTTAAATTTTGAAATTTTGTGTAAAGAATGAATGCTTAAATAGAGAATATCTCGGTCTCCATAAAACAACTTTACAGCTTCTTGGAATTTCCCCTCGACGTCTATTTTCTGTAACCCACCAAATTTTCCAATTCCATGGTCTATATGAGTCACATAATCCCCAATTTCTAAACTGGTTAATTCTTTTAAGGTAATGGCCTGCTTCTTGGCATAGCCATTTTTTAAATGAAATTTATGGTACCGGTCGAAGATTTGGTGGTCTGTGTAGCATACCAATTTATTGGTTTCATCTATAAATCCTTCGTGCATGGAAAGCAGCAAGGTTGTATAGTGGACCTCATCGTCTTGGTCTTCAAAAATATCTTTAAAGCGTTTGGCCTGTTGTTCGCTTGTACAAAGAATACAATTCTCGTAGCCTTTATGATGCTTGTTATTCAAATCCTTTATAAGCAGATCAAACTTTTTATTGAAAGAAGGTTGAGGGCTCGTAGGGTAGATAAAGGTTTGATCGGGTTTTAAAAAAGCTTGTGTCCCAAATTCAACACTTGTAAACTCAAGTAACTGTTTTTTGAGCAGCTCGCCCTTAGAAAATAATTCATTAGGCTCACTGTGTTTTATATCTGTAGAAAGTTTAGAAAAAGCCTTTTCAGCTTTTGAAAACAAATTATCAATAGTTTGCGAAAGGACGTCTACATTTTTAATAAAGACCACCGTGTTATGACTGATATATTCCAAGAAGGTTTGGCGGACTTCATCTAGCTGCACTTTCTCAACATTGGGCATGATGTCGATTCTCTTCTTTTGCTTGGTGGATAATTGGGTTTCCACATCAAATGCACGTATGCTATCGATTTCATCCCCAAAAAACTCTATTCTATAAGGTTCATCATTACTGAATGAAAACACATCTATAATGCCTCCTCTCACAGAAAATTCTCCAGGTTCCGTTACAAAATCGACGCGTTTAAAATTGTATTCAAATAGAACTTCATTAACAAAGTCAATCGATAGTTCATCATTGAGATTTATTTTCAAAACCGTGCGGTCCAGTTCTTTTTTGGTGACTACTTTTTCAAAGATAGCCTCTGGATAAGTTACTATAATGGATGGTTTCTTTCTAGAATTGATTCGGTTAAGAACTTCAGACCTCAGCAGGATATTTGCATTATCGGTTTCCTCAATTTGGTAAGGCCGTCTATAACTTCCAGGGTAAAAAAGAACGTTTTTTTCATCGACGAGTTGCTCGAGGTCGTTGAGATGGTATGCGGCTTCTTCTTTATCGTTAAAGACCAACAAAAAAGGACGTTCAGACTTCAAAAAACTTTCGGATTGCACAAATGAGACCGCCGAACCTATTAAACCTTTGATAAAAATCTGTTTCTTTTCTCCGGACAAAAGAGTTTCGCTTAACTCTTTGATTATGGGACTTTTGGAAAAGTGTTTTTTAATATCAGCTTTTGTCATAGGCGGCTAAGGTACTAGAAAAACTTAAATTTATAAGAAGTAGAGCTATGAGAGATAGCTTTTTAATCTTCTTTTTTGTTTTGTTTTTTATCGTAGAAATTTCTTCTAAAGTTTCTGTTTTTTCTGCCGTAGTGTTTCTTTTTGTTTTTCTTGTTGTTTAAGAACACCGCTAAAAATAGAACTGCCAAAATCACAATGACTATGATAAATTGTAAGTCTGGTGAAAATTGCTCGAGCATGATTCAAATTTTAGTAAAGTTAATGAGTTTTAATCTGATTTTAAAATCAGACACGAATTACAAAATCTTGTTTGACTTGTTCCTGTCTAAAAAATACAAGCCCCCACTGAAAAGTGTCGATGGTGACTTTTACGTCCTTATGAACTTTTATCTGCTCCCAAGCTGCTTCCATAGAAGATGACAAATGAATGTCATCGAAAATAAAAAGGCTGTCGTTGTGTTTATGGGCTAATAAGCGTTCAAAATAATTTAAGGTGATTTTGCCCTCGTGATGCCCGTCTATAAAAACCAAATCAAACTTATTTTTTGAATTTGCCTGTTCAAAATTCTCACTAGAGCCAAAGCCTGACAAATACTCAGAAAATGAAGAAGATAGTGCATAAATATTTTCAAGGCCTTCACTTTTAAAAAGTTGCCTTGCAAAGGAAGAAGTTTCTCGACAAGCCTCCACTGTTGTCAAACTTGTTTTTCCATTTCCTGCAATACTGAAACTCCCAAGTCCAATAGAAGTTCCTAGTTCTAGTGCTTTTTCTACAGAAAGGTAATCGACAAGGCGAATCATTAGTCGAGCCCGCTTCTTTGATATTGAAACATGTTCGGCAATTTTAGAGACAGGTCTCCTATTCCCCTCAAAAACTTTTGATTTCGCCCCAAAATCTTCAACTTCAAGTATCTCTTTGGATTCTAAATTTTTTCTTTGTGCACTGTACCAAATTCCATAAGCTTTAAAATAGTGCTTATTATAAAAGCACTGAGTGATCAATTTGTAAACAAAAGGGGAATGTATGCCATGTTGGTTTTTGGAATGCCACAAAAATTTTAAATACGCCTTTATTTTGAACCACATGATTTACAACTTTCCTTATATCGTATTCAGTTCTTATAGATTACCAAAATTAAGTTCAGATCAGAGTAAGATTAATTAAAAGACTTTTCTATCCCTCAATTTTCATAGATAATTCAAACCACTGTTCTGTTTTTGATTCCAGCTCTTTTTGGATGTCCTGTAACTCGATGGTTTTATCTTTAACCTCTTTAGCGTTTAACTCTCTAAGGAAATCAGCTTCGAGCTTTTCTTTTCTTTTCTCTAGAGAGTGGATTCCCTTTTCCAGTTTTTTATAAAGCTTTTGCTCATTAAAGCTGAGGCTGCTTTTTTGGTCTGAAACAGGTTTTGGTTTACTTGGAGATTCCGAAGAACTTTGGCTACTTTCCTCGTATTTGGCTTCAAGTTCTAAGGCTTTTATATCCCTGTAGTCAGAATAATTCCCAGTGAAATCGGTTACTTTTCCTTCACCAAACACAAATAAATGATCCACTATTTTATCCATAAAATACCTGTCGTGACTCACCACAATTAAGCATCCAGGGAAGTCTAAAAGGAAGTTTTCGAGAACATTTAAGGTCACAATGTCTAAGTCATTAGTAGGTTCATCCAAAATCAAAAAGTTAGGGTTTTGAATCAATACCGTACATAAGTATAAGCGTTTTTTCTCTCCACCGCTTAGCTTTTCTACAAAATCGTATTGCTTTTTACGATCAAATAAAAATTTCTCTAAAAGTTGCTGAGCAGAAATTTGTCGCCCTTTATTAAGAGGGATATAGTCGCCATAATCTCTTATCACTTCTATTACTTTTTGACCTTCTTTAGCCTTAATACCATCTTGAGTGTAATAACCGATTTTTAAAGTTTCTCCATGGATAACTTTACCTTGGTCTGGAGCTAACTTACCTGTCAAGACATTCAAAAATGTAGATTTACCAGTACCATTTTTACCAATAACGCCTATGCGCTCATTTTTCTTGAAGATGTAATCAAAATCTTCAAAAAGAAACTCGTCTTCAAAGCCTTTAGACACGTGATGCATTTCTAGAACCTTAGATCCCAAACGTTCCATATTAATTTCCAACTCTACCTTGTGGTCGTTTCTACGTTTGCCAGCTCGATCTTTTATTTCTCCAAAGCTTTCGATTCTGGATTTGGATTTGGTCGTTCTAGCCTTAGGCTGTCTTCTCATCCAGTCCAACTCTTTTTTATAGAGCTGTTTTGCTTTTGCTGTTGTGGTTTGCTCTACTTCTATACGTTCAGCACGTTTTTCTATATAATAACTGTAGTTGCCTTTATAGCTATATAGAGTTTTGTCCTCTAGTTCCAAAATATAATTACAAACACGGTCTAGAAAATACCTATCGTGGGTAACCATAAATAAGGTAAGGTTTTCAGTCTTTAGAAATTCCTCGAGCCATTCTATCATTTCCAAGTCCAAGTGGTTGGTTGGCTCATCAAGAATAAGCAGGTCTGGTTTGTCCAATAACAAATTGGCTAGGGCCAAACGCTTTTTTTGACCTCCAGAGAGCTCGCCCACTTTCTTAGAGAGGTCGTCTAACTTAAGTTTAGTAAGTATTTGTCGGTAAGTCGTTTCAAAATCCCAAGCTTGCTTGGCTTCCATTTGGTCGAAAGCGCTTTGATAAGCATCTGCGTCTTCTGGATTTTGTAAAGCCTTTTCATAAGCACTGATGATTCTCAAAACCTCATTATCAGAAGTAAGAATAGTTTCCTCAATAGTCAACTTTGGGTCAAGGTCAGGTTCTTGAGGAAGAACCCCGACTTTAACTCCTTTTCTATAGACCACCTGTCCATTATCTGGAGCTCCTATTCCAGAAACAATATCTAGTAAAGTAGTTTTACCGGTTCCATTTTTGGCAATAAGCGCAATTTTTTGGCCCTGGCTAATGCCAAAAGACAAGTTTTCAAACAATACAAGTAAGCCGTATGACTTAGAAATTTCTTCAACTGATAAGTAATTCAATGCTAAATTTTTTGCAAAAGTACTCAAGTCCATTTGAAATAGCTAATTCTTTAGCTTATAGAACTTTGAATTGCTGCTAATAATTTCCAAAACAAGGAGATCCCTTCCTTCAAAAGTATACTTTTGCAGCTTTATAAATTATTTAAACACAAACAAATGAAAGTAGCTGTCGTCGGCGCTACCGGTATGGTAGGCCAAGTGATACTCCAGATTTTAGCGGAGCGTAATTTTCCTTTAACTGAATTAATTCCAGTGGCTTCAGAAAAGTCAGTCGGAAAAAAAATCATGTACAAGGAAAAATCTTATACCGTTGTAAGCCTTGAAGACGCAGTGAACCGAAAACCAGAGATTGCTTTGTTTTCTGCTGGTGGTGAAACCTCACAAGAGTGGGCTCCAAAATTTGCAGAGGTGGGTACAACCGTTATTGATAATTCTTCTGCTTGGCGAATGGATCCTACCAAGAAGCTAGTAGTTCCAGAAATAAACGCTTCAGAAATTACAGAGGAAGACTTGATTATCGCTAACCCCAACTGTTCTACAATCCAGCTAGTGATGGCTTTACAGCCATTGCATAAGGCCTATCAAATAGATCGTGTCATTATTTCTACTTACCAATCTATTACAGGTACTGGGGTAAAAGCAGTGCGACAATTGGAAAATGAATATGCAGGTAAGGCTGGTGAGATGGCCTATCCTTATCCTATTCATAAAAATGCAATTCCGCATTGTGACGTTTTTTTAGACAACGACTATACCAAAGAAGAAATGAAGTTGACTAACGAAACCAAAAAAATCCTGTCGGATGATAGCATCAAAGTAGCTGCTACAGCAGTTAGAATCCCTGTGGTTGGCGGTCATTCAGAATCGGTTAACATCGAATTTAAAAAGGCTTTTGAAGTTGTTGATATCAGAAAGCTTTTAAGTGAAACCGATGGGATCACCCTTCAAGACAACCCGCAGGTGAATACGTATCCAATGCCTATCTATGCTGAAGGCAAAAACGATGTCTTTGTTGGGAGGATACGAAGAGATTTCACGCGCGACAATGCTTTAAATCTTTGGATCGTTTCAGATAACCTTAGAAAAGGAGCGGCGACCAATGCGATACAAATCGCTGAGTACCTTTTAGAAAAGCGGTTCAAAGTATAGGATTTAAGACGATAATGACCACAAGGGCTTTTCTTTTTTTTGGAAAAGCCTTTGTGTTTTACTCCAGCTTTTAAGTTTGATATCAAAAAACATCAAAGCTGGCTGCATTAAATTCAGAGTAAATAAAAGAGCTGAAAAGCATATGATTTTGATTGATTATATTTACCACAAAATCATTTTTCTATGAAACAAATAGTATTACCTCTTGCAGCTTTATGCCTCTTGGCATCTTGCAATGAAGGTGAAAAAAATCAAGCAAATTTGACATATCCAGAAACAAAACAGGTCGATACGGTAGACACGTATTTTGATACTGAAGTGAAAGATCCTTACCGTTGGTTGGAAGATGACCGTAATGCAGAAACTGAAGACTGGGTAAAAGCCCAAAATGAAGTCACCTTCGGATATTTGGATAGCATTCCCTTCAGAAACAAGCTGAAAGAGCGTTTGTCTAAAGTGTGGAATTATGAAAAAATAGGAGCTCCTTTTGAGCGTGGAAAGTATACTTACTTTTCCAAAAACGATGGTTTACAAAACCAATATGTCTTTTACCGCTATAAAAATGAAGACTCCATAGAAAATGCAGAGGTGTTTTTAGACCCGAATACCTTTAGCGACGATGGAACGACTTCACTCGCTGGAATGAGTTTTACTGAAGATGGTGAAACCCTCGCCTATTCTATTTCTGAAGGCGGTAGCGATTGGAGAAAAATAATCGTCCTCAATACTGAAACTATGGATAGAAAAGAAGATACGCTAGTGGACGTTAAGTTTAGTGGGGTGTCTTGGAAAGGAAATGAGGGCTTTTACTATTCTAGTTACGATAAGCCAGAAGGGAGCGAGCTCTCTGCTAAAACAGATCAGCATAAATTGTATTTCCATACCATGGGAACCCCTCAGAGTGGAGATGAAGTTATTTTTGGAGCAACTGAAGCAGAAAAGCATAGGTATGTTTCTGGAAATGTAACAGAGGATGATAGGTATTTGGTGATTTCTGCATCCATATCTACTTCAGGTAATAAGTTGATGATTAAAGACTTGACCAATCCAGATTCAGATTTTATAGAGGTTGTCGATAATTATGACAGCGATGTTTATGTGATTGAAAATAAAGGTAGCAAATTGTTTATGGTGACAGATAAAGACGCGCCCAATAAAAAGATTGTGACTGTAGAGGCAAGTGCACCTCAGCCTGAAAACTGGGAGGATTTTATTCCCGAAACAGAACATGTTTTGTCTCCTTCTACAGGTGCTGGATATTTCTTTGCAGAATATATGGTAGATGCGGTTTCTCAAGTGAAGCAATACAACTACGAAGGTGAATTAGTGAGAGATATTGAATTACCAGGTGTAGGTTCTGTTGGAGGTTTTGGTGGTAAAAAAGAAGCGAAAGACATCTACTTTTCTTTTACAAATTATACTACTCCAGGGACCATTTACAAGTTTACTCCTGAAAATGGAACTTACGTGGTATATCAAAAACCAGATATCGACTTTGATACGGAGGCTTACGAAAGTAAGCAAGTATTTTACCCGTCCAAGGATGGAACTAAAATTCCAATGATCATCACTCATAAAAAGGGGATTGAATTGGATGGAACTCACCCAACTATGCTTTACGGATATGGAGGATTCAATATTTCATTAACGCCATCTTTTAGTACTGCAAATACAGTATGGTTAGAAAATGGAGGTGTTTACGCTGTGGCTAATTTACGAGGTGGAGGTGAATACGGAAAGGAATGGCACAATGCAGGAATTAAAATGAAAAAGCAAAATGTCTTTGATGATTTTATTGCAGCTGCAGAATATCTTATTGCTGAAAACTATACGTCATCAAATAAATTGGCGATTCGCGGAGGATCTAACGGAGGTCTTTTGGTAGGAGCTACAATGACTCAACGGCCCGACTTGATGCAAGTGGCTTTACCAGCGGTAGGCGTTCTGGATATGTTACGTTACCATACTTTTACCTCAGGTGCTGGATGGGCTTATGATTATGGAACATCTCAAGACAGTTCAGAAATGTTCGAATACCTAAAAGGCTATTCCCCATTACACAGCATTAAAGACGGTACAGAATATCCAGCTACTCTGGTGACTACGGGAGACCATGATGATAGAGTAGTACCAGCGCACAGTTTTAAGTTTGCCGCTGAATTACAAAGTAAGCAAGCAGGTGGTGCCCCTACTTTAATTCGAATAGAAACTGATGCTGGACACGGAGCAGGTAAACCAACTTCAAAAATTATTCAAGAATACGCAGATATTTTTGCCTTTACCTTTTATAATATGGGCTATACTGAATTATAGTTTCTAAGGTGATTTTATTGTTTATAAAACCCCTGTTTTAATCAACAGGGGTTTTTGTGTTTAAAAAGATTGTGTTGAACTGAGCGTTTCGATTCTTCGATAAACTCAGTAAAGGCTTGGTTAAGGTTTTTCAGCATCTTCTCCAAACTAGTTTGTCATGCTGAACTTGTTTCAGCATCTAAACCTTAGGGGAATCAAACCACTTTAGTACACCCTAGCTAATACCAATTTAGCATTCAAATGTTGTATAAAATTAGTTTTTTTTTCACTTACTAATCATCATAAAATAGAACCGTAACTATTGCTATGCTTATATTTTTTTCCTCAACTAAGTAAAAAACCTGTGCTAAGCTACGTCGTAGTATAATTTGTCATGCTGAACTTGTTTCAGCATCTCTAGTTTTATCGTGACTGTCTAAACATCTAAACCTTAGGTGAATCAAATCGGTTTAGAACACCCTCGCTAAGACCCAGAAACACGGCCTATCTTCTGGCAAAGGCAGGTTAAAAAGTGACAAAGTTTGAATGTTGAAATCTATGAAAGCTTGAAACAGCTAGGTCTTGATAAAAGTCTTTAAAGTCTCTTATACCAAATTATATTTATAATGCCGTATGAATAAATTGAATTATTTTTTGATGGATTGAAATCAAAAATAACTAGCATAGCCTTAGCTTCGGTAATTATTTTTGATGAAAATCAGGCGAAAAAGAAACGATTTATTACGTCATTATAGGTCTAATTTGGTATTAGATCAGCAAATAGAAATAATCGATAATGTTGATTAAACATTAAAACTCTATTTTCAACATTTTGAGTTTCACCGACGGAGAACTTATTGGATTGTTTGTTTCAAATTATATAGAGGAAATGAAAATAGTACTCCAAACATATTCGGGACTAAACTAGCACTGATCAAATGCTAAAAAAACTAGTGAAAGAGGAAAATTCATTGTGTTTTTAGGTGAAAGCACATCATATATAAATATAACAGATGTCGTAAGTATTCGTAGCACTGGGAAGTCTAGTGAACAGCTGACAAGGGAAACACTGAAGTAGGTTCACATTGCAATTGGAAACGCAAAAATAGACCTACAGAAGTTTTATAAAATAAGGCGGAAGTATCTTCAGTTATATCTAGATGAGTTCATTTGTAAACTCAATAGGAGGTCTTTTGGAGAGAGACTATTTGACAAGCTAATTGGCTTTTGGTGTAAACAACTTGATACCAAATTATATTTAATTCAGGTTTAAACAAATTTTAATTCCTTTTCATGCGTGATAATTATCATGAAACTATAATTATGCGCCAATTTGAAGTGTTCAAGAGTGAGTATATTTACATCAAAACGCAATTAAATTCCATCATGGATAAGAAAAATCACAATCGCATAAAAGCTGTTCTAGCAGAAAAGAATGTTTCATCAAAGGATTTGGCAAAGCAGTTAAGTAAGACTGAATCAACTGTTAGAGGTAGCTATTTAGTTTTATAGTTTTATAGTTTTTTATATCTTGTATGTGAATAAAATAAGAGTTGTATGATTAATTTTGAAGGGCAAAATGCCCAAGAGTTTTATGTTCGGTTCAATTCTGTGCTTTCTTGTAAGGAATACCTATCAGAAATAAAATGGGAAAATGGTTTCAAATGTGTAAAATGTAGTCATAGTGCTTGTCAAATTCGTTCCAATTATGATCGTACCTGTAATAAATGTAGTCATACAGAATCAGCATCTGCAAACACGCTTTTTCATAAAGTAAAATTTGGATTAGATAAGGCTTTTATCATCTGTTTTGAAATGGCAACGACTACTCGTAGTTTATCAGCAAGTTATTTGGCAAAACGAGTAGGAGTTACACCTTATACTGCCCGAATGTTCATGTACAAGGTTCGTGATGCTATGAAGTCTAGTGAGAACTTTCCAATGATGAATCGCGTTGAGGTAGATGAATTTGTGGTAGGTGGAAAAGAAGATGGTAAGGTTGGGAGAAGCTATAATACCAAGAAATAAAAAGCTGTAGTAGCCCTTGAACTAACAGAAAATGGAAAAGTGAAAAGAATGTACGTGAATCAAATAAATGACTTTTCTGCTAAAGAATTGCGTCCAATATTTGATAAGCATATCTCAAAAACGGCAAGTATCAACACGGATTTGTGGCGCGGATATAGACCTATAGCTAAAGAATTTAATATCGAACAGATACCTAGTAATTCTGGGAAAAACTTCAAAATCTTACACACTATGATTCATCAAATCAAATCGTGGATTAGAACTACCTATTCATATGTAAGTTCTTTCCATATTAGTGGATATTTTGATGAATTTTGTTATCGATTGAATAGGTCTAGAAGTAAGAAAACCATCTTTCATAACCTTGTTTCTAGAATGATGCAAAAACCGAAATTATATCAATCCAAATTAATATGTACTTAAGTAGCTACCTCTATCAACTGTTTCTCGATGGTGTACGAATGATGTTCAACCAAGTATTCCGGTGCTAAGTCAAATCGCTAGTATTTTGGATATTGATGTTAGGGAATTGTTGGTAAGCTCTAAAAATTAAATTTCGCTTTTTGGAACATTTTTAAGAAAAAGCAGTACAATTATTTATAATTTCGTGCGCTTATGAATTTCGATACTGGACTTACTTTAAGCAAAGGAAAAATTAACCAATTAGTCAGTGGTTATAGTGCTCTAGATTATTCCGTAAAATTATCGGAGTTATTGAAAAGTGTATTCCCAATGAATAATTTTGATTCTCTATCAAAATTTGATCTTCATAAGTTGTATAATGAGATAATCCTTAAAAATTACAAAGGAGAAGAAATTTTAAAGTATAAGTTATTCGAAAAACACATCAACCGACAAAACTTAATCGCCGCTTTTGAGGTAAAAGTAAATAGAAGTAGAGTAGATTTTCTAACAATCAATGGCTCGACAACAAGTTTTGAAATAAAATCAGAATTAGACAATTTGACAAAATTGGCCAAGCAGTGTGCTGACTATCTTCTCGCGTTTGAGTATAACTATTTAATGATCCATGAAAGTCATGTTGAAAAAAGTTTAGAGATAGTTCCAGAGAGTTTTGGAATTTGGAGTTTCAATGACCAAAAGTATTCAAAGCTTAGAAAAGCAAAATTGAATAGTCAAATTCAACCTGAAATACAACTTGGCCTTTTAACAAAAGCTGAACGAGAAAGAGGTTTTAAAAAAACCAACGGTACTCTTGATGGAATTATTGACTTATATGATGCCAAAAAGATAAATAATCAATTCAAAAAGATTCTTAAGAATAGATATGCGGAACGGTGGGACTTTATCGTTTCAAATAATAGAGAAATACTTCCTATTGATGTACAGTTTTTCTTCAATACAAATGTCTGTCCTTCTCTCATCTATCAGCATTAGTCAAAATCCCCATTAACTACCCTACAATTAATGCAGTGAATATAATGTTCCATTCCTATGCGCTTGAACTTTGCAGGGCTTTTTCCTGGCTCACCCTCTAATTCAATTTTTTTAATAATACCCCAGCCAATATTATCGAACCCTAAATAATCCAATTCGGCCTCATCCATTCTCCCCGAAGCTTCTGATCCAACAATAGCTGGAACAATTGTTGTCTCAAATTCATCTAACTTTCTGTGGCCCTCTCTATAACGAAAGCCATAAAACCGATTCCCAACTGCATCATAGAAAATAAACCCAGGACTTATTCCACCTCCCTTAGTGACATCATCTTTCTTGATTCCAGCGTAATCTGAAAAACAACTTCCTTTGAGTAAATGAAACTTATTTATCAGACTATTGTCAATATCTCTGACAACGTCATTGTGAGCAAGCCCTTTATTAGTTATTCCTTTAGAAACAGCATTTCGATGAATAATAACGTTACAATTTAAACTTTCCAACTCATCGGCAATATCTAGTAAATCTCCATCGTCAAGATCCAATTCCATCTCCTCTAAATCCATAATAACATAATCTTCTGGTTTGGATATCGCTTTAATCTGTGCAATATCACGAGAAAATGTCTTGGGAAAAGTTCGGAATGCAATTGCACCAAAGAAAGGTCTGAGATCTGTTTCTTGAATTAGAATAGACTGTCGTTCTCCTGTCACTTCTGCATAGGTTGAAATTACAGGAATTACCTTATGACTGAGCATTGCAAATTTTTTCATGTATGCAGTCCTGTTCTCTCTTTTCAAAATGACTCCTCTAATAAATCGTACAACATCAGCATCCATTTGCACTCTTGGTATAAGATGAATAGGGAAATCCACAAAAACTTGTTTTGCATTAACCTCATTAATTAGTGGCAAATAATCATCTTCAAAAGTTTTTACTTTTCTCCTTTTCGGAGGAGTTTTTGTGTTCTTTTTAGGTGTTGAAGGTTTTCTCAAAAGCTCCTTATAAATCTCAATGCACGGATAAATCCTATTTCCAAAATCAAAACTTTTCAGTACTTTATTCTCTTCTTGTCGCGCCCTAAATATTGGCATATACTTTAATTCAGTACTCATAGTAATAGTATTTAGAATTAGTTTTTTATTCGCCGAAGAACTCATCAAGTAAAACCTTCGATTTAAAGGAAGAACCAAAAGTAAATGGTACTCTTTTCAAATGTTGCAAACGTCCAATTACAATTGCGGCATGTGTATCATACTTCCTTGCGATATTTCTGATTTCTTTTTCTGTAATCTCATCAGACAGATCATTAATGAATTCATCCGGTAGTAATGTTTTTCTAGCAAAAGCATCTGCCTCTTTTTCTTTTTCTTCGTTTAATTCTAATCCCTTTATCCCTTCTACAAACACTTCTTTTTTACCATGTAATAAAATGTGCGCTACTTCATGAAAGAATGAAAACCAAAATTGATCATTTGATTTATACCTGTCTGTTAATTGAATTAGTGGACTTCCAGCCACCCATCTAACAACCCCACTAACTGGGGCTTTATTTATACTAATTGTATAGACAAGAGCTACTCCTGCATCAGAACATAACTTTATAAGTTGAATTGGAAAATCCTCTGGATTCGATCGCACCAAGGCTCTAGCTTTAATCAGATTATCTTTAAACTTTTTCTTATCGTAAGCCTGAATGTTGCGCTTTTTCATATTTAGCTCTCCTATTCTCAGCCAAGCTGCGAGAGCTCCTAACGTACTTTTATGCGCAGGACTTTTTCGAAATGCAGCAGAAACATATTGACCAACATATAATGATTCCCATTGCTGAGGTGCAGCGACTCCATAAAATTTCAAGCACTCTTCGACTGTATTTGCATCCTTTTGGCTACTTGATATAAAACCATTCGCTTTAAGTTCTTTTAGAGGCTGTGAGTCCAACCAATCCGTACTGTCAGTTAAAGTTTCCTCTTGCTCTATTCTAGAAAATTTTTCGCGATAAAGCATCTCTTTATTAAGCCAAAATTGAGCGTCGATTCCCAATACTTTTTCAAGCTGAAGTGCCGTAGCAATTGTAATAGGCTCTTTCCCTGAAATCAAGTCATTTATTTTGGACGGAGTCTTTCCCATTCGATCAGCCAATTCAACTTGACTCATCTTTAGATATTCTATAGATTCCAAAATAGTATCACCTGGTTTTGGTAAAAGCTCACGTTCGTCATTAAGTCTGCTCATGTCTATCTATTTATTCCTTAATGATAATCTACAATTTCAAGAATGCGGATTTTATCTATCGCTTCGGTTTCGATACCCCCATCTTCCAATAATGGAATAGGATCGCAATCAATTTCGAATATTAATCGATAGTTTCCAGAAATAGCTACTGCCCATTCACTTTTTCTTTTCCCAGACAATTGATGACAATTTGCAGCTGGAATCTGTATAAGAACTGCCAAATTTGGCGAAGCCGCGATATCATCTAGCCTGTTAGCTATTCGCTTAGCATGAACTCCGTAGGCCTTTTTTAACTCTGTGGCGTTGGTTAACTGCTTTCTTAATTTATTCCTGCTATAGTCAATTTGCATTCTGTAATTATAGTTACCCTTTTTCAGTAATGATTTTTCAAATATAGACTTTACTTATGATTCGTGCAAATAAATAACTCTATTTCAACAAACTAAAGTTTTGAAAATAGAAATACAAATTATCAGAATCCTGCCCTAATCAAAAGATCTTATAGAACTTTGAAATTCATAGTAGGTACATTTATTTGGCGAATTGACGAACCATAAAGCGCATTATCAATGAGTATTACTACTCAATCGTAACTGAATCAATTGCAACAATTACCTGAAATAAAAACTGATTCATAAAGGGTTTAAAGTTAGATTATAGTCCCGAACAAGTAGTAGGGGTATTAAAGAAACACTAAGAACCTAGTGTAAGTGTTGAAACACTTTATCAATATATCTGGAATGATAAAAAATATAAAGAAACCCTACATAAGCATTTAAGACATCAAGGCATGCGTTATCGTAAAAGAGGCGCAGCATAGGATTCTAGGGGTCTTATAAAAGACAGGGTAAGTATAGAAAAACGACCAAGTAAAGTGGAGCTCAGAGATCGCATTGGAGATCTTGAGGTGGATTTGATAATAGGTAAAAATCACAATCAAGCTATTCTAACAATTAATGACAGAAGCTCTGGAGTGCTTAAAATGAAAAAAGTTTCTTCTAAAGAATCCAAAGGGGAAGGGTTAGCAATCATAGATTTATTAGAGGGTTGGAAACCTTATTTAAAGACTATTACAGCGGGTAATGGAAAAGAGTTTGCAGACCACCTTGTGGTAGTACAACAGATTAATATAGATTATTATTTTGCAAGACCTCATCACTTCTGGGAACGGGGTTTAAACGAAAACCTAAACAGACTGATAAGACAATATTTACCTAAAAAACAGACTTTACAAAAATAACTGATTACCAAGTAAAGCAGATACAAGAGAAATTAAATCTAAGACCTAGAAAAAGGTTCAATTATGAAAATCCTATATCTGTAATGGATCAATGACTATTTAACTCAGAAGTTGTATTTATGACTTGAATCCAGCTTTCTTACAAAAACACTTCAATTCATATTGCGTTTTTGAATAAAAAAGGCTTTTAAAAGTCTAGAGGCTTCTTCTTCTAAAATACCATGATCGACTTTGGTTTTAGGATGCAGCTGTGTTCCCAGAGTTCTGTAACCTCGCCCCTCGTCGGGAGCGGCAAACACCAATCTTGATAACTGACTCCAATACAAAGCACCAGCACACATTTGGCAGGGCTCCAGAGTGACATACAGTGTACAGCCTCTCAAATACTTGCCTCCAATGTGATTGGCAGCAGCGGTTATGGCCTGCATCTCGGCGTGGGCAGTCACATCGGTGAGTTGCTCGGTGAGATTATGACTTTTAGCGATAATCTGGTTATTGTGTGTCACCACTGCTCCCACAGGGATTTCGCCTTTATCAAAAGCCTGCTGAGCTTCTTGCAAAGCTTTTTTCATAAAATAATGGTCGTCAAAAGGAATCAGCATAGGATAAAAGAGGTGTTTTTATGACTTTACAATATATCTATTTTGATTGAAGTGAGACCCTTTTTGTTTTAAACTTCATCTCGACTCCGCTCGATGCTAAAGCATAATAGTCAAACTTAATCACTTCAAATCTTTATAATCAATAATTCATACGTATCGAAAATACAATTTCTTATTGGTAACTTTGTAATATGCATTTAGAATTACTTTCTAACATCAATTCGCCTAAAGACTTAAGGCAGTTGGATCCCCGTCAACTTGAACAATTGGCTAGAGAACTTCGAGAATTCATCATCGATATCGTTTCTACCAAAGAAGGTCACTTGGGCGCCAGTCTTGGGGTTATTGAACTCACCATCGCCTTACACTATTGTTTTAATACACCAGAGGATTTGTTGGTTTGGGATGTGGGCCACCAAGCCTATGGCCATAAAATATTAACTGGACGCCGGGAAGTGTTCGGCACCAATCGAAAACTGAATGGCATTAGCGGGTTTCCCAAACGCGACGAAAGCCCGTACGATACGTTTGGGGTAGGCCATAGCTCTACTTCTATTTCTGCAGCCTTAGGCATGGCCATTTCTTCGCAACTAAAAGGAGATTTTGACAAGCAACACATCGCTGTGATAGGGGATGCTTCCATAGCTTCTGGGATGGCTTTTGAAGGCCTTAACCATGCTGGGGTGACTAATACCAACTTGCTTGTGATTCTCAACGACAATGCTATAGGAATTGACCCTAGTGTTGGAGCGCTTAAAACCTATTTGACCAAAGCAAAAATCGGTAAAAAACCACGACAAGACAATATTATAGAAGCGCTTAACTTTAGCTACGAAGGGCCTATAGATGGTCACGATTTACCTGAGCTTCTCAAAGTTTTTGAGCGCCTTAAAACCATAAAGGGGCCCAAGCTTCTTCATATTATTACCAAAAAAGGCAAAGGCTTAAAGCAAGCTGAAGACGACCAAGTGCGTTATCACGCTCCAGGGAAATTTGACAAAACAACCGGTGAAGTCTTGCCTAAAAATAATGAAGGCTTACCTCCAAAATTTCAAGATGTTTTTGGACTCACTTTATTAGAGCTTGCCAGAAAAGACACCTCTATTGTAGGAATTACTCCGGCTATGCCTACGGGAAGTTCCCTAAAATTCATGATGGAGGAATTTCCAGACAGAGCTTTCGATGTGGGTATAGCGGAACAGCATGCGGTGACACTTTCAGCAGGTATGGCAACACAAGGCCATAAGGTCTTTTGCACGATCTATTCCACGTTTTTACAACGGGCCTACGATCAAGTGATTCACGATGTAGCGCTTCAGAATTTACCAGTTATCTTTTGCATAGATAGAGCAGGTTTGGTAGGCAACGACGGTGCAACTCATCATGGAGTTTACGATTTGGCCTTCTTACGCTCTATTCCAAATATGATTGTGTTTGCTCCAAGCAATGCTATTGACCTGCGCCAGATGCTTTATACCGCCTCTAAAGGTTTAGAACATCCTATCGCTATTCGGTATCCTAGAGGTAGAGGAACGGTGAAAGAGTGGCAGCAAGACTTTAAAGCCATGGAGATAGGCAAAGGCCTAAAACTTAGAGATGGAAAAGACCTCGCTGTTTTAAGCCTTGGCAGTATTTCGAGCGAGGTCGAAGACGCCTTAAATACTCTCGATAATTCCTTCAGCATAGCACATTACGACCTAAGATTCTTAAAACCACTGGACGAGATGCTCCTTCAGTCTGTTTTTGACCGTTTCGAAAATATCATCACTATTGAAGATGGATGCATCAAAGGAGGGTTTGGGGATGCAGTTTTGGACTATGCTCAAACCTCTTCTTATAAAGGTCGCATTCATAAGCTCGGCATTCCAGATAAATTTATTGAACAAGGGGATACCAAAGAGCTTTACGATCTTGCAGGTATTTCTTCTGAAAAAATTAAAGACAAAATTAAAGCAGTTTTAAACCCCTAATTGCGACCGATTTCCTCAGGATATAATTCATATACAGGATCACTTTGCCACACCTGCTTAGAGTCGATGTCCACCAAACTTATAGGGCCTTTAAAAGCAGCACCAGTATCTATATTCCAAAGATTAGCCAAGTTCATGGGTTTAGTTTCTCCAATGCGTGTGGTGGGCGTATGGCCGATATAAATTTCATTAAATAACTTTAGGCGATCTGGATAAGTGGGGTCGCTCGGCGTTAGAGACGTATCCATAGCTAAGGCCATTTCCCAGAGCGTTCTGTCCCAATATACTGTATTGGAATGAAATTCTGAAGCTGGGCCGTGCATGTTAGCAAACCCCGCATGTAAAAAAAGTCGGTTTTGACTATCGATATGGTAATTGGTGAGGTTTTCTAAAAATCGGTGATGGAGATTTTTCAAAGTTGGATTTACGGTTTCGTATGCTTTTATCGTGCTGTCTCCACCATGTTGTAACCATTTGGGATTGGAATTGCCAGTCTTAAACCAGCCGAGTACAAGGTCATCATGGTTCCCCCTTATGAATATACAGTCTCGCTCTTCCTTCAATTGGATGAGGTACGAAAGAAGTTCTGGAGTCTCACTCCATCCATCAACGTAATCGCCAAGGAAAATTAATCGATCTTGTCTCGTCACTTTGGCACGATCTAAGACTTGAATTAAAGCCTTAAAACCTCCGTGTATATCTCCAATCACCAGTGTCCTACTCATTCTAATTGTATTTTGTTTTTCGTAAAATTCTTAAGTTGTCTTTTAGCCGTTGATGAGCTTTAGGGTGTGCTGCCTTTAATAAAGGCTTAGCCTCCTCCAGATTTTCTAAACAATAAGCAAAACCATTGAGATAAGCGATAAGATAAATCGTAGACAAATTAACAAGTTCTCTTTTTTCTGCTGAATTTAAGTCGACCTTATTTTTAAGCTTTTTTAAGAGACTGTCATTATGGTTGAGATAATGCCTTAGCGTTTTTTGATCAAATTGAGGGGGCTCAAACATCAACTTGGACTCTATATCGTAATGCATATTATCTCTGAAATGGATCATGACTTTTTCTAAAGGGTAATAATTGAATTGATTTTGGAGACCCAAATGTACATATTCAATAATTTGAAACTTATCCTCATCATATTGAATTTCAACTTCATCCAAATCAGAATAAAACAACTTGACTTGCTCATTGATCAACTGAATGTTGACTCTAGAATAGAAAGTCTTATCACCAACGGTTTTAGGTTTTCCCGCCCAGCATAAGACAAAGTATTCTTTAAAGACTTTATATTTAGGATTGAAATCTTTACTGTTTAAAAGGAAATCGTGAAAACTGTCTAGAGTTAATTCAATATTATTCTGAGAGTTTTGTTCAATAGCAGCAACAATTTCAGAATTGATATCTTTTATTTCGATATCAAATACCTTAGGCTTGCTAATGCTTCCTTCTCTCATAAAAACGGTACCTCCCCAATACTTCCAGATATTTTTACGCAAAGCGCAGATGCTTTGATCTCTTTTTGGACGAATGCTCACGAGCCCCACCACCTTATCGTCTGGCAAATGCGGAAATTGAATGTTTTCGTAAGACACGATTGGTGGGTGTTCTAAATAGGCATTCACTAAGTTTTGGATTTTGCTGTCATCAAAAAAGTCAACCCCAACGATTTTATTGCTTTCATCTTCAATCCCAATAACGATGTAACTATTACTTATTGGGTTAGTGTTAGAAAGGGAACACACGTGTTTTAAAAATTTAGCTTTTCCCTCTTTACTCCCTATGTTTATAAGTAATTTATTATCGTAGAAACTATTTTCCCCATTATGGGCAAGTAGGTTTTTAATAAGGAGGCGCTTGTTAATCATAGATTAGGATAAAATTACAAGAAAAAAACCAAATGTAAGCACCAACAAATTTGAAATAATTGCAAAAAAAAAAGCCTCTTATCATAACATAAGATAATTGTGAGACTAAATGAAATAAAAGAAAAAGGGGCTATCTCATGTTATTGAGATAGCCCCTTTAAAAAATGTAAATTCTTAAGTTGTTTAGTTGAAGATATATCTTACACCAACTTGCATTTGCCATCTTGAAGATAGGATTCCTGAATCATCAAAATTTTCAATATCTGCTTCAGTTTGAAATTGATCAGCATTAAAGCTAAACACAGGATCTGGACCACCTTCTTCTACATTTAATATTCCAACACCACCAGGGATAAATGGTCTACGACCCCAATCCTTGTTAATTAAATTTGTAAAGTTGAAAATATCAAAAGAGAGTTGGAACGTATGATTCTTATCATTTAAATCCACACTAAAGTCTTGTAAAAATTTAAGGTCTACAATATGACTCCATGGCCCTCTTTCTCCATTACGCGCTGAATACTGTCCTCTTCTTTCGCTTAAGTAATCACTTGAATTAATGTAACCGTTAAAAGCTTCCCACTGCTCAGCTTGTTCTGCTGGTGTACCTATAAAAGTAATCTCGGAAGCATCTCTAGGAATATATATTAAAGCGTTGTCTCTTGAATCATCATTAAGAAGGTTTGATGGTCTGTTATTATAAACATAAGTAAATGGAGACCCTTCTTCACCAGCATAAAATAAGGAAACAGTACTTTTTACATTGTCATTCCACTCATACTCATAGCTCATGTTAGCTGTGATTCTAGATCCTAATGCAAAGTTAGAACGTTGAATACCTGGGTTAGCATTTTTACCGTTTACCGTTTCTATGTTTCTCCACTGTGATGAGTTTTGAGAAGAGGTTCCTTCAAAAACATTATAAGACTCACCATAAGTGTAGGCCAGTTGACCTGCAAAACCATTTTCAAAAGGCTTTGTTAGTTTAAACGTAGCGTTATAAGAATATCCCTCATTTGTATTTGTACCTAAAATAATGTTAGAATAAGCATCATCTATCAAGTCACGTCTATCATAATAAGGTCTATTGTCTGCTCCATTAAGATTTCCTACAGGGCCTTTAATGTTTAAATTCTCATAAAAGATCGCATTTAAAACGTCGTTATATAGAAATTCTCCGGAAGCGATTAAACCCCATATTGGTAGTTTTTGATCTACTGCGATATTATACTTAGCGACCTGTGGTAATCTGAAGTCTGGAGAAAAGATATCTATTTGTCCACCTCTTGCTCCTGTTCCTGGCTCAGCTCCTGGCTGTACAGGCTGACTGAAGGGGTCTCCATTAAAAAATATATCACCATCTATTGCTCTTTCATCAACGAATCCTGCAGTTAAGCCGTTATTGTTATAGGCTCCTCCTGGCCAAGCCAAAGGAATTCTAGAAGTAAATACACCTACACCA
This sequence comes from Psychroflexus torquis ATCC 700755, assembly GCF_000153485.2. Lineage (NCBI taxonomy): Bacteria > Pseudomonadati > Bacteroidota > Flavobacteriia > Flavobacteriales > Flavobacteriaceae > Psychroflexus > Psychroflexus torquis. Next base: position 2,136,664 of record NC_018721.1, on the reverse strand, counting down.
CCTCTTACTTGGGTTAATTTATTACCACCTACGTCCCAAGAAAAACCAAGTCTTGGAGAAAAATGAATTTGGCTTTTTATAGCCTTACCGACTCTCGCTCCTTGTAAATCTTTTCCGTTAGCTTCAAGAAGCTCTACAGTTCTTGTGTTGAAGTCATCGTTTACTAAACCATCATCAAAATAGGGAACATCCACACGAAGACCTAAACTAACTTTAAAATCATCAGATAAGTCTATATCATCCTGAACATAAAACCCTAACTGAGAATATGAAAATTCTGCTGCGCCTAAAGAGTCATCACCAATACCTCCTAAAAGAGAATAGCCTCTATCAAAAAATCTAGCAGGTGCTTCGTTTCCGTCAATATTATCTAAGTACGTTGAAAATTCATCCAATGAATTAAAAGCATATTGACCATAATTTTGTCTAAAAAATACATTTTTAGAATCAAAATATTCAAAGTTAACTCCAAAAGTTAATTTATGACGTCCACTATAAACTTCAAAATTATTGGTTATGTTTAATGTTTTCTGCTCTAACAAGTTAGCTGTGGAAAAGGCCTCTGAACCAAAGTTTATACTTCCTGGACCGTCAAATATTCTTACAGAAGGAAATGGATTTCCAGTTGGATTTCTATCATCTAATACGTCTGTATAGGCGACGATCAAGTTATTAGACATGTTAGAACCATTGGTTGTACTCCACTCTAAGGTTGTCGAGTTAGTTCTTGAAGGAAAAAATACACCTGCATTGGTATAATTGATGTTTCTATCACTACTTTGGTTTGGACTTGTATTTTCAGCATTTACATAACTATTCTTAAGTGTAATGCTGTTTTTATCATTTACGTTCCAGTCAATACGGGCAATTAACTTATCACTCACCAAACTACTTGTATTGTTATCAAACACACCTGGATCGTATCCATAGGTATTGATAAGACCTTGTCTTAGGTTTGTGAAAGCTTGTCTATTTTGAGTATCCCCTTGATAACGGTTAAATTCAAAAGGCTGTGGCGTTTCCTCATCCTGTCTTTCGTAGTTAATAAAGTAGAATAATTTGTCTTTAACAAGTGCTCCACCTACTCTAGCTCCAAAAAGCTTTGCAGAAAAGTCTGTTAATCTCTCTCTATCATCTTCGTTTAATGCTGTAGGTGTCTTACCTGCTAAATCTTGGTTTCTTAAGTAGTAATATGCCGAACCTTCTGTATTATTAGATCCAGAACGCGTAATAGCACTAATAGACCCACCAGCAAAACCAGATTGCCTCACATCAAAGGGAGAAAGATTAACCTGAAAAGATTCAATAGCATCAATAGAGATTGGGCTTACACCCGTTTGTCCTCCATTGGTTCCTGAACCTGCAAGTCCAAAAGCATCGTTGTTTACCGCTCCATCAATATAAATGGCATTGTATCTATTGTTTTGACCACCCAAAGAAATGCTTCCATTTTCTCCAACTTGTGCTTCTGGAGTTGTTCTGATGAAATCTCCTAAAGATCGAGTTGCAGATGGAAGATTCAAAATCTGTCTTTGAGAAATGTTTGTATTTGATCCTGTTTGTCCAGAATCAAAAATACCATTTCTAGACGCCGAGATAACCACCTCATCCAAGGCGTTGTCTGACTCCGACATTTGTTTGCTAATTCTTTCTGAATCGCCTAATTGTAAAAAGAAATTACTTAAAGTAATGTCGTTAAAACCAACGTAACTAATTTCTAAAGTGTAAGGTCCACCAACACGCATGTTAGGGATTCTGTAGAAACCGTCAAAATCTGTCACAACACCATACCGTGTTCCAGTAGGTGTGTGCACAGCAATAATATTTGCCCCCGGAAGAGGTTGATCAATATTGTCTGTGATCTTACCATTAATAGAGGAAGTAGTTACCCCTTGTGCATAAATACCAATTCCCATCACTAAGAATAAGCCAAGTAGCAATTTTTTCATTTGAAAACGTTTTTTTTGTTTATATTTTGGTGCAAAGTAAACCAAGATTTAAAGTTTTAATATTAAGCCAATGTTAAGAAAAACTGTTAAAAAATTAAATTTCGATTTGAAATTACGGCCGAAATTAATACTAAATTCCTAAACCGGTAGGTTTATTTTAAAAAAAAAGTCACTAATTTTAACAAGATAGAGCAAGATTTGAGTCATCTAATTATAAAATCCTTTTATACTCAACCTCATCAATTTTTATTTTCAATGGCTTGATATAATCAAAATAGGAAGGCTTTAGAGATTCCTTCATAGGTTCTGCATCTGGTAGGTCTTGTTTATAGGGGTCTACTTGTTTTCCGTTCACCCAAAACCTGTAACAGACATGAGGTCCAGTTGCTAGACCGGTTTGTCCTACATACCCAATAATTTCACCTTGCTTAACATATTGGCCAACTTTTACAGCTCTTCTAGACATGTGAAGGTATTGCGTAGAGTATTTATTGGTGTGTCTTACCTTGACGTAATTTCCGTTGCCACTGGTATAGCTAGCTTTGGTGATAACACCATCCGCTGTAGACCAGATTGGGGTTCCTGTTCCTGCTGCATAATCTGTCCCCTTGTGAGCTTTCCAACGTCTTTGTACGGGGTGGAAACGACGTCCAGTATATCTTGAAGATATGCGACTAAACTTTAGGGGAGCTTTTAAAAAGAAACTTCTCAACGTACCTGCTTCCTCATCAAAGAAGTCTGTGCGTCCAGTTAAACTATCAATTTCAAAATTGAAAGAATAAAACTCTCTCCCTTTATGCTTTAAGACCGCAGCATCTATGGTTTCGAGTCCAGCATAAATGGTATCGTCTATATATTTTTCTTTGTAGATAAGTTTAAATTGATCTCCTTTTTGAAGTTTGAAGAAATCTACACTCCACTGGTAAATATCGGCGAATCTATTGGTCAATAAATAATCTAAACCCGCTTGATCTATAGCTGCTGAAAGCGATGAAGAAATGACTCCAGAGGTCGTCTTCTGTTTAATTGTAACTGGTTTGGACTTTGCTAGACCGTGGATACTGTCTAGGCTAACAACTGCATAGTTTATGACAGACTTTTGATATATGAAATGCTCAACCCGTCTTGTAGAATCTTTACTCTTTAAGAGCATATAAGGCTTACCATAATTGATACGCCTGAAATTCATTACAGAATCTGGGATAGTTTGTGTGATTTGAAAAACTTGTCCTGGGGTAACTCCATGTCTATCCATGATAAACCCAAAAGTTTCACCGCGTTTTACAGTATCTAAAATAACTTCAAAATCACTTAACTTAAATCCATATACTTTTGACTCAGGTTTTTTCTCAACTTCCAATTCAATGGTTTCCTTTTTGGATACCTTTTCGATATCTTCATTGCAAGAGGTCAATACTGTAAAAGAAAGAATTATTAAAACAAAGTAAGCGAAGGGTGTTCTCAATATCAAAATTTAAAAGTAAACGTCAAAAATACATTTTATACCAAATAAGTTTTGTATTGCCGTATATTTTTCGTATATTTATGAATGGGAAGAAAAGCAATTTTAGAGATCAAGGAATCAGATTCGGAGCTAAAGAAACTCTTGTTAAAACAGAAAACCTTAAAAGCAGAAAAACGTTTAAAGAGTTTGCTAGCCATTAAGTCTGGCAAATTTGAAACCCGACAAGAATTAGCTGATTTTTTAGGGATTCATATCAGAACCCTAGAAAGGTGGATTGTGAACTACAATGCTGGTGGGGTTGAGATGATGTTAACTGATAAGCCTAAAAATAAAACGTCTAAAATTATTACACCACAAATACATAAGGGTTTATCCCAAAGAGTACATGACCCAAATAATCCTTTTTTGGGATACTGGGATGCTCAAAATTGGGTAGAACAAGAGTATGGCGTAGTTGTTAAGTACCAACGGATCCGTGAGTATTTGATTCAACATTTTAAAACAAAACCCAAGACTCCTAGGAAATCTCACTACAAAAAAGATGTAGAGGCTGAAAAAGCTTTTTTAAAAACTCCCTAATACGCTAGATAACATTAGAATTAGTCTTAATAAAGATAGTTACGACTCTGTTAATTTATACTTTCAAGATGAAGCTCGATTTGGAATGATGAATCATCTTGGAAAATACATAACCGCTAGCGGTGTAAAGCCAATAGTGACCTATCAACATATTTATAAAACGACCTATCTATACGGTAGTTACTCCCCAATAAACGGAGACTCTTTTGTTTGGGAAATAAATGGTGTAAGTACTAACATATTTCAAGCCTATCTGCGAGAATTTTCAACACATAATCCAAAGGAATATAAAATTGTAGTGATTGATAATGCAGGATTTCATTCTACAAAAAATATAGAGGTGCCACAAAATATAGTTCTTTTAAGAATACCCCCATACAATCCTGAACTAAACCCATGCGAACAAGTATGGCAATACATTAAAAATCGATTTAAGAATCAAAGATTCGAATCGATGAAAAGTTTAAAACAATGGCTAAGCGAAATGGTCTGCGAAATGAAACCTGAAACCATTAAATCTATAACAGGAAATCACCATTTTCTAAAAGCTTTTAATACGGCATTTAATAACTAAATTGGTATTATTATTAGGTCAACAAGAAGGAAACTACTTCACAGACTTTTATATACAACAAAACCCCTTTACAGAGGTTTTGTTGTATATATTTTTAAAAATATTAGCTATCTGAAAGCGCTTCAGCTCCAGCTACAATTTCTAAAATCTCATTAGTAATAGAAGCTTGCCTAGCTTTGTTATAAGACAACTTAAGATCATTTCTCAACTCAGTAGCATTATCTGTAGCTTTATGCATCGCTGTCATTCTAGCCCCATGTTCTGAGGCTACAGAATCTCTAATTGCTTTAAACAATTGAATCTTTAAAGACTTAGGAATTAAATCTTCTACAATTTCAGCCTTATTAGGTTCGAATATATAGTCCTTAGACTTGGCTTCTCCAACCCTTTCACTTGCAGGTTTTATAGGTAAAAATTGTTCTGTCGTAATAATTTGGGTGGCTGCATTCTTGAAGCTGTTGTACACCAATTCTATTTTATCAAACTTATGAGTTTTAAATAGATCCATTAGGTATTCAGCAATTTCTGTAACAGCATCATAGGAAAGATCTTCATACACAGTATTGTAAGATTTCTCCATATCGAATGATTTGCGAAGGATATCTCCCGCTTTTTTACCGATAGGAAGAATCTTAATCGACTTTCCTGAATACCCTTCGGAGGACAGACTTCTTACGCGTTTGATAATATTTGTATTAAACGCTCCTGCCAAACCTCTATTTGAAGAAATAGCAATAATTAATACATTATTGACTTCTCTTTGATTGGAGTAAGGACTATTTGTATCGCTGTCTAAGGATGCGCTTAAGCTTTGCAAAAGCTCGTTGAGCTTCTCTGCATAGGGACGCATGTTCTCAATTGCATTTTGTGCACGGCTCAACTTAGCAGCAGAAACCATTTTCATGGCACTTGTGATCTGCATCGTTGATGATACCGAAGTTATCCTACTCCTTAAATCCTTTAAATTAGCCATAAATTAAGCTTTATGCTTTATATTTTGAGGAAATTTCTTTAGCAGCACTTGTGAGTGCATCTGTAATTTCATCTGTTAGTTTACCCGCTTTCAATTGATCTAAGACGTTACGGTACTTAGCGTTTAGGAAAGACAGATAATCTTTTTCGAATTCTTTAATCTTGTTGACGGGAACATCTCTCATCAAGTTTTTAGTTCCTGCAAAAACAATAGCTATTTGATCTTCAACAGCGAAAGGACTTGCCTCCGACTGCTTAAGAATTTCAACGTTGCGTTTTCCCTTTTCAATCGTATTCTGAGTCGAAGCATCTAAGTCTGATCCAAACTTAGCAAAAGCTTCTAATTCTCTATATTGAGCTTGGTCTAATTTTAAAGTACCAGCTACTTTTTTCATAGATTTAATTTGAGCAGAACCCCCCACACGAGAAACAGAGATTCCTACATCAATAGCAGGTCTTACTCCAGAGTTAAATAAATCTGAGGTTAAGAAAATCTGACCATCTGTAATAGAAATCACGTTGGTAGGAATATAAGCAGAAACATCACCAGCTTGAGTCTCAATAATAGGAAGTGCAGTTAAAGAACCTCCTCCTTTTACTTTACCTTTTAAAGCTTCGGGTAAATCGTTCATTTGTTTTGCAATATCATCATCATTGATAATTTTTGCAGCACGTTCCAATAATCTGGAGTGAAGATAGAAAACATCACCAGGATAGGCTTCACGACCTGGAGGTCTTCTCAATAGTAAAGACACCTCACGGTAAGCAACAGCTTGCTTGGATAAATCATCATATATAATCAAAGCTGGACGACCCGTATCTCTAAAATATTCACCAATTGCAGCTCCAGCAAGTGGGGCATACACCTGCATTGCAGCGGGATCTGACGCATTTGCAGCAACAATAGTAGTATAGGCTAATGCTCCTTTTTCTTCTAGAAGATTTGCAATACCAGCCACTGTAGACGCTTTCTGTCCAATCGCTACGTAGATACAATATACAGGTTCTCCTTTATCGTAAAATTCCTTTTGATTAAGAATGGTATCGATACATACAGAAGTTTTACCAGTCTGTCTATCTCCAATCACCAATTCTCTTTGTCCACGACCCACAGGCACCATAGCATCTATAGATTTTATTCCTGTTTGCATTGGCTCGGTAACAGGCTCTCTATAAATTACTCCAGGCGCTTTTCTTTCGATAGGCATTAAGAAAGTTTCTCCTTCAATCTCTCCCTTACCATCAATAGTTTGACCTAATGTATTAACAACACGACCTACAATACCTTCACCCACTTGGATAGAAGACGTTTTCTTAGTTCGCTTAACGGAGTCTCCTTCATTAATAGTATTAGACTTTCCTAAAAGAACCACACCAACAGTGTCTTCCTCTAAGTTCAGTACCATACCGTTAAGTCCTCCCTCAAATTCAACAAGCTCACCTAACTGTGCGTTGGTTAACCCGTACACATTGGCAATACCATCTCCAACACGAAGAACTGTTCCTACTTCGTCTAGAGAAGATTCAGATTCGAATCCAGAGATTTGTTTTTTTAAGATTGCTGAAACTTCAGCAGAGTTTACTTCAGCCATAATTTATTGTGTGTTAAATGGTAAATCCATACCGTTTAATATTATAATAATTGTCTTTTAAATCGGTTAAGACTAGTAGATACACTTGCATCAAATTGAAGGTCTTTCAACCTGAGTACAAATCCACCAAGTATAGATTCATCTACTTGGTTGGTTAGATTTGCTGTATATCCGGTTATTTCTTTAATTTTATTTTGAACTTTTTCTTCGATTTCCTTAGTCATCTTGGCAGCTGTAATGACAGATGCATATTGAATATGACGCTGTGTATTATAGAGCGAAATGTATTCTTCAGATATCTCTTCTAAAATTGCGATACGATTGTTGATCGCAAGGGTTTTTATGAGCTTTTGAACTAGAGGTTGAACTGATTTGAATACCTCTAAAAGAACAGATTGCTTCTTAGTTACTTCTATAAGTGGACTAGATAACATCAACTTCAAGTCTTTATTCTCATCAATTGTAGAATGGATAAGCTTAAAGTCGTCAAGAACTTTATCTTCTAAATTCTCCTCTTGTGCTAATTCTATAATGGCCTTGGCATATCTTCTTCCTGCCGCTCTACTTCCCATAGGATATTGTTAGTTAAGTTTAACGTCGTCTAGCATTTTGTTAACCAAAGTCATTTGCTCTTTCTTATCGTCCAATTGCTTTTTCACAACTGTTTCTGCAATTTGAACGGATAATTCTGCAACCTGAGATTTGATTTCTAGTAAAGCTTGCTTTTTCTCACTTTGAATAGTGATTTGAGCTTTTTCAAGAATTCTCTCAGACTTTTCATTTGCATCTTCTGTAGCTTCAGAAATGATAGATTTTTTCATGTCTTGAGCCTCTTTCAACATTTCATCTCTTTCGGCTCTTGCTTGCTGAAGCAATTTCTCGTTATCTGCTTTCAGATTGGCCATTTCCTCTTTCGCTCTTTCTGCTGAAGCTAAGGCATCATTGATTGAAGCTTCTCTTTCTCCAACGGCCTTCATTACAGGCTTCCAAGCAAATTTAGTTAATAAGAAAATAAGGACAAACAAGACAACAACTTGCCAAACAAATAGTCCGTATTCAGGAGTAATTAAATCCATATATGATAAGTGTTTTAAATTCTAAAAAAATAAAACCCTCATCCAACCAACCGTTGGGTATGAGGGTTTGTAATCATTTTAAGTGGTTAACACACCTAATAGAGCTGTAACTACTCCAAAAAGAGCAACACCCTCTACAAGTGCAGCAGCAATAATCATTGCGGTTTGAATTTTTCCAGAAGCTTCTGGTTGGCGAGCGATAGCCTCCATTGCGGACCCACCGATTTTACCAACACCAATTCCTGCTCCTAAAACTGCTAAACCAGCTCCTAAAGCTGCAATACCTACGTGTAATAATTCCATAGTAAATAAATATTAAAAAATTAAAGATTAATGATGTTCATGTTCTTGCACTGCCATCCCTATGAAGAGCGCTGACAATAATGTAAATATAAATGCTTGTAAAAATGCAACTAATAATTCTAAAACTGTAATAAATACAGCGAACGGGACAGAAATCGCGGCAACTCCCGCATTTTCTAATATGAATATCAACCCTATTAAACTTAAAGTGATAATGTGGCCCGCCGTTATATTAGCAAACAAACGAATCATAAGCGCAATTGGCTTTATAAAGACTCCTAGAATTTCGACAATGGCCAAAATTGGTTTTACTGCAGTTGGAATACCAGGCATCCAAAAAACGTGCTTCCAATAATCTTTGTTTCCATTAACAATAGTAAGCGCTAGAGTAAAGAGCCCTAATGCAACAGTTACAGATATGTTACCAGTTACGTTTGCTGCTCCTGGAAGTAAGCCCAATAGATTTGTAATCCAGATAAAGAAAAATACCGTAAGTAGGAAAGGCATGAATTTCATGAATTTCTTGTCACCAATTTGTGGTCTCGCGATTTCATCACGTACAAAGATGACTAAAGTTTCAAGGATATTTTTAAAGCCCTTAGGAGCCGATTTAGATTTTTTATAATGGCCTGCTAATCCTATGAAAAGGATTAACATCACTATCACTGTAAGAAGCATTGAAGCTACGTTTTTGGTAATTGAAAGATCAAAAGCAACATTAGCATTAAGTGCGGCATGAGCTTCTTCATCGTATTTCAACATGACTTCACCCTCATTTAAGACATGAATTTTTTCGTGATAATTTACAAATTTTTGGCCATTAGATTCAACGACATGCTCCCCTTCGACATCATGATGAAATGAACTCGACATAAAAGTTGCAATACCTTTATCTGTCCATAAAATAACTGGTAATGGTAATGTAAAGGAATCTTCACCTTCACCAAAAAAGTGCCACCCATGAGAATCGCCAATATGATGCATTATCATTTCTGTTGGGTTGAAGCTCTCATCAACAGCCCCCTCAGTGTCTAGCTGGGCGAATGAAGCAAAGGAATTCAAAATGAGCATTAGCATTAAAGCCACTGTAATCTTTGAAGATTTGTGTGTTGCCATAAATAGTTGACTTAGTATCAATTCGAAATTTCGTGCAAATGTATGTTTTTACTTTTTAATTTTAAATGAAAGCTTTAAAAAAATATTTCCTCTCTTACGAAAAGCGAACTTTTTAGTAAAATCATGACTATTTGAGCGAGCTCTGAAGGTGAAAATTTAGAAAAAATTACTATTCTCTAGCAGATCTCGGCGTTCTAAGCAGCAAGTAAAAAGATTAAACACTTAATAAGAAAATTAAAAAAATCAATTTACTGGGGTTTCCTCCTTATTGATAAGCTTAATGACTTGGATGGCTTCAAATATTAAGAACACAAAATAAGGAATAAAGAAATTTAAAATATTGGTGAAACTTGGCTTATCGTCAGATAGAAATCCTGGTAATAGAAATAAAATGGCTGCCAGCATTTTTAAAAGGCTAGTCCCCATAAAAGCAAAACCTGCATGATCTTTGGAATTTTTATATACCAATTGAACGACCCCTGCTACTGAAAGTGCAGAAATAGTATGGAATATATAAATGAAGAATAAAGAGTAATAAGTGACAACGTTAAAAACTAAATCTATCGAATAATGGATCATAAAAATAACCGCTGAAATCAGAAGGATAAAAACGTAAGGGTTTTGTAATTTTTTTTTCATAAAAGTCTAATCCTTAAAGTGTTTTAAAGAGGCGATAACATGAGCCATAGAAATAAATATGCCCAAAAGAGAGATAATAATCGTAAACAATTTTAAAGACTTCATAAAGGTTTCATCTAACCAAATTCCCAAAAAAACAGAACCAATAATGATAATTGCCATTTGTAAACCTAGTCCAGTAAAATAAAGCCACGGTTTAGGCTGATTTTTCTTTTTTGGCATTTCCAGAGATAGATTTCACGGCTCCTTTCATACTACAGGTTGCATTAAACTTAGCTCCAGGCTCAATAGAAAGCTTGTCTGTGAACACATCTCCTTCAATCTTAGCAGTAGCTCTAAGAGTCAATAGAGACTTAACCTTTAACTGTCCTTTAAATTCACCTTCAAAATCAGCATTATCACAGTCTATTTCTCCTTCGATATAACCTGTTTTACCTACGACAATTTTCCCTGGGGTTGTTATATTTCCTATGACTTTACCCTCTATCCGAAAACTGCCTTGGGACTCTATGCTTCCTTTAAAAACGGTTCCTTGAGCAATTTTGTTCTGTTCTTTTGTCAAGTCTGAGTTGTTCACGGTTTTATTTTTATCTGAAAACATATTAATTAGTTTTATTTAAAAAATCATCTAGGTTTTTATTGATCTGAGCGATTTTATAATTTTTTTGTGACATCACAAAATAAGGGTAATTTTTGTTGACTTTATCATTATTAATGAACTTTTCTGCTAATCCCTGCGCTCCAAGTTTACTTTTAAGACCCTTTATAGTCACTAAAATTTGATTTTGATTATAAAGTTCCTCAGTTAAAGTCAAATCCAAACCACTTTCATCCTCAACAGCTAAGGCCAAATCTGACTTGAACTCTTCATATTTTGATTCTTCAATCTTATCATTAAAAAAATTATAAACTAAAATATATTCATCTTCAGGATCTTGGCTAAAGTCAAAATCAGTCGAAAAAGGTTTTTTCTCTAATTCTGTATATTGTTTTTGAGCGTATTTCCCTTCTTTGGACTGTGGATAGGTTAAGGCCACATAGTTGAGCGCCTTTTGGTATACTAAAGCTCCTTCAAGTTTTGCAAGAATTCTAGCTTTCAGCAATTCTAGTTTTGGCAAGATGGAGTTTCCCACAAACACCTTTGTATAGGTCTCTATCTCATCCAGCGTCTGCTGATATTGACCAGATTTATACTCTTTGTAAAGCCTAGAGTAAATGTTCTGAGGGTTATTCACATCGTTTCGATAAGCTTCTGGATTTCTTAAAATACTGGCGTATCTAGAATCTGAATGCTTGTTTAAAATGTCATTTTTCCAAGAATTTGCTTGTTTAGTATTTCCTAGATCATCATATATTTTGAAAAGATAGTATTTGGAGGGTAGGATTAAACGCTCTTGAGGATTGCTTTCAAGTAAAGACTTGAGTTTTGAAATCGCCAAATCATATTTCTTAAACTTTTCTTTGTAGATGATTCCCAGTTGGTAATAAGCGAAGTTTCTTTCGTCTGAAATACTGTCAATCAGTTTTTGATCTGTAGGGATCATGGCAATATAAGTCTGGGGATCGTATTCTGGTCGTAAGCGATCTTCTTGAACTATTTCTTCCTTAGTGTCTAAAAGTTTTTTCTGAGTAGAGTTCCTTCTCCAGTCGTCTGCTAATTCTATATCTCCCCAAATTTTTCTAAAGGACTCTTCCCCTCTTTGTTTTTGGGTAATATCGTAAAAATAAAAAGTAGTCGAGTTAACTTGTCCTCCGCCTATCTGACTCTTTTGTCTACCAAACCTAGAATTAATAATTCGAGAGGAACTTTTATTGGCAAATACACTTTCTTCTTCTTCTTTAAGTTTTTCAATATAGGTTTTGAAAATCTTGACGCGTTCTTCCTCGGATGCTTTTACTAAGTTGAGGACACTATCGGTTTCGGTTGCAATTCTTTCAAAAGTAATAACGTCTTCTAAGTTTTCTCTCTTTCGTTTCACTTGCCTGTGTTCTCGGCTACCCTTTACGAGATTGGTTAAGGTGCTATCGTAATATTTCCCAGAAGTTTCGTAAGAAGATTTATCAAAATAAATCTCTCCCAAATTGACATAATTTTGACTTTTTAGATACTTATCTTTAGGCTGTTCTTTTAAAGATTTATTGAAGCGTTCAATTGCAAAACTGATCGAGTCCTTTGCTAAATTAAACATCGCCGTATCATAATAAATAAAGTCTAAAAAAGGTCTATTTTCTCTGACTTCTGCTAACTCTTGAAACGCTAATTCGGTCTCATACCATAAGGCATTTTTAAAATCTTTCAGCTTAAGCTTTTCTAACTCAGAGTGAATCATATAACTCCTAGGTGAATTTCTATTTAAAGCTATAACTTCATCAAAACTTACTCTAGCACTGTCTTTTTGACCAAACGAGGTAAATAATTGACCTCTAATATAAAGTAGCCTCGCCCTCTTTTCGTCATCTGGAGCATTCTGTATAGCAATTTTTAAAGGAGATAGTGCTTGACGTTGTTTGTTATCAGCAATATAAGCTTGGGCTAGTGTAGAGGTTGCTTCGTAGCTTTCTAAAGGCGTAAGTTGAGTGGTATTAATCAATTCGGTAAGATTATCAATAGCCATTTCAAAATACTCTAATCTTAAGTTTACCTTTTCTACCCAAATTTTGGCTTCGTTGATGGTAGAACTTTCTGGATAGTGATTCAAAATAAAACTAAAAGCATCTTTAGCAGGGACAAAACGCTGGTCGTAATACCGCGCTTTACCCAAAAGCAAGAAAGCCTCATCTGTTTGTGGGTTATATTCTTTACCTCCCATATACATGGAATGCTTTTGAATAGATTTAGTCGCTTTTTCTTCAGCATTTTCAAAAGAAGAATTTTCTGAGGTACTATTTTTCTCTTTAGGATCTTGCTTTATGGTCATACGTTCCACTGGCAACACCATCCAATAGTCTTCGATATAGGCCGCTTCAACTTCCATCTGACCTTGTGTCAAGGCCAGATTACCGTTGTAGACTATATTGTAGTAAGTCGTGACGGCATGGAAATTCTTATTTAAGAATTTGTCTTTCTTTCTTGAACATGAAGCAAGAATAAATATTCCTACTAAAAGATATAAAGGTAGTTTTAATCGCATATACAATTCTATGACATTAATAACTTGATTTGCATGAAAATCGTATATTTTGATAAATATAAATGCATATTATCTCAGAAATTGAAAATAAAGAGATTATCTCTCAAAATAAAGCTCAAGCTCCTTCAAAGTTGCCTCACTGGTTTTGATGTCATTTACGACTTGCCCCTTATCCAGAACAACTATACGTTCACAAACGTCGGTAATATGAGTCAAGTCGTGACTAGAAATAAGTACTGTAACTTGATTTTGAGCAGAGAGGTCTTTGATAATCCTTTTAAGCCTAATCTGTGTTGTGGGGTCTAAATTAGCAAAAGGCTCATCCAAAATCACAATCTCTGGTTGACCTATAAGCGCCGCTACTATTCCGGCTTTCTTCTGGTTTCCCTTAGAAAGGTCTCGTAAATATTTCTTTTGGTTTAGTATTTCACCATGGAAAAAATCTTCAAATTCACTTAAAAGTTCGTCCACCTCTGCTTTAGAGGTATTCCTTAAATCTCCAATAAAGTAAAAATATTCTTCAGCGGTAAGATAGCCTATCAAAAAACTCTCATCTATAAATGAGGAGGTAAAAGGCTTCCACTCTTCGCTTTGGTTCACGATGATACCTTTACTTTCTATCTGACCAGTAGTCGGCGGGATTAGGTCCAAAAACAAACTAAAGAAGGTTGTTTTTCCAGCACCGTTGTTTCCTACCAAACCAAAACTTTGACCTTTGGGAATCTCTAAGGACTCTATGTCTAATATTTTGTCTGCATTATAACTTTTGGATAAGTCTTGAACGTGGATAATTGTTTCCATATATAAATTTTATTTTTTTTCTGAATAAGCTGAAATAGTCTTGTATTTGGTCTTTTGGTATACCTTTTCAATAAGGTTAAGAAAGTAAGATTTGAAAACTAAGCCTAAAACTCCACTTAGTGCTAAAGCAATAATGCCAGCATTGAAGTTGATAAGTTTATAGGGGATATAGAAAATAAGCATAGGGCCAAGAAGCTTAGGCAAGCTAATAAGAAGCTGTGTGGGATTAAAGCCTTGCGTATTACTAAAGGCTTTGGCTTTTTGGTTGAGCTCGATTGGCACTCTGTTCAACGCTCCTCCATAAAGGGTGATAAAAGAATTAAGGCCAATATTAAAAGAAGCCCCCGCAGCGATCATAGCAAAAATATCCCAACCAAAATAAATATAAGGCGTGCTCAAGACAAATGAAGCTGCACAGGCAAGCGCCATCAGATACCACTTGGACTCCAAGTATTTTTTATAGGGAATATTTTGGCTCATCATCAATTTATAGTATTCACTGTCCCAAGAAGGGACCAATTGGCCAAAAGAAATGAGGAATCCTCCCGTCACAAAAATAGAGGCAAAAGCCAAAACAATGGGGAGATCTCTATACGTGTCTTGGGTATAAAAAATCAATCCATAAAACAAGAAGAAAAAGGACATGAGTAAGACTTGTTTCGGCCTTGCATTTCTAGTAATCATCTTTATATCGTTTTTCAAAAAGATGGACAACTTTCCAAATTTATTTAAAAATTCTAAGTTGTAGTTACTAAAACTTTGCTTTTTAGCCTGAACTGCGCCATCCACATAAAAATTCTTTTTGAGCATTCTGTAATTAGTCTTAAATAGAAGAATCACCAAGAATACTGGGATAATAAGTGTGTACCCCAAACTATAAAAAGAATAAAACACAACACCCAAATACTGTGTTATATCGAAAATTCCAAAGTATTGCATTCCTGAAATTAAAGCCAGAAAAACAAGAACTCCATAAAAAATAGGATTGTTTTTATTTAGAATAAAGTTTAGAAAATTTATACTGAAGCTTATAGAGATAATGCTCAAGAACCAAAGCACAACCATGAATGGAGAGTAACCTTGAACGATGAGCACAATGGCTAAGGGAATAAAAAAAAGGAGAGGTAGAATATTAAAAAACGAAAAGGAGGTTTTTAATAATAAAAAGCGGATCACTACATTCCTTTGTATGGGTAAAATCAACATGGGTTTGATATTCAGCACTGGTAATTGTTGAAGAAAATACCTCAACACCAAGTCTCCAATAACCCAGTAGATTAAAAAGTTGTTGATGATTTTGAAAGGATCCTCTTCTGGTAACGTTTTTTTTAAAATAAAGAAGATTAGTACACCAGCAAAAATTGCTATGCCGGCAAAATATAAAGCCGCGAGTAACATCAAAATTTTTATAACTAATCCTTTTTCAAAAAAAGAAGATCGTCGAAATTGCTTCCATTCTAAACTTAGGAACTGCTTTATACTCATAAGAAGAAGTTTACACTATAGGTCTTAAAGACTTATAGATTGTTACAGGGGTTGAAATTAAATTCAAAATTTTACTTTATAAGGGAAAAATAAAATTATTTTTATGAAAATTTTATATAATGAAGAAAATCATTACAGTTCTAATAGTGTTGACGATTCAAAGTTTGGCTTTTTCCCAAAATGATTATCCAGATACGGAACAATACACCAAAAGGCTGGAAGCTTTGGATAAAGATTCCAAAGTAAACCTTTCATCGATCACCAAAACTGAGGGAGGACATGATATCTATGTTCTTAAAATAGGAACAGGAAATCTTGACAACAAACCTGCCTTTGCTGTTCTTGGGGGAGTTGAAGGTTATCATCTTCTTAGTGTGGAATTGGCACTTCAATTTGCTGAACGTCTCGTAAAAGATGAGTCTTCGGCCCTAGAAAAAACTACTTTTTATATATTTCCTAACCTATCACCAGAAGCCTATTCGCAATACCATAACCAACTCAAGTACGAGAGAAGAGGTAATACGGCAAGTTTGGATCACGATCGGGATGGAACCTCAAATGAGGACCCTTACGAAGATCTTAATAAAGATGGCGTTATTACTCAAATGCGTGTCGAGAGTCCTTTAGGAAAATACACCTCCCACCCTCATGATTCTAGAGTCATGATACGAGTGGATACAAGTTCTCAATCCACAAAACGTTATCTATTGTATTCAGAAGGAATCGATAATGATAAGGACGGAAAATTCAATGAAGACCTAGAAGAAGGCGTAGCTTTCAATAAAAGTTTGACTTATAACTTTCCTGCTTTTGAGCCGCTTGCAGGCGATTTTGCTGTTTCTCAAAAAGAAAGTAGAGCCCTGCTCGATTATCTTTTTAAACAATGGAATATTTATGCGTTTATAACTTTTGGTCCAGCTAATAATCTGTCATCACCTATTAAGTATAATGCCAAAGAAGCTAAAAACAGACTAGTGTCTTCACCTCTAGAAGGAGATGTTGCTATCAACAAAATGGTTTCAGAACTTTACAACTCAACTATTTCGCAAAAGCCTTATCTGCAAGAAAATAGGGGAACTGATGGTGATTTATTTCAGTGGGCCTATTTCCATTTTGGGAGATTAAGCTTTAGTACGCCTGGATGGTGGGTTCCAGAAGCAAAAAAAGATTCCACAGCAACTTCAGAAACAAAAATTAAAGAAACAAAGGTTTCTAATTTTTTAAAATGGGCAGAACAAGAGAATGTAGATAACGTGTTTGTAAACTGGGAAAAAATTGATCTTCCAGATTTCAAAAATCAAACGGTTGAAGTTGGCGGTGTAAGGCCTTTTGTTATGGATAATCCTACTTTTAATAAGGTGGACAGTATAGCCATTGAACACACTGATTTCATTTTGAAATTAGCAAAGCAACAACCTCAACTAGAATTCCATAACCTTAAGGTTGAAAACCTAAAAGGAGGGCTTAAACGAGTTACTGTAGATTTGCTAAACAATGCAAACCTTCCTACACACTCCGATCTTGGAGAACGATCGAGGTGGATCAAAAAAATCAGGATCGAAATTGACACCCCCAAAGACGATATCCTTGCTGGAAATAAAATTGAATTAGTAAAAAAAATGAAATCATTAGAAAGTATATCCTTGTCTTGGATTGTGAAAGCCAATGGAAAAGTGACTATAAAGGCTGGAGCTCCTCACACTGGCTTTACCGAATTGAACCTAAACTTGTAAGCTATGAAAACGATTGATTACACCTCCGTATTATGTCTCATTATAGCAATGACAGTGGGCTCTGTGAGTAAGGCACAGGAAAAGTTTTTTAGAGCTATTGGCACCCCTCATGAGCCTAAAGTAGAAGTTAGCTGGAACCGTTACAATACCTACGATGGGGTTGTAGATATTATGGAAAAGATCGCTGAGGCTTATCCAAAATTGGCCCGATTAGAAAGCATCGGTAAATCCTATGAAGACAGGTCTATTTATATGTTAACTATTTCTGATTTCAATACTGGAAATCCAGATGAAAAGCCTGCTATGTACATAGATGGAAACATCCATTCTAATGAAATACAGGGAACAGAATTTTCACTATATACCGCTTGGTATCTCACTGAAATGTTTGGTGATTTAGAATTTATAAATCAATTATTAAAAGATAAAACCTTTTATATCGTCCCCACCATCAATCCTGATGCTAGAGACAATTATATGAAAGAACCTAACACCCCTCACTCTCCAAGGTCTGGAATGCTTGTTTTAGACAACGATGGCGATGGTGAGGCTGGAGAGGATGGTTTTGATGATCTCAACGGAGATAATCATATTACCTATATGATTCGGAAATCGCCTACAGGTCGATTTATTAAAGACCCTCAAGATCAAAGAAGATTAATAAGAGTTGCTGCAGAAGAACAAGGAGAGTATGAGATGCTTGGTTTTGAAGGAATAGATAAAGATGGCGATGGTGAGGTTAATGAAGATGGGATAGGTTATTATGACCCTAATAGAGATTGGGGATGGAAATGGCAACCAGATCATGTACAACGCGGCGCTTATAAGTACCCTTTTAGTTTACCAGAAAGTAGAGCTGTTGCAGATTTTGTGATGAAACACCCCAATATTGCAGGAGCTCAGAGTTACCATAATTACGGGGGTATGATTTTGAGAGGTCCAGGAGCTGAAGAAGATGTTGATACTTACAATAAAGAAGATGTAAGAATCTATGATGCGATAGCAAAAAAAGGAGAGGAAATGATTCCAGGCTATCGATATCTGACCGTTTATAAAGATTTATATTCCGTGTTTGGTGGTGAATTGGATTGGTTTTATGGCGGCAGAGGAATTTACACTTACACGAATGAACTCATGGTTTCTTATCTTTATTTCCATAAAAATGAAGGAAGAGCCAACCAAGAAGAAGAGTTAAAAGTAGACAAGTATCTTACCTTTGGAGATGCCTTTATAGATTGGAAAGAATACAGTCACCCTCAATATGGCGCCATAGAAGTAGGTGGTTTTAAAAAGAATTTTAGCAGGGCTCATCCAGGTTTCCTTCTAGAACAAGATGCCCATAGAAATATGGCGTTCACTATTTATCATGCCTATCAAACCCCAAAGCTGAGTATTACAAATGTTGAAGAAAATAATCTAGGTAATGGTCTTAAAGAAGTGACCGCTACTTTATATAATGAAAGATTAATGCCTACGCATAGTGGTCAAGATTTGAAATTCAAAATTGAAAGACCAGACCTGGTTAGTATCACCAATGCTGATGTCGTAGCGGGAATGATTGTAGAAGACGACGATTTTAATAAAGTTAAAGAGCAAGTCCATTCCCCTGAAACTATAAAAGTTCCAAATATTCCAGGAATGGAAACTGTAAAAGTAAGATGGATCATTTCGGGCGGCCGTAACTATAAAATAAATGTAGACTCTGCAAAAGGAGGAAAAGCAAGTTGGAGTAAATAATACTAATCTAAACTTAAGCCACATCCTTAGAAGATTTGGTTTTATTACTTTTAAAATAAAAATTAAGATGAGCATAAGCAAACCCTTTAATTTAACGAAATGGATAAAAGACAATCGAGACTTATTAAAGCCACCCGTTGGTAATAAAAACCTTTACAAAGACTCTGGAGATTATATTGTTATGATCGTTGGTGGACCAAATGCCCGCAAGGATTACCATTATAATAAAACCGAAGAATTGTTTTATCAGTTGGAAGGACATATTGAAGTTCATATTCAAGAAGATGGGGAAAAGAAAACCATGACTTTAGGGCCTGGCGATATGTATTTACATCCCGCTAAAGTTCCACATTCTCCTGTAAGACACAAAGGCTCTATAGGTTTGGTGATAGAGCGCAAAAGAATAAACTTGGATGTAAAGGATGGCTTATTATGGTATTGCGACCAGTGTAACCACAAATTGCACAATGTTTATTTTCCTCTGGAAGATATTGAAAAGGATTTTCTGAGACACTTCAAAGATTTTTATTCCAATCCCTCGCTAAGAACCTGCAATAATTGTGGAGAAGTAATGCCTGTAGATGAGCGATTTACAGTCTAGACTATAAAGCTAAATTAAATTTACTAAATTTGCGACAAATCTTAAAAATATCAAAATAGTTATGAGTCATATTTCAAAAGAATTTGGCATCGATGAAGCTTTAAAGCAACTCGACATCCAAAAGGAAAATAAAGGAACCTCTATAGGAAAAGATTTTTTCGCCAGTGGAGAAATGATAGAATCGTTCTCTCCTGTCGACGGAGCTTCCATTGGAAAAGTGCAAGCTACTTCGCAACAAGATTATGAAAAGGTGGCAAGTAACGCTCACAAAAGTTTTAAAGAATGGAGGACTTGGCCAGCACCAGCAAGAGGTGAGGTCGTTCGCCAATTAAATGACGAATTTAGAAGATTGAAAGCTCCATTAGGCAAACTGGTATCTTACGAAATGGGTAAATCCTATCAAGAAGGTCTAGGAGAAGTTCAAGAAATGATCGACATCTGTGACTTTGCTGTTGGACTTTCTAGACAATTACATGGCTTTACTATGCATAGTGAACGCCCTGGACATAGAATGTATGAACAGTGGCATCCTCTTGGAGTTGTTGGTATTATTTCTGCCTTCAACTTTCCTGTAGCTGTTTGGTCTTGGAACACAGCTTTGGCTTGGGTTTGCGGAGATGCCTGTATTTGGAAAGGGTCAGAAAAAACACCTTTAACTTCTGTAGCTTGCCAAAAAATAGCAGCAAGAGTATTTGAAGCTAATGGAGTCCCAGAGGGTATTTCTTCACTTATTACAGGAGATCATAAAGTCGGGGAATATATGACCCAAGACAAACGCACCTCACTAGTTTCTGCCACAGGATCCATTAAAATGGGTAAAATTGTTGCACAAGAGGTCGCTAAGCGCTTAGGGAAGTCTTTACTAGAGCTTGGAGGAAATAATGCTATTATTGTTACTCCAGATGCGGATATTAAGAATACTGTGATCGGTGCTGTTTTTGGAGCTGTAGGAACTTGCGGACAAAGATGTACCTCAACTCGACGTATCATTATTCACGAATCGATTTATGATAAAGTAAAAAATGCCATTGTTGATGCTTATAAGCAAATCCGAATTGGTAATCCTTTGGATGAAAATAATCACGTTGGACCCTTAATAGACAAGGATGCCGTCAAAAATTATCTTCATGCCTTAGAAGAAGTCAAAAGAGAAGGAGGAAAAATACTGGTAGAAGGTGGAGTTTTGGAAGGTGAAGGTTACGAAAGTGGTTGTTATGTAAAACCCGCTATTGCGGAAGCTGAAAATCATTTTGATATTGTTCAACATGAAACTTTTGCTCCTGTGCTTTACATCATGAAATACTCTGGAGAAGTTGATAATGCATTAGAACTTCAGAACGGAGTTGTGCAAGGATTATCTTCTGCAATTATGACGAATAGTCTCCGAGAAGCTGAAATGTTCTTATCCGTTGAAGGCTCTGATTGTGGTATCGCAAATGTAAATATTGGCACCTCTGGAGCAGAAATTGGAGGCGCTTTTGGAGGAGAGAAAGAAACAGGGGGCGGAAGAGAATCTGGCTCTGATGCTTGGAAAGTATATATGAGAAGGCAAACCAATACCATCAACTACACAAAAGACCTGCCTTTAGCTCAAGGTATAAAATTTGATCTGTAAACTAAGGTATTCTATTTCAGGCTTTTCATCATGATGAAAGGCCTGAAATTTTTATAAAAAATATATATTTTTACTTTTAGTAGTCTTTCAAAATTGTCCTTCATAAATTGTTAATTAAATGTTGTGAAGGATTTTTTGTTGGCAACTAAAAAACAACTTAATTTGCATAATTATACTTGCTATTTTGATTCAATTATTTCACAATAAAAAAGAAATTTATATTTATGGGTGATGTAAAAGCTGCCATCACTGCCGTAGGCGGATATGTTCCAGACTATGTTCTTACCAATAAGATATTGGAGAGTATAATTGAAACAAACGATGACTGGATTACTTCCAGAACTGGCATTAAGGAAAGGCGAATATTGAAACCGCCGCATCAAGGGTCCTCTTTTTTAGGCATAAAGGCTTGTGAAGATTTGTTAAGTAAGGCAACAACTCGACCTGAAGAAATAGATCTCGTTATTTTTGCAACGGCTACACCAGATATGCAAATAGCCTCTTCAGCTGCGTTTTTGGCGACTGAAATTGGCGCCGTTAATGCATTTTCCTTCGACTTGCAATCGGCTTGTTCAGGTTTTCTGTATGGTATGTCAGTAGCTTCTTCCTATATTGAATCAAAAAAATATAAACACATTCTTCTAGTAGGCGCAGATAAGATGTCTTCCATCATAGATTATACAGACAGGAGTACGAGTATCATCTTCGGAGATGGTGGTGGTGCTGTTTTGTTTTCTGCCAATGAAGAAGGTTTAGGTCTTCAAGATGAGATATTAAAAACTGATGGTGATGGTCGTCCATTTTTAAAAATAGACGCTGGAGGCTCTCTACTCCCTTCATCTGAAGATACCGTTAAAAATAAACAACATTTTGTGTTTCAAGATGGTAAAACTGTGTTTAAGTTTGCAGTATCGAAAATGGCCGATGTAAGTAAAGAAATTATGTTGAAGAATAATCTTAGTGCAGAAGATGTAGATTGGCTAGTACCACATCAAGCTAATAAAAGGATTATTGATGCTATATACAAACGAATGGATTTAGATTCTCAAAAAGTACTGATGAATATACAACGTTACGGAAATACTACTTCCGCAACATTACCATTATTATTAAGCGATTACGAAAAACAACTTAAAAAGGGAGATAATATTATATTTGCTGCATTTGGTGGAGGCTTTTCATGGGGCTCTATCTACCTGAAGTGGGCATATAATTCGTAACCCTAAAAAACTTAGAACTATGGATTTAAAGGAAATTCAAAACTTAATTAAATTTGTTGCAAAGTCTGGAGCAAGTGAAGTCAAACTCGAAATGGACGATATTAAAATCACCATCAAAACCGGAAGCGAGGATGATGGAAAAACTTATGTCCAACAGATGCCGATGGGTATGCCTCAGCAACAAATGCAACCGCAAGCACCTGCTTACAACCCACAGTCTCCTGCGCCCTCTACTGAAGAAGCAGCACCTGCAAAAGCCAATGATGATGATAAATACATAACCATCAAATCACCAATCATAGGAACGTTTTACAGAAAGCCTTCTGTCGACAAAAAAGTATTTGTAGAAGTAGGCAGTGAAATAAAAGAAGGAGATGTTCTATGTACAATAGAAGCTATGAAACTTTTCAATGAAATTGAAAGCGAAGTGTCTGGTAAGATTGTAAAAGTGCTTGTTGATGACTCTTCTCCTGTAGAGTTCGATCAGCCTCTTTTCTTAGTAGATCCATCGTAAATATTTTACGCTTTGGATTTTATCTTTAACTAAAACAAACGTTCATGTTCAAAAAGATTCTCATAGCCAATCGTGGAGAGATCGCTTTACGTATCATCCGTACTTGTAAAGAAATGGGTATTAAGACGGTGGCAGTTTATTCCACTGCAGACAAAGAAAGTCTTCATGTAAGATTTGCAGATGAGGCTGTGTGTATAGGGCCGCCACAAAGTAGCGAGTCTTATCTAAAAATCCCAAACATCATTTCTGCAGCAGAAATCACAAATGCAGATGCTATCCATCCAGGTTATGGATTTCTGTCTGAGAATGCTGCCTTTTCAAGAATTTGCGAAGAACACGATATAAAGTTTATCGGTGCTACGCCAGATATGATCGATAAAATGGGAGATAAAGCTAGCGCTAAATCTACCATGAAAGCTGCTGGTGTCCCCTGTGTTCCTGGATCTGAAGGCATTCTTAAAGATTTTGAAGACTGCAAAAAGACTGCAAAAAAAATTGGCTATCCAGTTATGCTAAAAGCTACAGCTGGTGGCGGAGGTAAAGGTATGCGTGCTGTAAAGACTGAAGATAAGCTTGAAGGTGCTTGGGAGTCTGCAAGGCAAGAAGCAAAAGCAGGATTCGGAAATGACGATATGTATATGGAAAAGCTTATCGAAGAGCCACGCCATATCGAAATACAAATAGTAGGTGACCAAACAGGAAGAGCTTGCCATTTGTCTGAACGTGATTGCTCTATACAGAGAAGGCATCAAAAATTAACGGAAGAAGTCCCTTCTCCATTTATGACAGATGAGCTCCGTGAAAAAATGGGTACTGCTGCTGTAAAAGCTGCTGAATATATCAAGTATGAAGGTGCTGGAACTATAGAGTTCCTAGTGGATAAGCATAGAAATTTCTATTTTATGGAAATGAATACGCGTATTCAAGTAGAGCACCCTATTACAGATGAAGTGGTAGATCATGACCTAGTAAGAGAGCAAATTCTAGTCGCTTCTGGAGTTCCTATTTCAGGTAAAAATTATTACCCCAAATTACATTCTATAGAGTGTAGAATAAATGCGGAAGATCCCTTTAATGATTTCAGACCTTCCCCTGGGAAAATTGAAACTCTTCATTTACCTGGAGGTCACGGTATAAGAGTAGATACTCATGTATATAGCGGATATGTTATACCACCAAACTACGATTCTATGATTGCTAAACTCATAGCAACTGCTCAAACCAGACCAGAAGCTATTAGTAAAATGAGGCGTGCATTAAGTGAATTTGTGGTAGAAGGTGTGAAAACGACTATCCCTTTTCATGCTCAATTAATGAATCATCCAGATTATATTGAAGGGAATTATACCACAAAATTTATGGAAGATTTTGTCCTTGAGGATCTTGTCGATGAAGATGAAGACTAATTTAAACCAAAAAAGGCTGCTTTTCTAAAAGCAGCCTTTTTTTTTATATCCAACTTTTTGGACTCTGTAAAACTTTAAGTAAAATTTCCTCTTCAGAACCAGATGCTGGGTGGTGATTGTATTGCCACTGGACATGTGGTGGAAGACTCATCAAAATGCTTTCGATTCTACCATTTGTTTTAAGACCAAACAAAGTGCCTTTATCGTGCACAAGATTAAACTCTACATAACGGCCTCTTCTTATCTCTTGCCAATTTCTTTGCTCTTTTGTGTAATCTAGTGTTTTTCTAGCTTCGACTATTGGGACATATGCCTCCAAAAAGCGATCACCACAAGCTGTGATAAAATTATAAATCTCCTCTAGGCTTCGCTTTGACGTTGGTTTTAAATAATCAAAAAACAAGCCTCCTACACCTCGAGCTTCATTTCTATGAGCATTCCAAAAATACCGATCACAATTGTCTTTATAATCCGGATAAAGATCTGCACCAAAAGGATCGCAGGCCAATTTTGAAACTCTATGAAAATGTATGACATCCTCTTCAAAAAGATAGTAAGGTGTTAAATCTTGCCCTCCTCCAAACCACTGATCCACAACTTTTCCGTGCTTATTATACATCTCAAAATATCTGAAGTTGGCATGAACTGTAGGGACCATTGGGTTTTTTGGATGAAGAACTATACTAATTCCACAGGCAAAAAAATCACAATCCTGAACATTAAAGTAATTTTGCATAGCTTCTGGTAAGTCTCCGTGAACTGCAGAAATATTCACCCCTCCTTTTTCAAAAACAGAGCCATTTTCAATCACACGTGTCCGCCCTCCTCCTCCTTCTTTCCGTTCCCAGATATCTTCAAAAAAAGTTGCAGTGCCGTCCACAGACTCAAGCTTGGAAGTGATTGTATCCTGAAGGTTTTGTATATAATTATAGAATTTATCTTTCATTTTATATCTTTAAAGTAATTGCAAAATAAAGATTTTAAAACCTAAATCACTGATGTTTGTTAAGAATAGGAAAACTAAAATCCGCAGTGGCAATTTAAGACAACGACCTTTACATTTATCGTGAACTATTTTCATGTAAAATTTAATACCAAACCTACACATGGAAGTCAACAGGGTATCGATCCAACTTATGTATCTGTTATGATTCCAATTTATCAAACGTTTACCTGTAGTCAAAGGATACCTTGAAGCCAAGAGAGTTTCGAATATTCTAGAAGTGAGAATTCAATCTATTCTGTCTTAGAAAAATATATCTCCTCTAATGAAAACGCTAAGCAAAGGTTGGTCTTTTGCTCAAAGACTTTCAGCTATAGCAGCTATTATAAAAACTTTAAAAACCTAGTGATGATATCATTTCTACCAATGACTTATCTAGTAGAACTTGTAGATTGTTCAATATTAATATGAAAATTTAGGCAAAACATATCACTTAATAGAGATACAAAGGATGGAAACTATTGACTATTATAAAACAAACAATACTAAATTGATTTGGGCAGAAATCCCTACAAACCCTATAATGAATGTTACAGATATTAAAGCCTTCGCTAAAAAACATAATGTACTTTTGCAACCGCCTACTTACAGAGCCCTTAGATTTTGGTGTAGATATCGTCATACATAGTTTTGCTAAATAACTAATACCAAATTAAATTTTTAATGACGTAGCACAGGTTTTTTGATTGATTGAGGTTAAAATAATTAGCATAGCATTAGTTACGGAAATTATTTTTGATAAAACTCAAGGCAAAAAGAAACGATTTATTGCGACATTATAAGTTTAATTTGGCATTAAACTATAGTGAGCACTGAAAGAAACCAGGCCAACCATAATGACAACTTCATGATAGACTTGAGTATGAAATTTGGAGGTTCCTGAGATTGGAAATAATGAAAAGACAGTGATAGGATAAAGTTTGATATTGATTTATAAAGGTCTATTACAAACAGTTATAGAAAAACAAAACCAAGATGATAAAAAAGTTTAAAACAAGAGATGTAAGCTCTTAGAAATCAAACAAATATTAATCGATTTTTATGTTATCTCTAAAATCGAAATTATATCTTTGCGAAACCATTAAAAAATCATCTTTATAATAAGAATAACAAAATGAATAAAGAACTCAAAGAATTTTTAAATACTGTATCTCAAAGGAATTCAAACCAGCCTGAATTTTTACAAGCAGTCCACGAAGTTGCAGAAACTATTATTCCTTTTATGGAAAATAATCCTAAATATAAAAACCATAAGCTTCTAGAGCGAATGGTCGAGCCGGAACGGGTAATTATGTTTAGAGTAACTTGGATAGATGACCAAGGAGACATTCAAGTTAATAGAGGCTTTAGAGTCCAAATGAACTCTGCAATAGGACCTTATAAAGGAGGGCTTAGATTTCACCCTTCTGTAAATTTAAGTATTTTAAAGTTTCTAGCTTTTGAACAAGTCTTTAAAAACAGCCTTACTACTCTACCTATGGGAGGCGGTAAAGGTGGATCTGATTTTGACCCTAAAGGAAAATCAGACAATGAAGTTATGCGTTTCTGCCAAAGCTTTATGACAGAATTATACAGACATATCGGTAACAATACAGATGTGCCTGCAGGAGATATGGGTGTTGGAGGCAGAGAAATTGGCTATCTTTTTGGCCAGTACAAACGCATTCAAAATGAATTTACTGGCATTTTAACTGGTAAAGGCCCCTCTTTTGGAGGATCTCTTATACGTCCAGAAGCCACTGGCTATGGTGTTGTTTACTTTACCCAAGAAATGCTAAATCGTAAAAATGATGATTTAAAAGGTAAAAAAATAGCTATTTCTGGTTCAGGTAATGTAGCTCAGTATGCTTTTCAAAAGGCCATTCAATTAGGTGCTATTGTTGTGACATTATCAGACTCAACTGGCTATGTTTATAGTGAAAATGGTTTCCACTCCAAGGAATTTGATTACCTCCAAGATCTCAAGAATGAGAGACGTGGTCGCATTGATGAAATGGCTGATGAGTTTGATCATGTTCAATTTTTTGAAGGTAAAAAACCATGGGATGTCGCTGCTGAAATTGATGTCGCCTTACCATGTGCAACCCAAAATGAATTGAATGAAGACGATGCTTTCAAGCTTGTTAACAAAAAAATAAAAGCAGTTACTGAAGGGGCGAATATGCCATGTACGCCCGAAGCTGTAGAGCATTTCCATAAGGAAGGTGTCATTTTTGCTCCAGGTAAAGCATCCAACGCTGGAGGTGTTTCCGTTTCTGGTTTGGAAATGTCTCAAAATTCAATGCGTTACAATTGGAGTGCGGAAGAAGTAGATGCTAAGCTCAAGCAAATCATGAGTGATATTCATGAGGCTTGCGTAAAATATGGCGAAAGCGACGGTGCTCAAATTAACTATGTAAAAGGTGCAAATATCGCTGGTTTTGTAAAAGTAGCTGATGCTATGATTGCACAAGGAGCTGTATAATCTAAAATTTTTTATACTATTAAGCCAGTTCGAGATAACTTCAACTGGCTTTTTTATTCAGAACTGATTTTTTTACAATAAATTCACCTTTTTATAAGTTTTAAAGCCCCAGACTTTATACCAATGAAGAATTTTGTTTTAATCTTTCTTATTTTTCCCTCTATTGTTTTAAGCCAAGACTTTTCCGATCGGTGGAAAGGTTACTTCTCTTATTACAATATTACAGATTTAGATGAAAGCGATAACAAGGTTTATGCTGCTGCAGAGAACGCCTATTTCATTTACGACATTCCTACTCAAAGCATCCAAACAGTGACCTCAATAGAAGGCTTATCGGGTAATAAAATCTCTAAAATTTACCATTCAAAAAACTATGGCTTAACCTGTATTGGTTACGAGGATGGTCTTATTCAAATTGTGATGGATAACAACCAAAACATATTTTCGGTGGTTGATATTAGAGATAAAATTTCAATATCGCCAAACAATAAACGCATCAACCATTTTTTTGAATTTGAAGGCAAGTTATATATTTCTACCGATTTTGGGATTGCTGAATACAGTCTTCAAAATCTAGAATTTGAAGACTCTTTTTTTATAGGAGAGAATGGAAGCCAAATTCAAATCAATCAGATTACCATTTTAGAGGAGAAAATCTACGCAGCCACAAGTCTAGAGGGCATTAAATCTGCGGATATTACAAATCCCAATTTGATAGATTTTGAGGCTTGGAAAACTGAATATACAGGGAATTGGAAAGGTATTTTAAATTTTTCTAATACTATTTTTGGACTGAGAAATAACAACACAATTTCTACATTAGAAAATGGAAATACTTCTGTTTTTGGGGATGCAGGTTCAAACGTTATTGGCTTCAACGTAAGTGGAGGCCAACTTGTTATCACCGCTGCTAATCAAGTATTAGCTTTTAATTCTGAACTTAATATAGAAGCTTTTATAGACCAACTTCAAAATACAGAGTTTTCCATAAACACATCGGTATCTAGTAATGGACACTATTTTTTGGGACATAGTAGTCTAGGTCTTCTAAATCTTCAGAACTCCACTACAGCTACATTTTCAGAATTGAGTCCAGCTGGACCTTTATTAAATAGAATTTTCAGTCTGGAATCAACGTCTAATGATCTTTGGATCACATTTGGGGAATTTGATCAGTTTTTAAACCCTTTCCCTTTAAATTCTAGAGGCCTTAGCCACCTTAAAGATGGGGAATGGATAAATATTGATGTGGAGGATTTAAATAATGCAAGAGAGCTTTCTAATGTCTCAATTGACCCGTCAAATCCCAATCGTGTTTTTGTAAGCAGTTACTTCGATGGGCTTTTAGAGATTGAAAATAATGAACTCGTCCAACAATATGATTCTTCCAACAGTATTATTGAAGGAGTTCCTAGCAACCTCAACGACAATAGGATAGGCGCTAGTGTATTTGACACCCAAGGTAATTTGTACTTCACCAATTCAATTGCAGAAAACCAACTGAAACGCTTAAATGCTAATGGGGAATTTGTAAATATCGACATGTCGAACGGTTACTTAAATCCAACAGAGACCTCATCTTCAAAAATGGTCATCGATAACAATAACAATATTTTTATAGGAACCCTTGGAGATGGAGTAGTCGCTTACAGCGCAAGTACAGGAACCTCGGCTTTAATTTCTAGTAATATACAAGGTGTGGAATTTCCTGACACCTTCAATGCCAATCCTAATATTACAGCTTTAGAAATAGACGAAAATTCTCGTTTATGGATTGGTACTCAAGCAGGTCTAAGGGTGATGTCGAATCCGACTGCTATTTTTAACGAAAGTCAAAATGTAAGCGTCTCCCCAATTATCATAGAAGATGTAGATGGTCTACCACAAGAGTTACTTTTTGAGCAGTTTATTACAGATATTACTACAGATGGCGCTAACAACAAATGGATTTCTACGGCAGATTCAGGAGTCTTTCAAGTTTCTGCAAACGGTCAAGACATTTTAAATATTTTTAATGTTGAAAATTCTCCGCTTCCTACCAATAGCATTAGAACGGTAGAGATTAATCAAGCTACAGGTGAAGTTTTCTTTGGTACTCCGAGTGGGTTATTATCTTATTCTAGCCGAGTTACCTCAGGAAATGAAACTCTAGAAAACTTAAGAGCATATCCTAATCCTGTAAGACCAAACTACACTGGACTTGTCACTATAGACGGACTCACTAATGGAGCTAATGTTAAAATTACAGATGTTAGTGGTAATCTAGTGTTTGAAGAGTTTGTTGATGGTGGATCTCTTCAATGGGATACTAGAGCTTTTGGAAAGCATAAAGTCGCATCGGGCGTATACTTTATTGTAGTGACAGGTGAAGATCAAATTAAAACGAAGGTTGGGAAAATAATGATTATACGATAGCCTAAAAATGCAACTTAAAACAAAAGCCATTGTCATTTCAAATGTAAAATTTGGGGAGGCAGATTTAATTGTAAAATGTTTTACGCTTGAAAAAGGAGTAGTTTCCTTTATGCTGAAAGGGATTCGGAAATCGAAAAAAGGAAGGATGAGAGTCTCTTTGTTTCAGCCATTGACTCTCTTAGAAATTGAAGCTACCTATAAAGAAAACAAAAATTTACAATATTTAAAAGAAGTAAAAGTAGATTATCCTTTACAAACTTTACATACTGATATCTTCAAATCTACCGTTGTGATGTTTCTGGCTGAAGTTTTAAAAAGCAGTATCCAAGAAGAGGAAAAAAATGAAAGCCTATTCCAGTTTCTAAAGGAGAGTCTTATCTATCTAGATCAAGTAGATTCAATTAAAAATTTCCACCTACATTTTATAGTGAAACTAACTAGTTTTTTAGGATTTTCTCCAGATCAAAGCAGTGAAGCCTTTCCCTATTTTGATATGTTAAATGGTGTTTTTCAGCTTAAAGAATATAATATGTACTCTTTCAATAATACAAATTCAGTTTTATTAAAAGAATTGATGAAACTCGAAAACTATGGAGAAGCTGAAAATTTAAAACTAAACCAAGAGAGAAGAAAGAGTTTTCTAGACTTTATGATGCTCTATTATGAATTACAGTTGCAAGGGTTTAGAAAGCCTAAATCTCTGGAAATTTTACAACAACTCTTTTAAAACTATAAGCCTCTTTCTTTCTGAATTTGTTCGTAAGCTTCTTGAACCTTATTGAATTTTTCTTGAGCACCCTTTTGATAGGCTTGGTCCATGTGTTGTAACTTATCTGGATGGTATTTCTTAGCCATAGTTCTATAAGCTTTCTTAAGCTCAGAATCTGAAGCAGATTTTTCAATTTCCAATATTTTATAAGCATTGTCCGCAGATTTGAAGAACATGGCTTTTATGCTTTCAAAATCTGAATTAGCTACCCGAAGATTTTGAGAGATAGAAAGCAGTACTTGTAGTTCGGACTCAGAGACATGTCCATCTGCATTGGAGATATTAAAAAGAAAGTGAAGAATTTGAAGCCTAACCTCATAACGAACTCTTGGTCTAAGGTATTCACAAATTCTAGGGACGGAAATCTCCCTGTCTTTAATGACATCATTAAAAGTTCTGAAGGTTGCATTGGCTCTTTCCTTTCCATAAGATTGAACAAAATACAACCTTACATAATCCATTTCCTTTTGAGTAACTTTACCATCTGCTCTTATGACTAAAGAGGCCAAAGAGAGCAAATTAAGTTCAAAATCTCCAGAGGAGACTTCTCCCTTTTGATCTTGAAATACTTTTCCAAAGGCCCCTCCTCTGCCTGTTGAAGAGCTAGAAAAAATTCTATCTAAAATAGAACCGATGATGAAGCCCAAGATAGCACCTCCAAAACGCATGTAAAAAAAGCCAAGAATGGCACCTATCCACTTCAAACTATAGAATTTAGAATACAAATATAAAATCATCATTGAATTTATCTCTAAAAAGTTAGTGTTTTTAAGATAGATTAAACGGTCACTAATAGAATTGAAATCATTATGTTAAGACCAAGAGAGATAGAAGACTTTTTTATACATTTGTGTTTATAATGAATATAAATTAAAAAATTAATCATATGTATCCACCAGAATTAGTGAAACCAATGGAGCAGGAACTTATCTCTGTAGGTTTTAATGAATTAAGAAGCAAAGCTGATGTTGATATAGCTATAGCCAAAGAAGGAACAACCTTGGTTGTGGTCAATTCAGTTTGCGGATGTGCAGCGGCAAATGCTAGACCTGGAGCTATAAAATCTTTAAAAAATTCTAAATTCCCAGATCATCTTGTTACTGTTTTCGCTGGAGTAGATAAAGAAGCTACAGATGAAGCAAGATCTAAAATGGTACCGTTCCCTCCAAGTTCACCATCTATGGCACTTTTCAAAAACGGAGAGCTCGTTCACATGCTAGAAAGACATCATATCGAAGGTAGACCTGCAGAATTGATTGCAGATAACCTTATGGATGCTTATAACAAGCATTGTTAAGAACAATCAAATTTTTAAAAAGCCATTTTCATTGAAAATGGCTTTTTTTATAGCTGAATTTTAAATCTAGTTTAGCCAGATATTTATAGGTAAATCGTAATTTTAAACTCTATTCATTACAGCATTCAATTGATGAAAAAAGTCTTCTCATATAGTCTTTCAGTTATATTCTATTTATTTTTCGGTTTAACACTTTTAGTTTTTCACGCTTACCAATGGATTGCGTTTAATGCCTTTGGTTATCAAGCCCACAAAAAAAGTGTAGATATTTTAAACTTTTTCCTTTTGCGTTGTTTAAATATTGTGGGTACGCGCTTTCAGTATACTAATAGCTTTACTTTTGAAACAGACCGTCCACATATTATTGTTTGTAATCACCAAAGCATGTTTGATCTTCCTCCACTTATTTGGTACATGAGGAAACTACATCCCAAGTTCATCAGTAAAAAAGAATTGGCTAAAGGTGTTCCCTCTATTTCTTATAATTTAAGACATGGAGGTTCTGTCCTAATAGATAGAAAAAATGCTACGCAAGCTTTAGGAGAAATCAAAAAACTAGGAATATATATATCAGAAACCAAGCGATCCGCTGTCATATTTCCTGAAGGTACCCGAAGCAAAACAGGGCAAATCAAAAAGTTTGCAAGCAAAGGTCTTATCGCTTTATTAGAGACTTGTCCAGAAGCTGTAGTCGTTCCTGTTTGTGTAAACAACTCATGGAAACTTCAGCATCACGGTATGTTCCCTTTAGGTGTTGGTGTCTTTTTAAAACTTGAAGTCCTAAAACCTCATGAGGCCAAGAATTTTAAAATTCCAGAGTTAATTGAACTTTTAGAAGAACAAATATCCGGTCAAGTCCAAAAAAATTAGATCTCAATTTATGTCAGAAGTACTCGTTATTTCCAATACCAAAAACTTTGTCCAAGACAGTCTTAAAGAGGCTGAAGGTGGTCATGATTGGTTTCATA
Organism: Psychroflexus torquis ATCC 700755; assembly: GCF_000153485.2. Classification (NCBI taxonomy): domain Bacteria; kingdom Pseudomonadati; phylum Bacteroidota; class Flavobacteriia; order Flavobacteriales; family Flavobacteriaceae; genus Psychroflexus; species Psychroflexus torquis. The sequence continues at coordinate 2,103,240 of NC_018721.1, read as the reverse complement.
TTTTACGAGTTTATACCAATGCCAAACACATTTTAAAATCTGAAACTACGAACTCATTTATTGTAGAAGTCGCCAGCTTACTCCATGACATTGCAGATTCAAAATTTCATGGAGGAAATGAAGAAATAGGACCCCAAAAGGCTCGGGCTTTCTTAGAGACTCAACCTATAGAGCAAAAAGATCTAGAGCATGTTATTAAGATTATAGAAAATGTCTCTTATAAAGGAGGACATTCGCATAGTGACTTCCATTCTAAGGAACTTGAAATTGTCCAGGATGCAGATCGATTGGATGCTCTTGGAGCAATAGGCATTGCAAGAACTTTTAATTTTGGTGGATTCAAAAACAATCCCATTTACGATCCCAGCGTTCCTGCTCATCCCCAGCAAAGCAAGGAAGACTATAAGAAGTCTAATTCACCAACCATCAATCATTTTTATGAGAAATTATTATTGCTTAAAGACAAGATGAATACCAATTCCGCAAAATCAATTGCTGAAAAGCGGCATAATTATATGGTTAGCTATCTAGATCAGTTTTATAAAGAATGGCATGGTGAACTCTAAAGTTATCTAAGCGATAACACCTCATTTTCTGCAAGGACAAAAACATCTTCATTTTCTTCTGGCTCAATCAAAAAATGACCTGTAAAAGCCCCGAAAGCTGGTAAAATCAATTGGTATTCTTTTTTATAAAAACAAGATAATTTTAGCTGTTGCTTTCCTTCACCTCTTAATCTGTAACCAGGATGTATATGTCCACATATATTCCAAAACCCTAGCTTTTCCTCTGGATGATGAGACAGAAATAAGGTGTCTATGTTTAAAGACAAAGCAACCTTAATACCTAAATCTTCAAAATAGTATAAAGGGATAATATCGTGGTTACCCACTATCAATGTCATCTTTACGCTTTGCTCCTTTACCCAAGCAGTAAATCTATCCCAATCTCTGTTCTGAGTAGAATGGAATAAATCTCCTAAAAAAATGACGCCTTTCGGTTGAAATTCCTCAATCACCCGATCTAATTTTTTAAAATTTTCTAAGCTGACTTCATTTGGTAGGGCACTTCCATTTTTGCGAAAATGGTCGATCTTTCCAAAATGAACATCTGCAATAAGAAGGACTTTCTTGGAAGGCCAATACAAGCTTCCACTGGAATGCATAATAAACTGAGAATTGCCGTAAGTAAGCTTCACTGTGTCGTATTTATAATTATAATGAATAGTTCTTTAGGTTTTACCTAGTCGGTCTGATAAAAGTTTCTGTAAATCAGCTTTAATCATCACATAAATTCAATCCCAAAAACTGACTTGATATTTTTTTATAGAAAAAGGGTCGGTTATAATATGTTCCAAGTGATAATTGAAAGTTTCCATGCGTTTACTATGGATATAGTCTAGATAACTATTTAAAATTGACTCCTGTTCCTTTTCAGCTTTCTGGATGAGAAGGCCTTTTAAACTTAATAATTTTTTGAATCTATTCACAGAAATTTCGATGCTTTTAATTAGTCAAGCAATTTACAAACATTTACTTTTGGAGCATAATTTTAGTTTATAAACTCATGAATGTTTTAATCCTTGGTAGCGGTGGCCGCGAACACACCTTAGCTTATAAAATAGCACAAAGTCCTTCTTGTAAAAGTTTATATGTTGCTCCTGGTAATGCTGGAACCGCACAATGTTCTATAAATCTCGAATTGGATATTCTCAATTTTCAGGAGATAGCTCTAGCCGTGAAAAAGCACCAAATCGATATGTTGATTGTTGGCCCTGAAGCTCCCTTAGTTGAAGGGATTAAAGATTATTTTGACGATAGAAGTGAGTTTTCCAATTTGAAAATTGTTGGCCCTTCTAAATATGGAGCTTTACTTGAGGGAAGTAAAAAACGCGCAAAGGAGTTTATGAAAGCCCATAATGTACCCACGGCGGCCTACCAAAGTTTTGATAAAGACAGTTTGGAAGCTGGTAAAGTATTTTTAACAACCATGCAACCTCCTTATGTGCTAAAAGCAGATGGACTTGCTGGAGGAAAAGGAGTCCTTATATTAAATAGCCTTAAAGAGGCTCAAGATGAACTTGAAAACATGTTGACCAACAATAAGTTTGGTAAAGCTTCGGAAAAGGTAGTCATAGAAGAATTTTTAAAAGGAATAGAACTGAGTGTTTTTGTATTAACAGATGGTAAACATTACCTCACACTTCCCAATGCTAAAGATTATAAACGCATAGGAGAAGGAGACACTGGACTAAACACGGGTGGTATGGGTGCCATTTCTCCTGTCCCATTTGCTGATGAAGCTTTTATGAAAAAAGTGGATGAAGAAGTCGTGAAACCTAGTATAGATGGCTTATATAAGGAAAATATAAACTATATAGGCTTCTTATTTATAGGATTAATGAAAGTTGGAGATAAACCCTTTGTTGTAGAATACAATGTAAGATTAGGTGATCCAGAGACCGAAGTTGTCATCCCAAGAATTAAAAACGACTTACTTGACCTACTTTCAAAAACCTGCGAAGGGTCTATTTCTGAAATAGAGTTAGAAATAGATCCTAAATATGCTTCAACAGTGATGTTGGTGTCCGGAGGGTACCCAGAGTCCTATGAGAAAGGGAAAGTTATAACTGGTCTAGAAAATATTAAAAATACAGACGATCTATTTATTTGTCATGCTGGTACCAAAAACAAAAACGACCAAGTTATAACTAACGGTGGTCGTGTATTGGCAGTTACTGCTTTTGATGATAATTTTCATGACGCTTTACAAACAGCCTATAAAAATGTAGAAAACATCAACTTCGATAAAAAATATTTTAGAAGAGATCTGGGACAAGACTTAGTCTAATTCCGCATCCTTTCCTAAAAATGAATGAGCCTTAACGCTTTTGTCTTCTTTATGATTATCATCAGCATTTTTTAGTTGCTTCATCCAATAAAGAAAAGCAACAAAAACGATGAATATGAAGAAAAAGTTCAATCCATTAGCGGCCCACCAAGAATCTTCCTGTAATTCTCTAAGAGCGTCGTAAGGTAAAAACAACACATCTTGAAATAAACTTGCAATACTTTCAAAAAAATCCTTCATGTCTGTGGTATATTATATTTACTTTACAAAAGTAACAAATTAGACTATGCTAACAAGGTTTTTTAGTCATTCAAAACCCATTGCTTTTACTATCATTAGCATCTTGTTTACTGTGGCTTTTTTTATTGAAAATTTTCTATCGAAATCTGTAGAAGTGAGCACGAGCTTCATCGTTAATAAAATAGGCTTATTAGCCGTTTTTTTGTTCATCATTTTCCTGCTCAATTTTATGGTAAAACGCAATAAGATTCATAAATCAAACACCTATGCAGTGTCGATCTTTGTCTTTTTAAGCATTGCCTTCCCTGAATTGTTGAGATCTTCTGAGTTTATTTTAAGCTATTTATTTTTACTCCTCTCGATGAGAAAAATTTTAAGTTTAAAAACAAATAAAGATGTAAAGCAGAAGATTTTTGACTCTGGATTTTTATTGATGATTTCAATTCTCTTTGACCCTTTTCATCTCTTATTTTTAATTTTCATCTATTTAGGAGTCATCATGTATGCTTCACAAAATTATAGACACTTCATCATACCTTTGTTCGGTATTATTGTAGCTTTTGTTATGTATACCTCTTTTATTTTAATAATAGAAAATAGCTTCTTAAACTACTCCATTTATCTACCTCGTTTTAGTAGTATAGAAAACCCTTTCACCAATTTTAAATACAGTTTTTTATTAAGCTTGTCTCTGTTGTTCTTGTTATGGATTATTATTCAATTTCCGAAGATTTACAATCGTTCAAAACTCCATGTAAGGGAAAGTATAAGCCTCGTATTAGTTTTCTTGGTTGTATCTCTTGCAGTACTTATACTTAACGAGACTTCAATTTCTGTGGATATTATTTATCTTATTTTTCCTTTATCTATTTTAATAGGGAATTACTTCCAACTAAACTCTACCAAAAAGTGGATCAAAGAAGTTTTTTACGCTCTTATGCTTGGCGGTATAGTTTTTTCTTCCATAATTTAATGGAGTCTAAAACGTTTAAGTAAGCTTGTTTTAAAAACACTTGGTATATTAGCCTGAATTAATAAAAATTCATCTTATGTTTTCAGAAAAAGCAAATAGAATATTCAATCAGGTTATTGAAACTTATCACGTTAAAGATGAAGTCCATCAAGAATTCGCTAACCCATTCGACAGAAAAGACTCTCTTATAGAACACTTGCTATATAGAAAATGCTGGATAGACACAGTCCAATGGCATTATGAAGATTTAATAAGAGACCCTAATATTTCTCCTGAAAAGGCTTTAATTCTTAAAAGAAAAATTGATGCTTCCAACCAAGATAGAACAGACACCGTAGAATATGTGGACAGTTATTTTTTGGATTTATTTGATGATCTAGTACCTAAACCCGATGCCAAAATCAATACTGAAAGTCCAGCCTGGGGAATTGACAGGCTTTCTATTTTAGCCTTAAAGATTTACCATATGAATGAAGAGGCTAACAGAACTGATGCTTCTGTGAAACATCAAATGGCATGTAAAGCGAAACTTGATGTTTTATTGGAGCAGAGAAAAAATCTGTCGCTTTCTATAGATCAACTTTTGGAGGACATAAAAGTAGGCGATAAGTATATGAAGGTCTACAAGCAAATGAAGATGTACAATGACGATGAAATGAATCCTGTCTTGAGAAGTAAGCGCTAACATGAAACACCCAAGACACATCCTAGTTATACGCTTATCTGCTATGGGAGATGTAGCTATGACTGTACCAGTCTTAAAACAGCTCCTAGAAACGTATCCAAAATTAAAAATCACTGTTCTTACAAAACCATTTTTCGCCTCTATTTTCGAGCATTTAGATAGGGTGCAAGTAGTAAAAGCAGAAGTAAAAACTAAACATAAAGGAATTTCTGGACTTTGGGTATTGGCGAAAAGCCTTCATCGTTTAGAATTTGATTCTATTGCAGATTTGCACAATGTTTTAAGGTCTCGCATTTTATGTGGGTTTTTAAAAGTTAAGGGGCATGACTATTACAGGATATACAAAGGTCGAGCAGAGAAAAAAGCTTTAACACGCGCAAATAATAAAATTTTCAGACCTCTGAAATCTACACACAGGCGTTATGCAGAGGTATTCAAGAACCTGAATTTGCCTTTAGATAAAACTTTTCAAATAAAGAAGCAAAGACTCGTTCTCTCTAAAGCTATGTCTTCCTCTAAGGAACTAGACACCTCTCAGAAATGGATTGGTATAGCGCCGTTTGCAGCACATTCTCCAAAACAATACCCTTTAAAGCTTATGAAGCAGGTCATTACAAAATTGAATGAAAAAGGGGTGCAAGTTTTATTATTTGGTGGTGGGTCAAAAGAAAGAAAACGCTTGGAGTCTCTTGCTAAAGATTTTAAGAAATGTTATTCTATCGCAGGGAAGTTTAGTTTTCCTGAAGAATTACAGCTCATTTCAAATTTAGAAGTTATGCTGTCTATGGATAGTGGAAATGGACATTTGGCAGCTATGTTTGGAGTAGATGTTATCACTTTGTGGGGGGCAACTCATCCTTATACAGGGTTTGCCCCCTATGGACAAACCGAAGATCAACAATTATTACCCGATTTAAAAAAATATCCTTTGTTACCAACTTCAGTTTATGGGAATAAAAAAGTAAACGCTTATAAGAAGGTTATGCACGACATCACTCCTAATGAGGTCTTTCAAACATTAAAACCTTATTTAGACTAGGCTATTAAAACCAAAAAGCTGCTTACAGATGTAAGCAGCTTTTTTAATAAATAATTATAAGACTTATTTATTTTCTGAATAGCGTTTTGAAACTTCTTCCCAGTTGATAACATTAAAAAATGCATTAATGTAGTCTGGTCTTCTATTTTGATAGTTTAAATAGTAAGCATGTTCCCAAACATCCAATCCTAAAATAGGTGTTCCCCCTTGGCCTACATTAGGCATCAATGGGTTGTCTTGATTTGCTGTAGAGCAAACCTCTACCTTACCACCGCTATGGACAGTTAACCAAGCCCATCCAGAACCAAATTGTCCTGCAGCAGCTGTAGAGAAAGCATCTTTAAAAGAATCGAAAGATCCAAAAGATTCATCGATAGCTTTTGCTAATTCTCCAGATGGTTTTCCACCACCTTTTGGAGACATTACTTTCCAAAACAAACTGTGATTATAAAAACCTCCTGCATTATTTCTCACTGCATTATTGGATAGGTCTAAATTTATAAGTATGTTTTCAATAGTTCTGCCTTCCAAATCTGAACCTTCTAAAGCAGTATTTAATTTTTGGGTGTATCCAGCATGGTGCTTACCATGATGAATTTCCATCGTTTTTGCATCAATATGTGGCTCAAGTGCGTCATGAGCGTAATCTAATTTTTGTAATTCAAAAGCCATAATCTTATTTTTTTGTTAATATATTGCAACCAAAAGTAAGTATTAAGACTTTGTTTTTACTTTTTTTGGTGTTATTATTTACTTAAAACAGATTATACACCCTAAATTAAGAATCTCGGATCAAGCCTCAGAAAAATTAAACTCTCAATGAAATATTAAAAAGGGTTTTAGATTTTTAAAAGACATTTAAATCAAATTTAATACCTTTCCCTTAAAATTTAAATGATGTTGACAACGTCCAATTTTAGGATTTATAATGCTTCTGCAGGATCTGGTAAAACCTTTAAATTAGCAGAGCGCTACCTAAACTTGCTTCTTTCTTCTCCTCAAAATAGTAGCTTTCAAAATATTTTGGCCATCACTTTCACCAATAAAGCCGTTGGGGAAATGAAATCTAGAATTTTGGAGTATCTCGTGAGTTTTTCTGAAGGTAAGACCTCTTTGGAAGATGATCCTATGCTCCTATTAATTCATAAAAGCACGGGCTTAACCAAAGAGCAAATTCAGAAGAAATCTAAAAGAGTCCTTGAGGCAATTCTAAATAATTATGCCGCTTTTGAAGTTTCTACTATAGATGCTTTTACGCATAGAATTATAAGAACTTTCGCGAAAGACTTGGGCCTATCTATGAATTTTGATATAGAAATGGATACCAAGCAAGTCTTGGAACTGGCTGTAGAACGAGTTGTTGAAAAAGCAGGGAAAGAGGAAGAGCTAACCGATGTTCTCATTGATTTTGCTGCAGAAAAAGTGGAAGATGATAAAAGCGGAAATATAACTTTAGATATCATCAATGCTTCAAGTCTTCTCCTAAGTGAAAAGGACGAAGCCTATATTGCTATTTTAAAAGATTACAATCTGAAGGACTTTAAACAGCTTAAAACTAAGCTTAAAAAAGAAGTTTTGTCGATCGATGAACATCTGCTTTCTATTGGAAACGCTTTTCTAAATGGAATGCAGGATAATGGACTAGAGGCAAAAGATTTCAAAGGGGGTTATATTCCGAAATTTTTTAAAAAGCTTTCCGAAGATAACGTTACGCTTACTTTTTCTGCACAATGGCAAAACACACTAGAAGATGAAGAGACCTATGTCACCAAAAAGCTTAACGATGAAGTAAAAAGTAGAGTGTTTTCTATGAAAAGCATTATCGTAGAGAAATTTGAAGCGGTTAAATCTCTTTATTCCAATAAGAAACTATACGAGAAAGTACACCGAAACATCACCCAATTATCTTTACTAGGTGCAGTAAAGGGGGAAATGGAACTCCTCAAAAAGGAGCAAAACATCATGTTGATTTCAGATTTTAACAAAAAGATAAGTGAGGAAATAAAGAAGCAACCCGCCCCTTTTATTTTTGAACGCTTAGGAGAGAAATTTCAGCATTTTTTTATAGATGAGTTTCAAGATACCTCAAGGCTGCAGTGGAATAATTTGATTCCGTTAACAGCAAATGCTCTTTCTGCTTTATTTGATGACGAAAAACCTGGCACCTTAACCCTTGTTGGGGATGCCAAGCAATCCATCTACGCTTGGCGAGGTGGAGATGCTCATCAATTTATAGATCTTTCTCAGGGTGATTCCCCATTCTCCACAAAACAAAGTGTGGAAACCTTAAGCAGTAACTTTAGGAGTAGTAAGGCTATTGTTTCTTTCAATAATGATTTTTTTGAATTTGTTGGCCATCAGCTTAATGATGAAAAGCTAAAGACTTTGTTTAGCGGAGAACACTTAAAGCAAAAGATGCATAAAACGGAAGAAGGATATGTTAATCTTAGATTTTTAGAAGCCTCAAGCAATGAAGAAAGAGCTGAAGTATATCCAGAAGAAATTCTAAAAATAATACTTCAAAAGAAAGAACAAGGTTTTCCACTAGGTGACATTTGTATTTTAATTCGACAAAAATCTGAAGGTATTGCGATTGCAGAATATTTAAATCAGCAGAATATTCCAATAATTTCTTCTGAAACTTTACTGATTAAATCAGACGATCAAGTTCAGTTTGTTTTAGCTCTTCTACATGTTTTAAATGACGATAAAGACGAGCTGTCTAAAGCAGAGGTTCTAGAGAAAATCTTGACAAGGTTATCATTTTCAGAAGAGGAGCATTTTACTATTTTAAGAAACACACTCCATAAAGGAGAAGATGTCTTCTGGGAAAGTTTAAAACAGCTCGGCTTCACCTTTAACTCCAAACACTTCCATACCCTACCTTTTTATGATGCTGTAGAATACCTTATCCACAGGTTTCAAATTGAAAAATTTGCAAGTGCATATCTCCAGTTTTTTCTTGATGAAGTTTTTGAATTCACGCAAAAGCAAAATGGAAATCTAAATGCTTTTCTAGACTATTGGTCAAATCAAGGTAACAATAAAAGCATCGTGAGCACAGAAAGTGAAAATGCTGTACAAATCATGACCATTCATAAAAGTAAAGGACTTCAATTTCCAGTTGTAATTTTCCCTTATGCTAAACAACAGATCGATTATACGGGGACAAGTCATCTTTGGGTAAAACTACCAGAAAAATTCCAAATCCCCTTCGCTCTTATCACTAAGCCTGGAAGAGATATAGATAACCCTGATTATACAGAAAGCTATCTTAACTTAGTAAACGGATTAGAAATGGAAAACATAAATATTCTTTATGTGGCTTTGACCCGAGCTGCGTCAGAGTTGTTTATCCTTTCGGAAGATGATAGAGATAAGAGTGGAAAGATAAAACCTAATACTTACTCAGGCTTACTTATGAGTTACCTAGAATCTGAAGGTAAAACCATTAAGGTCTTGATTGAATATGAATGGGGTAAAAGTACTCTGCCTAAAAAAGGGCAAGTTTCTGAAGTAGAGAACATCAGCTTTAAATTTCATTCTCCTTCCCCAAGTTTAAGTTTAAATCTAGTAACAACTGCTGGAAAACTATGGAATGAAGATCTTACAGACGCCCTTCAAAAAGGAAATTTAATCCATTCCCTTTTATCCAGAATACATATTCCAAGCGATATTAATGCATCATTAGAATGGCATTATACCAATGGATTTTTTGAAGAGGAGAAACTAGGTATTTATAGAAATTTACTTAATAATATAGTCACACATAAAGAACTTAAGGATTACTTCTCCAACGACTATGAAATATGGAATGAGAAAGATGTTTTTTTTAAAAATCAACTTTTAAGACCAGATAGGGTGAACATTAAGGGTGGAAATGCTGTTCTGATCGATTATAAAACTGGAAAAACATCAAATCAACATATTAATCAGATCAATACGTATGCTGAATCTTTGATAGCTTTAAAATATAATGTTAAGAATAAACTGCTCGTTTATCTAAATGAATCCATTGAAGTAAAGTTTGTTTAAATTTGCAATAAAATGAAAATATATGTATTCAAATAAACTAAAACATCAACTTACAGAAGAAATACAAAATATAAAAGATGATGGACTTTATAAAAAAGAACGTATTATCACTTCTCCACAAGGAGCAGAAATCACTTTAGATTCTGGTGAAAGCGTTTTGAATTTTTGTTCAAATAACTACTTAGGCTTATCTTCTCACCCAGACGTGGTTAAAGCGGCAAAAGACACATTAGACACCCATGGTTTTGGAATGTCTAGTGTAAGGTTTATTTGTGGAACTCAAGACATACACAAAACTTTGGAACATGAAATCGCTGGATTTTATGGAACCGAGGACACCATCCTCTACGCTGCCTGTTTCGATGCAAACGGAGGTGTTTTTGAGCCCTTACTCACCAAAGAAGATGCAATCATTTCCGATTCGCTGAATCATGCTTCAGTCATTGATGGAGTAAGGTTATGTAAGGCTGCTAGATATCGATATCAAAATGGAGATATGGAAGATCTAGAGCTACAATTACAAAAAGCCAAAAATGATGGTGCTAGACATATATTAATCGCAACCGACGGTGTTTTTTCTATGGATGGCTTAGTTGCTCCATTAGATAAAATTTGTGATTTAGCAGATAAATATGAATCATTGGTTATGATCGACGAATGCCATGCTACTGGTTTTATAGGCGATAAGGGAATTGGAACCTTAGAAGAAAAAGGTGTTTTGGGTCGTGTCGATATTATAACAGGAACCTTAGGCAAGGCTTTAGGGGGTGCTATGGGTGGTTATACGACTGGCAAAAAAGAAGTTATTGATCTATTGAGACAGAGATCACGTCCTTATTTATTTTCAAATTCTTTGGCACCATCAATAGTAGGAGCTTCTATAAAAGTTTTTGATATTCTCAAAAATGACAACACTTTAAGAAAAAAACTTACAGAAAACACATCTTATTTCAAAACCCACATGAAAGATGCAGGATTTGACATTATTGATGGAGAATCTGCTATCGTTCCTGTTATGCTTTATGATGCTAAATTAGCCCAAGAAATGGCTGCTATGCTACTAGAGGAAGGTATCTATGTCATTGGATTTTTCTATCCAGTTGTCCCTAAAGGAAAAGCTAGAATACGTGTCCAGTTATCTGCTGCACATAATCAAAAACAACTTAATAAAGCTATCGAGGCCTTTATAAGAGTAGGTAAGCATTTAAAAGTTATTGAAAGTTAATGCTTTTAGAAATTTTAATTTTACATTTGTTAATTATTGTTATATTTTATAATAAACTAAAACTAAAAAAAAAATGAAAAAATTGAACAAACTTTTTTTGGTACTTGCACTTTCTTTAGGCGTGTTTAGTACACAAGCACAAGATGAAAATAACCCCTGGGCTGTTGTTATCGGAACTAATGCAGTGGATTTTTATGCTGCTGATAATGGCTTTATACCAAGCGAAATGTCAAGTGGAAGCCTGTTTAGTGAATATTTTAATGCTAGCGATAATTGGAATTTCTTACCATCGGTATCTTACCTCGAGATTCAAAGATATGTTGGTGATGGATTCTCAGCCAGATTAAGTGGATCCCTTAATCAAATTGATCGATTAGGTGATCTCCCTGCCGATGACTTAAGTTTTTATAATATAGGTGCTGGTGTTCAATATAATTTTAAAAACATTCTAAACACTTCTTTTATTGATCCTTTTTTAGGAGTTGGTGCTGGATATTATTGGGTAGAGGGTAGTGGAGCCTCAACGTTTGATTCTGATTTAGGTATCAATTTTTGGTTTACAGATAATATAGCATTCACTGTGAAATCATCTTTCAAAACTGCTTTTGAAGATGATAATTTCGATTATTTCCAGCATTCTGCTGGTTTAACTATTGCATTTGGTGGAACTGATTCTGATGGAGACGGTGTTTATGATAAAAACGACATGTGCCCAGATGTACCAGGTTTAGCTGAATTTAACGGCTGTCCAGATTCTGATGGTGATGGTATTACTGATAAGGACGATAAATGTCCTGATACTGCTGGATTAGAAGAATTTGACGGTTGTGCAGATTCTGATAGTGACGGTATTGCAGATCCAAATGATGATTGTCCAAACGAAGCTGGTACTGAAGCTTTAAATGGATGTCCAGATGCAGATAACGATGGAATAGCCAATAAAAATGATGACTGTCCAAATGAAGCTGGACCAAAGGCAAACAACGGATGTCCTTATCCTGATGCAGACGGAGACGGTGTATTAGACAAAGATGATATGTGTCCAGATGTTGCTGGTACTGAAGCAAATAATGGTTGTCCAGAAGTTACTGAAGAAATTCAAAAAGAATTGAATGAGTATGCTAAAACCATCAATTTTGAAACTGGTAAAACAACAATTTCAAAAAATTCTGAGGAAGCCTTAACTGCTATTATAGCAATTCTTGACGAATATCCTAATGCTAAATTTACAGTGGAAGGACATACTGATAGTGTAGGTAGTGCTAAAAACAACGAAAGCCTTTCTGAAGCTAGGGCTCTTTCTGTGAAATCTTACCTTGTTAAAAATGGTGTAGATGAATTTAGATTATCATCTGCAGGTTTTGGAGAACAAAAACCTGTTGAGAGTAATGATACTAAAGCGGGTAGAGCAGAAAACAGAAGAGTTGAAATTAACTTGAAGAAGTAATTTATTTTAAAATATAATTTTTAAAACACCCCAATATGGGGTGTTTTTTTATTTTTAACCTATGGAAAGTTTTATAGCTCACGTGGTTTCTCAATTACAGAATGTCAACTTAGATCATTGCCGGTTTGTCCTACCCAGCCGAAGGGCTGCACAGGCCTTTTCAAAAGAATTGTTACAGAGAAATCAAGGCGAAAGCTTTATTGTTCCACCAATTCAAAGTATTGAAGAATTCATCGAAGATGTTTCTGAAGTAAAACTGATTAACAATTTAGAAACTTTATTTGAATTTTATAACATCTATAAAGACCATACAGACCCAAAACATCAAGAACCCATAGATCACGTTTACAATTGGGGGCAATCTATCATCCAAGATTTTAATGAAATAGACCGCTATCAAATAGATGCGAATCAGTTTTTTGGTAATATTAAAGCTATAAAAGATATTGAACATTGGTCAAAGTCTGATGTGAAAACAGAATTGGTCGAAAATTATATTGAATTTTGGGAGAGATTACCTAAGTATTACCATGAATTAAAGGCTAACCTAAAATCAAAAAATAAGGCCTATCAAGGTATGGCCTATCTTGAAGCGGTCAAAAACATCGAAGCTTATTCCAAAAACTCTTCAAGGAACTTTTATTTATTAGGCTTCAACGCTCTAAATACCTGCGAAGAAGTCATTTTTCAAACTATTATTGACCAAAATAGGGGGAAGGTTTTTTGGGATATTGATAATTATCTTTATGATAACCACATTGCTGGCATGTTTCTAAGACACTATTCAAAAACGTGGCCCTACTATTCTCGTGAAAGCTTGGTGCCCTCAACTAATTCCTACCTAAATAAAAAAGAAATAAATATCTATGGAGTTCCTAAAAAAATAGGACAAGCAAAACTTGTAGGTGACCTTCTGTCCAAAATGAGTGAGGGTGAGCTTAATGAAACCGCTTTGATTTTAGGAGATGAAACATTGTTACAACCTATCCTCAATTCACTCCCAGACAATATAAAAAAAGTGAACGTCACCATGGGTTTGCCATTACACCAGACCAATATGGTATCCTTTTTTGAAGTCTTATTCAAAATAAGGTCCCAAAATGAAGATCGATTGCATTTTAAAACGCTGTTGGAGCTAAGTGGACATCCTGTCCTTAGAAAAGCATATCAAAAGGAGCTCCAATCTATTGAGACCCGAATACATAAAAACAACATTATTTTTCAATCTAAAGAGGACTTTTTAAAGTCTTGTCAGTCTTTTGATTCTGATTTGATACTGATTTTCAAGCTAAGTATCTTTATAAAAGATTGCTCTGTTGATGAATTTCTTGCAAATTGCCTAAAAATCATTGAGATTTTGAAACCAAATTTCTCCTCTGATGTCCTTCAACTGGAATATCTGTTTGGGTTTAAAAAACTATTTACAAAATTAAAGAATTTGATGGAGTCTTCAGAATTAATCAAAGACTTCAAGGTATTTCATCTCATTTATATAGACATATTATCTTCTGAAACCCTAGATTTTGAGGGGTCGCCATACGAAGGACTGCAAATAATGGGAATGCTGGAAAGTCGAGTATTAGATTTCAAAAACGTTATTATTACCTCTTTAAATGAAGGTGTTTTACCTTCTGGAAAATCTCAAAACAGCTTTATTCCGTTTGACCTAAAAAAGGCTTACAAGCTCCCTACTTACAAAGAAAAAGATGCTATTTATGCATACCACTTCTTTAGGCTTATACAACGCTCTAGTCAGTGTCACTTTATTTATAATAATGCTACCTCAGGAATTGAAAAAGCAGAAAAAAGTCGATTTCTGACCCAATTGGAGATTTTTAAAGCCCCTCAACATTCGGTGAAAAACCATACTGCAGTTTCTAACACACAGCAAAAGAAAACCATTTTGAAAGAGGTTCGTAAAACACCTCAAATGATAGAAAAATTGGAGTCACTTTTTCAATATGGCATTTCTCCTTCTGCCCTTGCGGCTTACATCAGAAATCCCATTGACTTTTATCGCAGGTATGTTTTAGACATTAAAGAAGTAGACCATATCGAAGAAGACATTTCTTTCAGGACGCATGGGACTGTTATTCATGATTGTCTGGATTTTTTATATAGCAATTATAAGGGTAAGCTCCTAGACTCTAGTGATATTGACTCGATGCTTAAAGAATACCCAAACGTTATCAAGACTTTATTTGAAAAGAAGTTTCCTAAAGAAGCTCTCCAAAATGGCAAAAATCTAATTGATTTTAAAATTGCTAAACAACAAATCAAACGTTTTTTAATTCAAGAAAAAGAGATTGTAAAGTCAAATCAAGTAATAATTTTAGAACTAGAGAATATAGCTGAAAAATCAATTACCATTGACGATATCGATTTTTCGATTAAATTGAAGGGGGCCGTAGATAGAATAGATTTATGCAACAACCAACTAAGAATTATCGATTATAAAACGGGGAGAGTTGAGAGTAAAGATCTGAAAATTGCTGAAAATTGGACTGATTTTATAGAGGACTATAAATATTCTAAAGCCTTTCAAGTCTTGTTTTATTCTTTACTGAAAGAAGAAGACTTGGGAGAAAACGGGATGGCAGGGATCATTTCGTTAAGGAATTTAAAATCCGGATTTATGACGTGTTCTCAAACCAAAACAAATTTAACCTTGAAATCACTTCTTCCAGATTTTAAAATTCAATTAAAATCTTTAATTTTGGAGATCTTAGATCCAGAAATCCCATTTAAAGAAAAACTTGTTTAATCGAAATCTATCATGCGTTGGACTGTAACTCAAGAAGCTGATATTCAAAAAGCCGAACACCTTCAGAAAGCTATTGGTGTAAGTTTGCCTATAGCAGAACTTCTCATTAAAAGAGGCGTCGAAACTTTTGAAAAAGCCAAAACCTTTTTTAGACCTAGCTTGGACGATCTCCATGATCCCTTTCTAATGAAAGGCATGGAGAAAGCAACTTCACATATTCTAGAAACCTTAGAAAGCAATAAACCTGTTATGGTATTTGGTGACTACGATGTGGATGGGACTACTAGCGTCGCTTTAATGACTACTTATCTCAAAAAGTTAGGGTTTGATGTCGTTAGCTATATTCCAGATAGATACGATGAGGGTTATGGTATTTCATATCAAGGAATCGATTATGCCAAAGCACAAGGAATCGACCTAATCATTGCCTTAGACTGCGGTATAAAGGCTATTGATAAAATTGATTATGCGAAATCGATAGGCGTAAATTTTATTATCTGTGACCACCATAGACCAGGAGCAAGTATTCCAGATGCTATAGCTGTATTGGATCCAAAACAAACTGATTGTCACTATCCTTTCGATGAATTATGCGGTTGTGGAGTAGGCTTTAAACTCGTCCAAGCTCTACAAGCGAAGCTCGATAGACCACAACAACAAATCTATACTTATTTGGATCTTGTGGCTACGGCAATAGGTTCTGATATTGTCCCCATAACTGGAGAGAATAGAGTCCTCGCTCATTTTGGATTAAAACTCATTAACTCAAGAAGACGACCTGCTTTTAAGGCTATTTTAGAAAACACAAAGAAAAGAGAACTGACTATTACTGATGTTGTTTTTATGATTGGTCCTCGCATAAATGCTGCAGGAAGGATGAAGCACGGTCTTTTAGCCACCGAACTCCTGTGTGAAACCAATTACGAAAAAGTGAAAGTCTTGGCTAAAGACATTGAGTTATACAACTCTAGCCGTAAAGAGACAGACAAGTCAATTACCAAAGAGGCTCTCGATATGATTAAGGAGCAAAAGGAAGAAGGAAGAAGTACCACAGTCGTTTATCAACCTCATTGGCACAAAGGAGTGATTGGTATCGTCGCTTCAAGGCTCACTGAAACTTATTACAGGCCTACATTAGTATTCACAAAAAGTGGAGAAAAGCTAGCGGCCTCCGCTAGATCTGTAAAAGGTTTCGATGTTTATGATGCTTTAGAAAGCTCATCTGAATTTATTGAGCAGTTTGGCGGACATAAGTATGCTGCTGGCCTAACTTTGGAAGAAAAACATTTTGAAAATTTTAAAAGGAAATTTGAGGATGTCGTTAAATCAACTATAGATCCTGAGCTTCTAATTCCAGAAATTTTATATGATTCTGAAATCACTTTTAAAGATATCACCCCTAAACTTATAAGAATCCTCAAACAGTTTGCCCCTTTTGGACCAAGAAATATGACACCTACTTTTGTCTCTAGAAATGTATCAACAACAGGTTTTGTAAAGACCTTGGGAGAAGACGGCTTACATCTAAAAACCAACTTAACTCAAAGCGAAACTGTTTTTACAGCGATAGGGTTTGGATTGGGAGATAAAAAAAATCTGATGAAAAAAGATGAAAAATTTGATATTGTATATACTATAGAAGAGAATGAGTGGGATGGAAACATCACGCTACAACTGAATCTAAAGGATATAAAAAAACCAAGTTAGTAGCAATTTACTAACTTTGAAATAACTTTATAGACCTAACTAAATGTTGCAAGATATACTTTCAGGAATCCCTTTGGGGGTTTTTTTAGCCTTCATGGTTGGTCCTGCTTTTTTTATTCTTTTAGAGACCGCTGCCATAAGGGGCTTTAAAGCCGCTTTCACCTTTGATATAGGCGTTATACTTGCAGATATTGTTTTTATATTTATAGCTTATTTTAGCACAAATCAATTACTTCGCAGCATTAAGGATGACCCTGGCCTGTTTATATTTGGAGGAGGTGTATTAACTATTTACGGTCTTATTGCTTACATAAAAGCTAAAAATGCCACCTATACCGATGCCGATTTTGAAGTCCAAAAGCTGAAGCGTAAAGACTATCTTGGAATTGTCGCTAAAGGGTTTCTGCTCAATTTTATCAATATAGGGGTTTTAGGATTTTGGCTAGGACTACTTATCATATTCGGTCCCTCTTTAGAAATGGAAGCATCAAGACTAGTTATTTTCTTTACAAGCATAATTGTGACGTATTTACTCGTTGATGTCTTAAAAATACTGCTAGCTAAAAAACTGAATAATAAGCTAACTCCTAGGCGAATCACGTTATTTAAAAAGGGAATTAGTTTTCTATTAATTATATTTGGATTGATTTTGATACTTAGAGGTCTCATTCCAAAGGAGATAGAAAAAATTGAGAAAAATTTAGAAGACGTTTCTTACAAAGTCGATAGCTTTTAGACGTAAAAAAACCAATCATTAAATACTGCACTCTCAATATCAGTTGGAAGAACAGTTCAAAGTATAGAGAGGGAAAATAAGAATATTCCTAAATAGTTTTGTAAAAGTGATTTTAAATGTCCCTTGAATTCAACTAATAAATCCTACTTGGAAATTATATTATACAAAGCCTTTAATACACTTTTGTTGCGAGCCAATCTTAAAAGCAAAACTTAGTTTACTTTAATTTCTAAAAACTTAATAGCATCGCAACACTCGTTTTTTACAATTTTTCTCAGCAATAATTAAAGCTGTGTCCGATTTTCTTTTTGAAAGTTTCTGGAACTTAGTTATACCAATTTAGTTTTTAAATGTTGCATTAAAAATTTGAATTATTTTTTACTTAATTGAGGAAAAAAATATAAGCATAGCAATAGTTATGGTTCTATTTTATGACGATTAGTAGTATCCATCCCACCAACTACATATAGCAAGTCAAACTGATTATGTTTATCAGGTAATTCCGGGTAAAAAACTTCTCTTATGTATTCTGTAGTTTTTTGTAATTCTGGGGATACAAATCTTTAATATTCTTGTGGTTGATGGACATAATATTTTCCAAAGTGTACTTTAACCACTGATAAGGGTTCACCTCGTGTTTTTTACAGATTGCAAAGAAGGAATACATAATTGCCCCTCGTTGTGCCGCATCGTGAGAGCCTGCAAAGAGATAGTTCTTACGTCCCAAAGCTAATTTTCTTATAGCATTTTCAGTGAGATTATTATCTATCTCGAGAACCCCATCATATAAATAGGCACTGAGCTGGTCCCACCGGTTCAGGCTGTAACTCATAGCTTTACCTATTGTGCTTTTTGGCAGGATATGGTGATCCTTTAGCTGGTTTACCATCCATTTTCCAAATTCATCAATGATCCCCAAGGACTCGTCCAGCCGAAGCTTTTTTCGCTCTTTTGGATTTAAATTATTCTCCCGTGCCTTAGCCTCGACTTTGTAGAGCTTCTGGATAAAAGTAAGCGCTATCTCTGCCTTTAGTTTATCATTGTCCCGGGCTTTATCAAATTCCCTTCGGGCATGAGCCCAGCAATTAAGGTGAGTAACCCCTTCGCGTTTTCCAATTTTATCATAAACAGAATACCCATCACTTTGCAGGTAGCCCTTAAATCCTGATAATACATGCGCTGCAGCCTGGGCGCTGCGCCCCGACTGATAATCAAAAAGCACCGTTTTATCTATAGGACAATGGTACACCCAGTAGTATCCCTGATGGGTGGTGCCTTTCTTTTTCTTATCGATGACTTTGATGGGGGACTCATCGGCCTGGAGATACCCCTTTGACCGAATATCTTCCAGCAAATGCTGATAAAGAATATCCAATATTTTAAGGCTTTGCCTGGTCCAGCCTTCCAAAGTGGAAGAGGCAATAGGAATATCAGCTCTTTTAAAACGCTGAAGCTGGCGGTAAAGAGGGAGATGGTCTTCATACTTATCGACCAGAATGGAAGCTAAAAGCCCGGCTCCCGGTATTCCTTTTTCAATAACTCGCTCTGGAAGCGCTCCTATTACAACTCCTTCTTTATTCCGAGGAGCGTATTTATAGCGGATGTAGCGTTTGATGTAATATTTGGAAGGCTCATATTCTAATTCCTCGGTGATTTCTTCTCCAATACAGACCATATCGCTTAAATCGCCCTCAGGGTAGATCTTGATTTCTTCCACGGGAAGATGCTGCGGAAGCGGTACTCGACCTTTATGAGCAGATTTCCTTTTTCGGCGCTCATAGGTAAGCTTTTCCTTTACTTCTTCTTCCTGCCTTTGTGCTATTTCTGGCTCCATCTCAAAGGGAAGGCTCATTTGATCCTTATCACCCTCGAAGCGTTCTCTTTTCTGTCCGTGAACAATCCGTTTGTACTGAGCCAGTTGAAACTCCAAATCCAAGATCTTATAGTGTGCCTTTTCAACATCCTTTCCCTTCTTCTGAAGTAGGCTCAAAAGTTGGTCTTTAGTAAGGTTTTCCAGGGCATTTTGCATAGGATAAATATACAAAAACCGATACTTTGAACCTAGCGTTAACCCCTGTTTTTACTGATAAAATACGATTATTTCCTAGTGTGAATAGCGCAGTTTCTGAACACTTTTTTTAACCGTAATACCCTCGATCATCAGCACCAGTTGCGGCCAGCTGAAACTAGTCTGGCCTTCCCTTATTGCAGGTGGAGTGAAGCTTCCCCGCTCCAGGCGTTTATAGTATAAAACAAAGCCGCCCCGTTCCCAATGAAGGAGCTTCAGATGGGTGCGATTCCGGTTAAGAAAAACGAACACATCGCCACTTGTGGGCTCCCTATTCAGTTCATTTCTTACCAGTCCGCTTAGGCCATGGAAGGATTTACGCATATCACAGGGCTTGAGGTAAAAGTGATAACAATGGGAAGAACCTAGCGAGAACATTAGTAAAGTTTTACTAACCTTGCAATTAATGCCAGATCCGGTGAACTCATTTGAAGCTTGACCCCATTGGGGTAAATAAATTCCATGGCACTGGCTGAAGATTTCAATCCAGTGTCTACTTCCACAAAACCGCCCGGGTGATCTTCCTCTTTCTTTTTGCGTATCCAGTAACTAAAAGTAGAAGGGCTGATCCCTCTTTCTTTGCTAAAGGCTTTTGACGAAAGGCCACTACTTTGATATTCCGTTACCAATTTGTACATTTCTTCGTGTTTGCTCATAATAAATATTATTTTAGAGCAAAGCTATCGAGAGAAAGTCAGGTGGTCAATATGTGGTTGGTGGGGTGGATACGTTTAGTAAGTGAAAAAAAAACTTATTTTATACGACATTTGAATGCCAAATTGGTATTATGCCTATTTTCTCTTAATTTAGGTATTTAATCCAATCGACAAACCACATATAAAGTCACAGTGAACCATTCTCAGTTTATAAAAAAAAGACCTTTGAGAGGATCTGTTTAATCTCAGGTTTCAACCTTAGTTTTATAATATTAAAAAACAATATTTGGTATTACTGTTTTATAATTTTGACTGAATAACGCTTTAAACCATCCTGAAAAGAAACTAAATAAACTCCGTTGATTAAATTTGATAAATCAAGTTTTGTCTTGTTAGTCGTTTTTTCTTCTTGTATTAAAACTTTTCCAAAGATGTCATATACTATTATAGTATAGCGTTGTGAATATTCACTATTAATATTAATAATTTCTTTTGTTGGATTTGGATAAACAGTAAATAATTCAACCTCTTCATTATTGATAGACAAGCTTTCACAGTTATTCAAAACTTGGTCAATACTATAACATCCAGAGTTATTAACCTCGCACTTAAAGATCTTTAATTTTATGCAGCATATTTGATGCTCTCATGTTTAAAATATTTTGCTACCCTTTCGCTATCATTTTGAAGCATTTTCATATGATTCTCTAAATTTTCTTTCATTTTTTCTTGTGTTTTTGGTGCCGGTTTATCCGAGAGTCCATACTTTAAATCGCAATTCAGATATTCATCTGGGTTTCGCTCAGGTGAGTATGATGGCAGGTAAAATAGTTCTATGGTTTCGCCATTTTCTTCCGCCCATTTCTTTACAACTTTACTATGATGGACTCGTAAATTATCAAGGATTAAGAATACTTTGGTTTCTTGCGATTTGATGAGCTGTTCTAAAAATTGAATAAATACATCTGAGTTCATATTTTCTTTATATATCATAAACTGAATTAAACCCTGATTTGTAACTGTAGAAATCATGTTGATTGAAAACCGCTTCGACATATGTTTTTTAACAGGAGTTTTTCCTTTTGGAGCATAGGAACGTCCATGATGATTATTGTTTTTTACACCCGTTTCATCCCCCCAATGAATAGTTGCCTTCTCTTGTTTTGCCTTCTCTTTTATTGCTGGATATTCTTCGTCTAACCATTTTTGAACTTTTTTGGAACATTGTTCATAAGCTCTCTTTTTTGGCTTTTGAGGCGTGAATCCCCAAGCGTTGAGATAATTACCGACAGCTCTTCTTCCGATTGTAATACTAAACTCTCTTGCTATCAAATCCCTTACTGCCCTTGTAGTCCACAAAGCATAATCTAACTTTAGTTGATCGGGCATTACATCAATAATCATTTTTTGGATTGCAGCTTCTTGATCTTTATTGAGTAGTTTTCGATCTTCTGATTTGACTCCTCGTTTTTGATATGACAAAGATTTATGACCTTCTTTATTGTAAAGCTTCCACCAATCTCTAACAGTATTTACATGAACACCGTAAAACAGAGCTATGTCTTTTTTTTTATCTCCACGTTTTATCATTTTTACAGCATCCCTTCGAATTATACCTCTTTCCTGATCAGAAACACTCCTTAAGTCTATTTTTTCCATCTATAAATATACGAAATATTTAACTATAAATAAAGAACTATTGATTCGAAGTTAATATTATCTTGAATTATGGAGTTACCATTATTTTGCAAATGAAAACAAACAGAATCAATATTACAATCACTTAAAAGATCATTACGCGAAATAATCAAACCGTCACCAATAGATTCAATATTAGAAACAGCACTAATATCATTTAATATTGGATTACCCCTAATTACTAAATCATCTATTGAAGAAGTAATATTTTCAAGACCATTCAAATTAACAAGGCTTTCATTGTAATTGATAGATACTCGACTATCAACTGTTTGTAAACTACTTAATTCCAAAAAATCTGTTAGGTCTGTTGAATTAAACGTTATTGATCTTACTGATTCTAAATTGTTAAACCCAGAAATATTGTTTAAACCTCTGCTATTACCAAAAATAATAGAAGATCCAAGATCAATTAAATTATTAAAACCACTTATGATTTCCAGTCTTGGATTGTCCCAAAAAATCATTCCAGTTTGGTTTATGGTAGTCAAACTGTTAAAGCCACTTAATTCGAATAGATCGTTATTATTATAAAAATTCATACTTTTATCTACACTCACTAGTCCTTGAAAACCACTAACATATACTAAGTTATTATTTGACCTAATATCTAGATCATTACCTATTGATACTAGATTATTTAATCCATTAATTTCTGTTAATCGCAAATTATTTCGAATATCTAGAGACTCTCCTATTGAAATTAAACTGTTAAATTCACTTATGTGTGTGATATTTTCATTGTTATAGATCGATACTGATCCTACAACACTTTCTAATTTATTAAATCCTGATAAGGTTTGTGTTTGATTTGATGTTATAGACAATTCTGCACCTATCTCCAATAGATTTTCAAAACCTGTTAAATCGCTGAAATTAGAATTTGAAATAGACAAATAACCATTTATTTGGTTGAGCTGAGTAAACCCTGCCAAAACGTCCGTTCCTATGTTCGAACTCATTAGAAAACCTCCTTGAACTTCTTGTAGACTATTAAAACCTTCAAAGTTATTAATAGAATTTGAACCTATATAAACATCTGACCCAACTAATTCTAACGAACTTAAACCTGTAATTTCATTTAAATTATCATTCCCTCCAATAAAAAGTTTAGAACCAATAAAATTTAGTTGATCAAAACCAGATATACTGAACAATGAATCATTATTTACTATTCGTAATTCACCATTCAGTTGACTAGCAAAACTTATTCCATCAATTGATGTTAAACTAGGATTAGATAAAATAATAATATCACCTTGAAAATTCTCAACTGAATTAAAATTATCAATTTCATTTAGTCCTGTGTTATCAAGTATTAAATCCGATCCCACAAAAGTTAATTGGTCAAATTCCGGAAATGAACTTAAAAGAGGATTATCAATTATTCTAATGGCCTCACCTATGTTTTCTAAACTGTTGAAACCACTCAATGAAATTAAATCCTCGTTATCATTTAATATAAAGTTCGAATCTATTGATAAAAGACTATTAAATCCACTTATACTTAACAAAGGATCATTTCTTTCTACCAAAAATTCGCCTCCAATAGATAATAGATTTTCAAACCCGATAATGTTCTCACTGTTATTTTGTTTAAAATAAATTCCACCAACAGAAGTTAAATTTGTAAACCCACCTAAAGTTGTTACGCTATTACTTGTAAAATTAATATCCCCATTAATACTTTCTATATTAGAAAAACCACTGAGGTCAGAACTAAAATTGTACTGAAAATTGAAATTACCACCAACAGAACTAAGATTATTTAAACCACTTAAATCCATTGATTCGGGGAGCTGACTTATTGTAAGATTACCTACTACCGAAGTAATGTTATTCAATCCATCTAAATTCAGTATTAGATTATTGTAATCAGCAATCGTGAGGGATCCACTAATTTCGGTACAACTTGGATAATTAGTTATAAAAGAATCAATGTCTGCTTGCGCATATAAATTAACGTTCCCTGTTGGACACTGGGCAAAAACCATAAACGACATTAATAGAAAGAAAAGTGCATAACTTTTTTTCATGTTTTTTTAGTAAATATATTAATACTTTTTTAGTTAAACCCATAAGTGCGAAACCTTTATTCTTTAGAGTTTCAATTGGGTTATGATATTTAAATTTTGTGATTAATCTGTTATTTAACTCAAGTTTCGCACCTAATCAATTTCACTTAACACCCTGATGATTAAAGCTATGGGTATTTGTTAGAAACCCATAACTCTCAATATCCTCTATTATTTTGGATGTAATAAGTTCAATATCAATTGATTCTACTAGTTTTTCCAAATTGGTTAAAATTAAGTTGACAACTGCCAATATTCTGATATTCAGCTTATTTTCAATATAATCCTGTTTTAAATCTTTAAATAATCCGCCTATGGTTTCATAAGCCTCCATTCTGTACCGAATACTTGTAAGCAGATATTGGGTCATTGCAATTGTTATTTGTGCAATCTGGACATCAAAATTGGTAGACTGACACTTTCCAAGACCAAAGAGCTGCTTGGCTTCTTTAAAAAAGACTTCAATTGACCATCGAATACTATATACTTCAATTGCTTTTACAAATTTGAGTGATGTATCAGTGGTTATTAAGGTGTGCCATTTGCCGTTCTTCCCACGCTTTGAAATAAAGAGAGCAACCTTGAGCCCATCAATTTCAGCTATGTAATGATGGTAGTAGTAATTGAATTTACGACAGCGCTTGGGCTTTGCTTTCTGTTTTTTAAGTTGTGCTAAAGTTTTGACCTTTGATCTGACTTCAATTTTACTATTGTATTTATACATCCCAATAATATGGGTCGAACTGCAAATACTTCGTAACTTTTTAAGTAATCCCACACTTGTAAACCAGGTATCTATTAAAATATAGTCTACAGGAATTTTACGCTTTACAACCCTGGAAAACATTTGCACTACTAGGTCTGTTTTCTTTTTATTGAGTTCCCTATACCTCTTTGCCGCAACTGTTTTACTACATCTTGGTGTCTTCTTTTGGGCCTTACGCTGCTTTGCGGTTAGACCATATTTTAATCTTGATGTTTTGCTCTCACGGTGCAGACTAAAATCAATGGGGATAAAAACACTTCCATTCCAATACCCAGCCACAAGTAGCTTGAAACCTAAATAGTAGGTCTTTGACACATGGTTGTAGATCTTTGAGACTCCTTCAATAGTCTTTCCTGTTTTTGAAAGATCAGTATCATCAAAGATCAAGCATCTTGTAGGGTCTGCTGAGGGGGTGAAGAGTTCATCTTTCAATAGATATTGCTTTACAAACTGGGCCAAAAAAGCTCTCCAATTAATTTTTTGATTTGCCAAGATTCGATAGTATGAATCTTTTCCACATTTATTAAGTTCTGGATCTTTGTCAGTTGTAAGTCCATAAATAGAATTAATTCCAATAAGGGGCAAAATCAAGAGTGTAGCGATCAAATCCTCAAATGAAAAACCCGCCTTTTTGCACCAACTGAATTGTTTTTTTATTCTATTGAAGCCTAAAATATTTAGATGTGCCCGTAAATAGTCTGAATTAAACCAAACCTTATTAAACTTCCCTTTTATTTCTTGAACTTTTGCAATATATTCGTGTTGTAGCATGTTTTGTACTTTGTGTTTAGTTACTTAAAGATACAGTAAAACCAGGGGTTTCCCTTGGTTTTCATGCTATTTTTTTCCAATTAAACCCTGTGAATAATGGGTGCGAAACTTGAGTAGAAGAATAAAAAAGCTCAAAGAATCAGTTATATGAATGCATGAGCCTAGACTACTAGTGCTTCAAATTAAAGTAGAAAAGAGTAGTTTTTTACCTCAGTTCTTTGTTTTGAGTTGTTTTTAATCGGTATGGTATTTAGAGTCAACAGGTTTAATAAATAAATTACATAAAAGTCCTATAAATAATAAACCAGCCATCAAGTACATGGTTAAGTTATATACATCGGCATTTGGCATGTTTAAAACTTCCATTTGATATTCTCTTAAGTAATTTATGGTTACAGGCCCTATGATGGCTGCCATACTCCAAGATAATAACAATTTACCATGGATCGCTCCAATTTGTTTAGGGCCAAACATATCTCTTAAATAAGCCGGTATCGTAGCAAAACCTCCACCATACATACTAATAATAATAGAAAAGGCTATCGTAAATAATAACACACTCCCTATTTCAACCGTAAATGGAATAAATATATAAAGGAAGATCCCTAAGGTAAAGAAGATGGAATAGGTGGTTTTACGTCCTAAATAATCGCTTAATGTTGACCACACAAATCGACCTATCATATTAAACAAACTAAGTAATCCAACAAAAACAGCAGCGTCTGTCACAGTTACTGCTTCAGTAGCTCCCATGTTTTCTGTGCTAAACATTTCTTGTATCATCACACTGGCTTGACTTAAAACACCTATCCCTGCGCTTACATTTAATCCCAATACCATAAAAAGCAACCAAAATTGTGGTGTTTTAACAGCTTTATCTACCAAAACATTCTGTGTGGTAATTAATTTATTTTTCTTGGTGGTAGTAGGGTCGTATCCTTTAGGCTTCCAGCTTTCACGTGGTATTCTTACAATAAAAGAACCAAACAGCATTATTACCAAATAAAGTAAACCCATAGTTAAAAAGGTTTCCGATACTCCCGTTGAGGTTTCGGTTGCATAAAACTCTATTAAATACACACTTAAAGGAGAGGCAATCATAGCTCCACCACCAAAGCCCATAATAGCCATTCCGATAGCCATACCAGGTCGATCTGGAAACCATTTGATCAAGGTGCTTACGGGTGAGATATATCCTAATCCCAAACCGATACCACCTAATACGCCAGAACCTAAATAAAGCATCCAAAGTTCATGTAAATAAATACCTAAAGAAGAAAGTAAAAAGCCGCTACTAAAAAAAATCGCTGCAAAGAACATCGTTTGTCTGGGGCCAACCCTTTCTACCCATTTCCCTAAAACAGCCGTAGAGGCTCCTAAGAAGAAAATAGCAAGGGTAAAAATCCAACCCAATTCAGAAAGTTTCCAATCTTCTGGAAGTTGTTCTGTGATTCCAATAATTTTGGTGAGTGGTTTATTAAAAACACTAAAAGCATAAATTTGACCGATACATAAATGAATACTCAAGGCAGCAATTGGAGCAAACCAACGATTATAATTGCTTTTTGCGAAACTACTCTCTTTGTTTAAATACATATCAATAATTTTAAATACTTAGTAGAGTAGAACCTGATTGTTTTATTATATTCATATGGCGAATATAATAAAACAATCAGCACCCCCTTCATCAAACACTTCAACAGGCTCAGTGCACCGCCGTGCATGAATATTTCCCTCACACAGCCTGCCCCGTTTTTGTCGGGGGCTTACCGATAGATTTCTTTATTGAGCTTTCGCAAGGGTTTTCAAGCGTGCATACTTTTCTATATCAAATAGGTTGTAAAATTTAACCAAATTCTCATAAGGCCGCTGGCGTAGCTTCCGATGGGCTTTCCTTCCTTTGCACTTCCCCAATTACCACAATCTTTATATCATAAATTGTTCAAAAAAGAGTAGGTGGTATATGCCAAAACTCCTTTTGGAAAACCAGAACATGTGATTGAATATTTAGGTAGGTACATTCACCCCGTTACAAATTATCACTTAAAGTCAGCTTAAATTTATAATGGGGCAAATAAAATAGCGATAAGTAACCACCGGATCTTGTCGATTGATAAAGAAAAAAGGAAGATTACATTTAGTTTAAAAGACTATAGAAAAGGTGGGCAAAAAACCACACTAACACTCTCCACTAAAGAGTTTATACGGCGTTTTCAACTTCATATTCTTTCCAAAGGCTTCATACCAAATTAGACCAATAATGTCGCAATAAATCGTTTTACCGAAATGAATTCGGCACAGGCTTTCTTCGCCTGCTTTTCATCAAAAATAATTACCGTAGCTAAGGCTATGCTAGTTATTTTTTATTTCAATCAATCAAAAAACCTGTACTGAGCCACGTCGAAGTATAATTCAATTTATTCATACGGCATTATAAATATAATTTGGTATTACTCGAATAAGGCATTATAGGTTTTTGAGTAGCAGTTGGAAAAAAGAAAAGTTAACGCTATTACAACTGCAATTAAGAGATAAAAACTTGGCACACATTGTAACCTTTGCAACTCAAGAGAAGACCTTACATCGCTGTTGTTCGAGTTGTAAAAAGCAAACCTTGATCACACTTTTTATCTTTTAAAGTCGCTATCCACCAAAGGGTTACAAACAAATTATAAAGGATAAACTACTAGAATACAAACATTAAAAAGCGGTTCTAAAAAGAGCCTTAACTCACTAATACCCAAACTGAAGGAAAATGATAAAAAACAGCAGATTCTCACACAAAAAAAGCATGATCTCCCTAAAAAGTACCTTATTTAGATGAGCAACTGAATAAAAAGGATACAAAGCACTCTAAAAACGACCTTCTCCTCTTGTAAGGTTCTTGCCAACTCATCGAATTCCCCCTTATTTAAAAATACCGGATCAGTCAACAAATTATATAGCGGACTCCACTGATCCTGCCTATCGTTCCTTGGCAGGCAGGACCTGTCGAAGTGTTGGCCTATCGGTACGCCATATAATTTTCACTAACTGCAACCGTATTTTCTAAATCGGTGATTTTTAGCGTCACCTTAATCAAATAATTTAATTAGAGGTATAATAGTAACATCCGTATGAGTTCCGTTGAGATAATCCAAACATTTGGTTGATTTCAGAAACCTTTAAAATGAAAAAATGCCATATTGTTTAGATAATAATAGCCTTCTAAAAGTGCCAAATCTTCTGTTTTCTCAATAGAAACATTTTCTCCTTTTACACGAAGTATTTTATCACCATCTTCTCTTGTTTTATAATTCCATTAATGCAGCCTATTTTAAGTATGTCTTTTGAATGTTGATCTAATTTATATAACAAAGACTATGAAATAAGCAAGATACTTGTAACAGCTATAGTTTTTATTAGTCTTTGTATTTTTGCGTTTTTCCTAAACGTCTTCGTATTCTACTTAAAGCTTCTGGAGTAATACCAAGATAGGATGCAATCATATATTGAGGAACTCGTTGTATTACTTCTGGTCTAGTGATAAGCATATTGGCATAACGCTCTTCTGGAGAATTTAAAATAAATGATGCTTTAATATCAGTTACTGCTATATACAAGTTTTCAGCTAGCAACTTTCCGAATTGCACAAAATTCGGAATGGCTTTGTACATAAAATCAACATCCTTTTTTTCAAAAACAATAACCGTACTATCTTCAGTAGCCTGTAAATAAGTCAAAGACTTTTTCTCGGTTAAAAAACTTGCATAATCTGTACAAAACCCACCTTCCAATAAAAATTGTTTGGTGTATTCTTGACCATCAACCGAATAAAAGCCTCTAAACGCTCCTTTATTTATAAAGGCAACGAAATCACATACCTTTCCCTGTATTAAAATAAATTCATTTTTCGAAAAATGTTTTACTGTTGTCAACTCTTCAATAAGAAGAATATCCTTTTCTTCTAAGTCTATAAATTGTTTGAAAAATGAAATAACCTGCTTATACATTAGTTTTTATGTTTTTAAAATTGAAAACGGTAACCAAAATCAGGGAAAAAGCCAATTTGATTTATTTGTTCGACGCTACTAGTACTTCTATTATATCTTCTAACAAAAACATTATCTCTATTGGTAAGGTTTTGGAAGTCTACATAAAATTTATGAGATGTTTTTTTCTTATTGCTATTAAGCGTTACTGCAAATTTTAAATCTAGTCTCAGGTAATCTTCATATTGCTCACTAAACGCTAAATCATCTTGTAAGACTTCATACCCTGCATTTTGAGAAGCCTCTAAATTAACAGGTGTAAAACGATTTCCTCCTGAGGTTACAAAACGAGCATCGATGGAAAAAATATTTTTCTTATTCTCTCCAAACTTAAACTCTTTTCCAGCTAAAAAATTAAAGATGTGACCACCATTAAAAGGGGTGCTTCGTTCAATGCCATCACTACCTTTATAAGTGCTCTCAAAAAAAGAACTTGTTATCAAGGCATGATATCCTTTGCTAAATGATTTTTCTAAGGTGAGTTCCAATCCTATGTTTTCTCCAGTTCCTGAACTAACTAAATCTGTATTATCTGATGAAAACGTGAAATCTGCACCTTCAGTCAACGAAGAATAACTAGATGGGGATCCGTCTATGGCAGCATTATCTATTTTTTGATAATAGGTTTCTATTTTTGCTCTCCAGCTAGGTGCAATTTTAACATCATAGCCTAAAACATAGTGCTGACTTCTCACAAAATCTAAATTTTCATTAGGGTTTGTGATCACTCCATTTACTTCTTCATTTAGAAATAATAATGGGGTGGCTATATTTTGATGATGAAGACCGTACCCTAGATTTATGGTATGTTTAGGGTGTATTCTATAAGACATAGAGGCTCTTGGTTCTACAACAAACTGTTTATTAAGATCACTATACATGGTATGTATTCCTGTATTTAAGGTCAGTTTTTCAGTCAATCTGTATTTAGTTTGAATGTAGGGTTGAAATACATTATAACTCCCGTTAATACTTCTAATGGTTACTAAATCAGGGTCTCCATCACCGTTTAAATCTTCTTGTTCATCTCTCTGCTTTCTATCTAAATCTGCTGAGAAATTCTCTAATAATAATCCTGTTCTAAGGGTGAATTTATTGTTGATTTTAGTATTGAATAATGTTGAAAATGTTAATCTAGTTTCTTCATTGTTATTTTCTGCAAATCTTATAATTCTTTCGTTATCGGTAGCCAAATCAATAATACGGTCTTCTTCAAAATCGCTGCTATTCGATGCGCCTGCAATGACTGTTTTTAAATACGATTTTTCGCCAATGCTCAGTAAATGCTTAGCTCCTAAAACACCAATGTTAGAAGACACATAAGAGTTTTCATCTTCTGCTGAGAAAAGGTCATCTTCATCAAAATCCTCACCAATTAAATCGATGCTTGATGTACCCATGATTCCAAATAAAGAGAACGTACCAAGTTTACTTTTTCCTAAATTAATATTAAATGAAACATCGGAATAATTAGGGGTGTCGCTGGTTCCTGCCCCTCCTATAAGTCCGATAAGCGAGTATCGTGCAGCCACCAAAAACGAGCCGTTATTCTTTCTGTTCAATGGGCCTTCTGCCGTTGCTTCTAAACCCGTGAATGCTCCCACCTGAAAAGAATACTCATACTCATCTTTGTTTCCATTTCTAAAACCCAGATCAAAAACACCTCCAATTGCATTACCATATTCGGCAGGGAATGCAGAGGTTATAAAGTCTGAATTTTTAAGAAGATTGGGATTTAATGCAGATACTGGGCTTCCTGTTGTCCCTAAGGCTGAAAAATGATTGGGACTTGGAATTGGAATACCTTCTACCCGCCATAACAGCCCTGTTGGAGAATTACCCCGAACTACGATATCATTACGGCTATCATCTGGTGAAGCTACTCCTGCAAAATTACTTACCAATCGTGCAACATCATTTCTTCCACCAGCATATCTTGCAACTTCTTTTACACCAAATTGACGTGCTGAGACTGCCGAAAATTTGTTTAAAGATTTTATTTTATTCGTACTACTTGTAATTATAATCTCATCTAGACTCCCATAAGATTCTGTAAGTGCTACGGTAACATCTACATCTTTTCCTGTACTCACTTCAATATCTGGAATTGTACTGGTTTCATAGCCAATGTAACTTACTCTAATGGTTTTTCTGCCTACAGGGACATCAGTTAATGTAAAATACCCGTCAAAGTCTGTAATTACACCTTTGGAAATTTTAGCCCCCAAGAGTTCTACATTAGCTCCTATCAGTGGAAGTTCGGATTGTTTATCGAGAATTTTACCTTTTATAGTTCCATTCTGTCCATACATTATGGAGGCAAATAACGTGAAAATAATAAAAATTGATTTTTTCATAGTAATTGATTTGAATTTTATTTCTGCAAAGAAACATTGCTTCAAACCTTAAACTCGTTGACTTAAATCAATAAATTTGATTAAGTGATAAAATCTATTAAATTTTTCTTTAAGTACATGGAAAAAACCAAAATATGCAATTATCATATTGATTTACAGTGTTTTGTATAACATTCGCTAAAAAAGATTTAATCCATATTTAAAAATACGTTTAGCCCTTCTACCCTATTTTTTAATTTTAATTAGATTTATTTGATGCCGATTTATGCCAATTTTATAACACCACACAAAGGCTATCATAACGAGTAAAATTAATTTTTCTATTCTTTGAATATCTTGTAGATGAGTTTTTTCAATATCAAATCCACTAGACTTCATTGCTTTAAAACACATCTCAATTTGCCATCGTTTTTGATAATCTTGTTGTGCATTTTCAGGCTTTTGAGTTAATCATTTAGTCATGAAAGTATTCAAAGGTCAAAATATACTCAGTTTTGTAAAAGAACTACCAAATGATGATGCTTGTAAAGCATATTTAGCCAAGATTAAGTGGTAGGATGGTTTTAAATGTATGAAATATGATCATACCAAAGGCTGTGAAACCTACTGTTTTTATGTTCTTTTTAGGCCTGTAAACACAACAAAGGGTGTTGGGAACTTTACGAGCGGATAGTAGCCAAAGGAAAGAGTAAGAAATTGGCATTAATTGCGGTATATAATAAGCTCTTAAAACAAGCCTTTGCCATCGCAAAATCAGGGTTGATATATGATAAAGAATATAAAAGTACTTTCGTGAAAAATTAATGAGTTTTTACTTGTTTTTTGCCACAGTACTTTGTTGTGCAATGTTTATTTTTCGATTACATGATAAGAAATAAAAATATCATCTTCACTTAATTCAGCTTTCTCGTTTACTAATTCAATTTCGATTTTTTCTATATATTCTGGCTCGACTAATATTTCCGCAACTTCTTTACGGTTAAAATCTCTTGCAAGTAATTCCCATTCAAATACTATTTTTTCAGAATTAGGATCAGGAAGCAGTGATAATTTAAAATATCTATTAGATTTTTGAATTAATGGCTCATTATCTCGTGGTCTATAGGTAATAGTTTTCGTTTCATTATCCACATGTTCAGTTAAAGATATTTTTGGAAAATGAAGTGTTCCATCATCAAGTTTACTTACACCTTCTAGAAATTTAACACTAATATTCCAATCCTCAATTACTGCTGAACCTGTATTCTCCATTACAAAGTCAAAGCTACACCAAGATTTATTAATTTTATTGGATTGAAAAGGAAATAAAGGATTTATACTATCTAGTAATGATTTATGGGAATTGAACCTTTCCATTATAATATCAGATGCAGATTTGTTGGTATATCTGTATCGAGCGATTCTTTTTTCGAATTTTGGTTTCAGTATTAACTTATCTTCTAATTCGTTAAAGGAAATTTTAAAATCGAATTTTCCTATTTGACCAATTCCATGCTGATACCATTGATATGTATCAAGATTATCTTCTATTAAGTCTGCAATATCTTCCCAACAAAAAAGTAAAATTTCAAATGAACCGTTTTCTCTGTTTTCAATATCCTTTAATCTAACAAATTCCTCAATTTTTGAGTCTTTGCAATAATGTAAACTTCTAATTCTGGTTTAAATGTTTTGGCTTTTTCAATTTCGGCAATGATTTCCTTTTGTGTTAGTTTTGCATCAGAATAATCATCTTTTCCTTTTGCTTGAATTCCCCAATATTTAGTTGCGTTTTTTGGAATTCCGTATACATCAACTCCAGCTTGTTCTTGACCTAATCTTCCGTTTTTCTTTATCTTGTTAGGAATTCCCCATACTTCTCCCCAAAGCTTTTTGCAAAGTGATTCAAAATATTGCCAATTTTCAGGTTTTCCTATAGTTTTATTCATTTCTCAAATTGTGTAGTAGAGTAGAGCCTGATTGCTTACCCAAAACTGTCGCTTTAAAAGTAACAAAATAAATAAACAATCAGCGCCCCCTTCATCAAACACTTCGACAGGCTCAGTGCAGCGCCGTGCATGAAGTTTTCCCTCACACAGCCTGCCCCGTTTTTGTCGGGGGCTTACCGATAGATTTCTTTATTGAGCTTTCGCAAGGGTTTTCAAACGTGCATACTTTTCTATGTCAACTAGGTTGTAAAATTTAACCAAATTCTCATAGGGTCGCTGGCGTAGCTTCCGATGCGCTTTCCTTCCTTTGCACTTCCCCAATTACCGCAAACTTTATATGATAAGTTGTTCAAAAAGAACTGGGTGGTGTATGCCAAATCTCATTTTGGAAAACCAGAGTATGTGATTGAATATTTAGGTAGGTACATTCACCCCGTTACAAATTATCACCTGAAGGCAATTTAAATTTGTAACGGGGTGAATAAAATAGCGATAAGTAATCACCGTATCTTGTCGATTGATAAAGAAAAAAGGAGGATTACATTTAGTTTAAAAGACTATAGAAAAGGTGGGCAAAAAACCACACTAACACTCTCCACTAAAGAATTCATACGGCATTATAAATATAATTTGGTATTACTCGAATAAGGCATTATGGGTTTTTGAGTAGCAGTTGGAAAAAAGAGAAGTTGCCGCTACTACAAGCTGAATTGGCCACTGTAAAGAGGGAGCCTGTCAGAACAAAAGAACCCCTTTTGAACCGCCGATGTCCTGTCTGTAAAAAAGGGAGATTACATACGATACTAGTGTTCAATGATCGTGGACCTCCCAATAATTTGCGGGTTTTACTGAAAAACAGAAAATTGAATGGTAGCAACTAAAAATTATTCTGCACGTGCGGACTTGATCTGCGTGCCTTAACTCTAAATTAATCGATAAAAACCAGAGATCTTAAATTGAAACTACTAAAAATCCGCACAGAATGTTAGAAAACAAATAAGCAATGTATGTTTTGACCACATCAATCAAAGCAAAACTTACAACCAACCTTCCCACGAATCAACGTTTTACCCATAGACGGAAAATCAACCAGATTCGTCAACAAATCATATAGCTTTGGTCTATCGGCAAGCCATATGCTTAGTTATTGTAAATAGTTATTTAATTATAACCTGAGTTTTATTATTCACTGTGACAAACCCCATTTTTGCATTGACCAATGACAAGCTACTTTTAATCCATGAGGTTTCCATATCGAACTCAGATATCACACGTTCATCAATATCAAAATCATTAATTGGAATTTCATTCCCATTTCCCTTATTAACCACATACATTTGATAGGCCTCTTCTTTGTTGTAGATATATTCGTAATCAATCTCAAGTAAATCATCCTTTATAGAACTGTTCACAACTAATTTAGCTTTACTGTCTTTGTCACTGTGCTGAACTTGGTCAACACTATAAACCTCTACATCTTGAGTATAAGTTTTGTCAATAATGAATGGGAAACTGTATGCTTGAAAAATATAATTAAATGCGTTGATCATTGTTTGCATTGCAGCAGGCATTTGTTCATCCATATATTGTTTTACTTTTAATTGAATTTCATTTTTTTTCAATTCATCAAGTTCAGTTTTTGATTTATCCAAGAATTTGTTTAGTACAACCACTACCATCCCTTCGACTAATTCCCTTAGCTCTTTTTCATTTTTAACTTCATAAGCAAGAGCTGTATTTTGGTCAACTAGAAACGAATATTCAAGTCCAGACATCTTTTTTTGTAGTTCTAGAATTAAATCTTGCATCATTTTTTCGATTGGTGATGCATTTATCATTTCTGATTCTATTGAAATATTATCATCCAAAACAATATGCTTAAAGAGAAGTTCATAAACAGTGTCTTTTAGACTCAAAATTTTCATAGTATAACTTGAGCTTACTCCAGTAGCCATGAAAATAGAGTCTTTGGCATGAATAATTGTCGAATCAATTTGAGTAATAGATTTTGACGTACCCACCTCCCAATTAACAATAACGTTTTGAGGTTCATCAATTGAGTTTTGCGAATAGCTATTAATTCCAAATAGAATTAAACTTGCTATCATTAGTATTTTATTCATTTCTCAAATTATTTAGTAGAGTAGAGCCTGATTGCTTACCCAAAATTGTCGCTTTAAAAGTAACAAAATAAATAAAACAATCAGCGCCCCCTTCATCAAACACTTCGACAGGCTCAGTGCAGCGCCGTGCATGAAGTTTTCCCTCACACAGCCTGCCCCGTTTTTGTCGGGGGCTTACCGATAGATTTCTTTATTGAGCTTTCGCAAGGGTTTTCAAACGTGCATACTTTTCTATGTCAAATAGGTTGTAAAATTTAACCAAATCCTCATAGGGCCGCTCGCGTAGCTTCCGATGCGCTTTCCTTCCTTTGCACTTCCCCAATTACCGCAAACTTTATATGATAAGTTGTTCAAAAAGAACTGGGTGGTGTATGCCAAATCTCATTTTGGAAAACCAGAGTATGTGATTGAATATTTAGGTAGGTACATTCACCCCGTTACAAATTATCACCTGAAGGCAATTTAAATTTGTAACGGGGCAAATAAAATAGCGATAAGTAATCACCGTATCTTGTCGATTGATAAAGAAAAAAGGAGGATTACATTTAGTTTAAAAGACTATAGAAAAGGTGGGCAAAAAACCACACTAACACTATCCACTAAAGAATTCATACGGCATTATAAATATAATTTGGTATTACTCGAATAAGGCATTATGGGTTTTTGAGTAGCGGTTGGAAAAAAGAGAAGTTGCCGTTACTACAACTGCAATTAAGAGATAAAAACTTGGCACACATATTAACCTTTGCCACTCAATAGAAGTCCTTACATCGCTGTTGTCCGAGTTGTAAAAAGCAAACCTTAATCACACTTTTTACTTTTGAAAGTCGAGGGCCGCCAAAGGATTACAAAAAATTATAAAGGATAAACTATAATACAAAAATTAAAAAACAGTTCTAAAAAGAGCCTTGACTTACTAATACCAAATTAAATTTATAATGTCGTATGAATAAATTGAATTATACTTCGACGTGGCTCAGTACAGGTTTTTTGATCGATTGAAATTAAAAATAATTAGCATAGCCTTAGTTACGGTAATTATTTTTGATGAAAAGCAGGCAAAAAAGAAACGATTTATTGCGACATTATAGGTTTAAATTGGTATAACGCCCAAACTGAAGGAAAATGATAAAAAACAGCAGATTCTCACACAAAAAAAACATGATCTCACTAAAAAGTACCTTATTTAGATAAGTAACTGAATAAAAAGGGATGCAAAGCACTCTAAAAACAACCTTCTCCTCTTGTAAGGTTCCTGCCAACTCATCGAATTCCCCCTTATTTAAAAATACCGGATCAGTCAACAAATCATATAGCTTTGGCCTATCGGCAAGCCATATGCTTAGTTATTACCACACGTTTTTCTGCGCTATTTTAGGAATTCAGTTTGTCCGTTTAGTTCATCTATATTCCATTTAATTGGCTCTTCAAGTTCATAATCCGCAACTTTATATAGTTCTATTTTATTGATACTTGAGAACGTCATATTAACTCTAAATCTTGCATTCAGAAAGTAGTGATGATTTGCTACAAATGTTGCTTTTTCTTTGGCTAAATTCCTTAATTCATCAGATTTTAAATCAATTTCAAATTGCCTCGTGTCTGATGGTTGTGGTTTGATGATGACTTTATAAGTTTCTTTATCTAAATCGTAAAATTCGCTAAACACACTTTTGTCGTATGTCTTATTCGCATATTGTAAAATCCCACCGATTGGTATTATTAGAGCAAGAAGGCTTATTGCAATTCTAATTTTATTTTTCTTCTCAAATATTAGTCTTGTTCCGACAACAGCTATCAGAATACTTGCGATTGTCGGTAATCCTATAAGTCCGAAAAGCGCAATATTTCCAGGCTCAAAAGTCAAAAAACAACCTAATGTTCCAGCCATTTGTATCAGCCAAAGAATTGAAATACCAATAAGTGTGTAAATTCCAATTCTTTTAGTCGCGAAAAATAAAATAAATCCAATGATAGTTGAAATCCACAAAGGAAGATAAAGCATTTCCTTTGGGTCAATTGACCAAGCTAATGAGGTCATTGAAATTGAAAATCCAATGACTATTAAAACTATTGTTGATATTATGACGATTGCTTTTTTCAAATGTGTGGTAACGTGTTTGTGTATAGATAGTTGAGTGGTTAAGCAACTAAATTAGTAAATAGAAAACGAACCAGAGGAAATTCCTTCGGAATTTCCAAGTAGGCGAAGACTGAGCAATTGACTATACATGTTGTTACCACACGTTTTTTTAAATTAATATTGATATTAAAGTTTTAGTCAATATATAATTTTCGCCTTTTATAACCAATAATTAAACCTACAACACCAATAATAAACATAACTAAGAAACTAAAAGGTATATTTTTATTATCAATGAAAAATTTAGAAAGAACAGTAATTATTAAAAAAACAAATCCTAAGTATATCCATATACTATCCTGCTCTAATCTTTTTTTAGTTGAATAGGTTGGTTTATTATTAAATAATATTTTTAAAGAATCCCAATCCCAATAAAGTAAAAATAATGTTGAAATTAACATTAACCCAGTAATGATAGACGTTCCTCCAAAATCATAAGAGATTGTAATCACAAAAACGTTGGCTATTATTGGTAAAAAAAGAATCGCTCCTAGTTTTGCTAAGCGTTGTGTTACGAGTAGTGTTCCAGTAAAGAATTGTGCTAATCCTAAAAAGCGCCAATATACACCTGACTCATATAAAGTTTCAAAAAAATGAAAAGCAGAATTTATAGGGTATTCAGCACCACTTTCTGCCGTAAAACGTAATCCTTCAATTTTTATAAGGCTTGCAAAAATAAATGCAAAACCGATTAAATATCGAAGATAGATGATGAATATTTGTATCCAAGACTTATTTTTCATGCGAGAAGTTTTTTAGCTAATTTACTTAAATGACGATTTAAGATTAGTTTTGTTACTCAATTCATAATAAACTTTATCTCTTTATGTTATAGTCTTCTAGCAGAAACTTGCTTAAATCTCTTGTTATTAGGCTGAATCTGAATGTAGTTTAAATGTTTGGTAACGGTTATGTGGTCGAGTAGACAAGGGGAATTTCACCCCAAGCCTCTCACAGAGCCTGCCCCGTTTTGTCGGGGGCTCTTCTAATATAGTATACAAATATAAGCTCATCCTCTTTCAAGTTGGCAAATTGTAAATTAAAATTAGCTCATCCCTTTGCTCCAGTTCCATTACACTCCCGATCGCTATCGGGATCAACACTACTACGAATGAGTCCGCCTCTGCTTATAACTTCTTCCGATTGCTATCGGGACTATCTCTCGATTGTTTCGATTGAATATTTCCCTTTGACTTGTAGCGAATCCTAATGCGGTAGCCTTAAGCAAGTCTATCATCCATAAGCAGTTTCCCAAGTTCCGTAAATAAGCCTGAATAAAGTTCCCCGAAAAAAACGGGGCAGGCTTTGCCACCTGAATGATCCCGATAGATATCGGGGCTTTACAGAAAATAAATAGGTTATCTCTGTAATTAATGTCATTGCTAACATTACTTTTCACTCCGTATGCCTCGCGCCAGCTGGCTCGTTCGCTAAAAATGTCCTCAGGACATTTTCTTAACGTTCTGCCCTGTAGCTTTTGACTGAAAATAGCAACTTCTCTGCCTGCCCGTTTTTTCGGAGACACCTCGTCAGTGGTTTACTGAAGTTTATCCTGAGCTTGACGAAGGGTTCAACTCCATTACTCACACCTTGCCAACCTCGTGGATTGGATTCTCCTAAACGCTCAGCACCCCCGAGGCTTCGGAGCTCTTTACAACAACACCTTTAGGGGGTTTAGAGCCATCGCCTATACAACGACTCTGATGGACCTACCATCATCTTAACTAGTGACTGGTTGGAAATAGACAGATTTTATAAAATGAATTATTTTTGATGAGATTTGTTTTTTATTTTATGAGGTGATGCCATAGCATCAGGCGATTAAAATTTAAGATGAAAATCGCAAAAAGAAACATTTTTAATTTTGCTGTATTTCCGACCAGACACTATACACAGCATTCAACCATTTTATTTATTGCCATGGTTGATTCTTGGCACACTATGGTTTGTTGCGTGGTTAAGCAACTAATTTTAGTAAATAAATCACAGATAGAATATTCAGCAGGAATGTTCGTAAGTCGGCTAGAACTAGCAATAAATTATATACGGTGTTGTGTTTTCGTACTTTATTCAGCTGTTAATTGAATTGATAATCCCAAAGCATTGGCAAGCAATGAAAAATTAGATAATCTTATATCTTCTCCATTTTCAATTCGAGAAATATAGGGTCTTTTTTTTCCTACTTTTTGAGCTAAATTCTCTTGACTCATATGTAATTCCTTTCTACGATTTTTAATGATTTCTCCAAAATAATAAGAAAAAGCATTTTCTCTAAATTCTTCACGTTCTTTTGAACCTTCTTTTCCGTATCGTTTTGCAATCAGTTCTTTTGCGTTTATTGATTTTCCCATAATTACTTTTCTTTTAGATAATTCTCTAATATTTTTTCGGCTTGTTTGATTGCCTTTTTATAATCTTTAGTTCCCTTTTTCTGAAATCCCCATAAGCACACAGCTTTTGTGCATTCGGCAAAATTCAGATGGTCAATAGCAAAGATTACAACTCGATATTCATTTCCTGCTTTAATTCGTAATTCATAAAATTATGTCGATTGCAGTTTTTTCAGAAAATTTGAATTGACAACTTTTATTTCTCAAATAACTTCAATTAGTTGGAAAAATTTCAGTCCAACTCTTTCGTTTTGGTTGTCGATAAATCCCAAACATTCTTCTGTAATATCGATTTCTCTCATATCACAAATGTAACGTATTAGTTACAATTATTATTCCAAATTCACATTTTTTTTTCGAAGACGATTTTTTTTTCAGTATGAAACAGTAGAGTAGAGCCTGATTGCTTATCCAAAGTTGTCACTTTAAAAGTAACAAAATAAATAAACAATCAGCGCCCCCTTCATCAAACACTTCGACAGGCTCAGTGCAGCGCCGTGCATGAAGTTTTCCCTCACACAGCCTGCCCCGTTTTTGTCGGGGGCTTACCGATAGATTTCTTTATTGAGCTTTCGCAAGGGTTTTCAAACGTGCATACTTTTCTATGTCAACTAGGTTGTAAAATTTAACCAAATTCTCATAGGGTCGCTGGCGTAGCTTCCGATGCGCTTTCCTTCCTTTGCACTTCATCCATTTAAATAATTTGTAATCCAGATGCTTTTTAATGATTTTTATGGTTTCCCAAATATGTGTAACCTTACTGATAGAAAAGTAATTTAGCCAACCTCTTAATAATTGATTAACCTTCCATACTATCCACTCAATTTTCCAATGTTTTCGATTTGCAAATAATTCTCGCAATTTTGAAAACAATTTAGACCGTGACTTCATACTGGGTCGTACATTGGTGTAATTCTTGGCATTCCATCCAAATTTGGACTTTATACTTCTAAATTCAAACCCCAGAAAGAATAAACTGCTCTTGCTACTATGCAAAAGTTTTGTCTTTTCTTTATTTAACGTTAATCCCATATTATCCATTATACTAGTGATATAGTCCAGTATCTCTTTGCTGAAATACCATTTACCCATCAATAGAAAATCATCTGCATAACGAACTATGCGGATGATTGCCTTGGCAAACTTCCCCTTTGGATTGTTTACAATCTGGTCAAATGCATGGAGATACATGTTTGATAATAATGGCGAGATAACTCCCCCTTGTGGACTTCCTTTGGTACTCGCTACTAGCTTTCCGTTGGGTAGCCGTACAGGCGCAGTTAACCATTGATGTATCAAACTTAAAATACTATGATCTACCAACCTTTTCTTTAGTAAAATAAATAATTTAGTATGCGGGATGGTGTCAAAATACTTCGACAAGTCCGCATCATAGACAAATTGATGCCTATCATAAATATTTTGTTTTACTTGCTTTATGGCGTCTTTTGCTCCTCGTTTGGGTCTAAATCCAAAAGAGGTATGCTCAAAATCTGCCTCCCAAAGTGGCTCTATTAGCATCTTTACTGCCATTTGAACCACGCGGTCGCGAATTGTTGGTATTCCTAATACCCTAAAATCTCCTTCCTTTTCCTTGGGGATGAGCTTTTGCTTTACTGCTTGGCTCCTGTAGGTGTGACCTTGTAAGTCTTGTTGAATCTCGCCAAGAAAAATAGATATTCCTTGCTTTTCAATAGCGTCAAAACTTTGATTGTCTACACCTACCCCTTTAGAATAGTTGCTCCTAACTCGTCGATAGGCTTCTATAAGCGTATTGCCCTCACAGAGTTTTCCGTAAAGACTATAAGCCTTGAAGCCCTTATCTTGCTTGGCTCTAATATATAGCTTCCTCTGAAAAACACGAATTGTTGCATCGCTTTGCGATGGACTTGTTAATAGATTTACATCAATACTTGTCATTCTGTCTTTCATATAAGCATATCTAAAGTAGTGTCCCTTTCCTAATTAGAGTTTTGTTGTCTCTAACATCATAGGTACTATGAACACCTCCGACTTCTCTTGCTACAGCTAGTAATTTCGTAATACTTATGTACTAGCTTTTATAGTTGCCACCATTTGTAACAAGAGACCTCCCACGTTTCGTAGTTTTCCATCTATAACCACGCCATCCCTATGACTCCGGTAGATTGTTACACTTCATACTACTGTTTATCCATGCAACATAACAGGGTTCAAGAACGTCGAAACTCTCCCCAATCTACAGATACACTTATCGAAGCTACTACGGGTTCACACTTGCGTATTACAGCTTGGTTATTTGAACATGCCAAGCTTCAGCGAAATCCTCACAAATTTAACTGTCGGCAGCTCTTCTAAATGAACAGCAAATTATTTAGGTAGGATTTACACCTACTGGAAAAACACAACTTCGTGGCGCACCAACGATTTGAATATGGTGCGTTTGGCATTTCAACGCTCCAATTTTTCAATTTACAACTATGTTTCTTTATTGTGACCATCTTCATTATTAGCACTATATGCCAAATGCACTATATTTTTTGTTGGCATTTCGTTCTTTCCTTTTTTAATTCTTCATAAACGATTTATTTAGGATATTTCATATTTTCATAAACGTAATCAAAAAACTCTTCATCTGCTTTTTTATGATTTTCAAGATTAAAGTCTTCGCCGTTTTTTTCTTCATCAGATATTGATTCTTCACACTGCTTCACAAATAATTCAACAGCATATCCTTTTAGTTCATTGAAATAAACTTTTGCATCGACTTCTTTATAGGTCTCTTGTATAAACAATAAACTTTCTTCTACATAATTCCTAATAAACAATATTCGTTTTAAATCTTCATCTAAGATTTCTGTATCATATTTTTTCGCAGTGAATATACTCTTTAGTCCTATTTTTGAAATATTTATTAAAATATCAATCATTTTATTTCCCTTTAATAAACTTATAACCTTCTTCTATTTTGTTTGCAATTCTATCCGCAATTTCCTTGTCATTTGGGGACTGTTGTAAATCTGAAACTACACATTCTAAACAGTCCAAATCCCAACTATAAAAACCAACTTTTCTTTTTCCAGTTAAATTAGCAATACGCATATCTAGCCCAAAGGATTCTGCCATTTGCCAAGCATTTTCTTGCAACAACGCCAATTCGTCATCCTCAAATTTAATTTCTGTTTTTATATCATTTTTTTTCGGTTTC
The DNA here is from genome assembly GCF_000153485.2 of Psychroflexus torquis ATCC 700755. Taxonomy (NCBI): domain Bacteria; kingdom Pseudomonadati; phylum Bacteroidota; class Flavobacteriia; order Flavobacteriales; family Flavobacteriaceae; genus Psychroflexus; species Psychroflexus torquis. The sequence continues at coordinate 2,059,346 of NC_018721.1, read as the reverse complement.
ATTTCTGCCTTATTTGCTTTAATTTTCTACTAAACTTTCGTTCTCCTAAATGAATGCCAACGTCTCGGCGCCGAGTAGACAAGGGGAATTTCACCCCAAGCCTCTTACAGAACACTTCGACAGGCTCAGTGCACCGCCGTGCTTGAAAGTCTCCTCTCACAGAGCCTGCCCCGTTTTGTCGGGGGCTCTTCTAATTTAGTATACAAATATAAGCTCATCCTCTTTCAAGTTGGCAAATTGTAAATTAAAATTAGCTCATCCCTTTGCTCCAGTTCCATTACACAACCTTCAACACTACTACGAATGAGTCCGCCTCTGCTTATAATTTAGGATCTGTTATAAAATAACCTGTCTAGTTCTACTTGTTCTTTTGCTCGCCAGCTACGTTAAAAATACTCGCCATAGCTATGGCTATGTCTGTGTTTTTTGCCTTACTGCCAAACAAAATAACGGCGTATAATTCAGCCACTTTATTTTATATCAGACCCATAAGTATTCTATCTCTCGATTGTTTCGATTGAATATTTCCCTTTGACTTGTAGCGAATCCTAATGCGGTAGCCTTATACAAGTGTATCATCCATAAGCAGATTCCCAAGTTCCATAATTAAGCCCAAGTAAAGTTCTTGCCACCTGAATGACGCCAGCCTTGCAGAAAATAAATAGGTTATCTCTGTAATTAATGTTATTGCTAACATTACTTTTCACTCCGTATCATACTCCGTAGCTTTTGACTGAAAATAGCAACTTCTCGACACCTCGTCAGTGGTTTACTGAAGTTTATCCTGAGCTTGACGAAGGGTTCAACTCCATTACTCACACCTTGCCAACCTCGTGGATTGGATTCTCCTAAACGCTCAGCACCCCCGAGGCTTCGGGGCTCTTTACAACAGCACCTTTAGGGGGTTTAGAGCCATCGCCTATACAACGACTCTGATGGACCTACCATCATCTTAATTACAGCATTCAACCATTTTATTTATTGCCATGGTTGATTCTTGGCACACTATGGTTTGTTGCGAGGTTAAGCAACTAATTTAGTCAACAAATCACAGATAGAAAATTCCAGCGGAATTTTCGTAAGTAGGCGAGAAGCCAGCAATAAATTATATACTGTGTTGAACTAATCCTCGTACCTCGGAAGCTTTTTCAGTTAGTTATAAAAATACATTATCTTAATGGATTCACAAAATATCTATAATGATGTATAAAAAAAAAGTAAGATTATTGAGCAAATCGCTTTGAACGGAGTTCCAGAATTTGAGGTATTAGTAGGTAAACTCACACAGAGCTTTGCCATCACTAGTAAAGCAAAAAGCACCTTAAACAATTACTTGCGCTGCCTTGCTTATATAGAAACCACGTTGGTTTATTTGCAGGTGGTTGACCTAGTTAGCTCTGCTAAATTTAGTCCACTGGATACCTTGTTTACAAACTAATGCAACCCAAACATAGAGTAGCAGAGGTATTGAATCTAGAGGTAGATCATCTACAAGAAATAGCCTATACCAGTTGGAATAAAAGAGCTTTGCATGCGATAAGAAAATGCCGCACTAAAGCTCTTGGTGGACATTTAGATTGGTGTATGAATTGCAAGAAGCTCCATTTGCAATTCAATTCCTGTCGCAATAGGCATTGTCCTACTTGCCAAGGGCATAAGCAGCATGAGTGGGTTGCTGCAAGAACGCAAGAACTCCTTCCTGTGCCTTATTTTCATGTTGTTTTTACACTCCCAGACCATCTCAATTCTGTGGCAATACCTTATCCCAAAGTGCTATATAAGATCTTATTTGATAGCGCATGGGAAACCTTATTGCCTTTGGACACAACCCCAAACATCTAGGTGCAAAACTAGGGATGATTGCCGTGCTACATACTTGGGGACAGAATTTGCAATTACACCCACATTTGCACTGTATTGTCCCAGAGGGAGGTGTTTGTGAGGCAGGATTCTGGAAAAGAGGAACAGCAAAAGATGATTTTCTATTTTCAGTAGAGGCGATGAGTGATAAATTTAGAGGTCGTTTTGTGTCCAAATTACGAAAGGCACTTCCCCAATTACCGCAATCTTTATATGATAAGTTGTTTAAAAAAGAGTGGGTGGTGTATGCCAAATCTCCTTTTGGAAAACCAGAACATGTGATTGAATATTTAGGTAGGTACACCCATAAAATAGCGATAAGTAATCACCGTATCTTGTCGATTGATAAAGAAAAAAGGAGGATTACATTTAGTTTAAAAGACTATAGAAAAGGTGGGCAAAAAACCACACTAACACTCTCCACTAAAGAATTTATACGGCGTTTTCAACTCCATATTCTTTCCAAAGGCTTTACCCGAATAAGGCATTATGGGTTTTTGAGCAGCAGTTGGAAAAAAGAGAAGTTGCCGCTATTACAACTGCAATTAAGAGATAAAAACTTGGCACACATATTAACCTTTGCCACTCAAGAGAAGTCCTTACATCGCTGTTGTCCGAGTTGTAAAAAGCAAACCTTGATCACACTTTTTACTTTTGACAGTCGAGGTCCACCAAAGGATTACAAAAAAATTATAAAGAATAAACTGGAATACAAAAATTAAAAAACAGTTCTAAAAAGAGCCTTGACTTACTAGTGCCTAAACTGAAGGAAAATGATAAAAAACAGCAGATTCTCACACAAAAAAAGCATGATCTCCCTAAAAAGTACCTTATTTAGATAAGCAACTGAATAAAAAGGGATGCAAAGCACTCTAAAAACAACCTTCTCCTCTTGTAAGGTTCCTGCCAACTCATCGAATTCCCCCTTATTTAAAAATACCGGATCAGTCAACAAATCATATAGCTTTGGCCTATCGGCAAGCCATATGCTTAGTTATTAGCCTACGTTTTTTATTTGTAGTACTTAAGATTATCTTCAATCGATAGGTCTAATTCAACTTCGTTCTGTTTGTATATTTCAATTACATATTTATGTCTTTCTACTTCCTTTTCATTTTTTAAATATCTTTTGAATTCGGTAAATCCATATTTTAACGTTCCTGACCAAAGTACTGGATTAAAAGCAAAAACATTTCCGTTTGTAGCTATCATTTTAACACCATTACAACCAGATGCGATTAAGTAAGAATTGAAAAGTAATTTATCTAATTTTACTTTATTGATTGGAATTGATTCTTTAAAGCTTAAACCTTTAGATAAGGAATAAACAAAATACGATAATCTAGTTAAAACTTCAATTATTAAAGCAGGTACACTCATTGATAACAAGTGGTTAAAATTATAACCCTTGGCATACATATTTTTAATTAATCTATTAAAAGAAAAACCTTCAACATTTCCTCCTTTTAATCTTAACAATTGAGACATAAAAGGTATTGGTAGTCCAGCTGGTGTAGAAATGTCAGAACATAAATGTCCAAATTGTAAAGCAATTGCTTTAAATAAATTCATACCGATAGCATTATTACTAGAGATACTTTGAGTAATTAAATCTCCAGCATTATCAATTGCAGTAAATTGACCTCTTAAAATATCTCTAATACCATAATAAAATCCTAAAATAGGATCGTGGCCTAATGATTGAATTCTATGTGTTTTAGGGTTTAAACCACTGACATATTCACTTAAATTTTTACTTGAAGATGCATCGTAAGGAACTTTAAATTTTTGTTCTAGTTCAGAAATTTTATCTTGTGAAAATAAATTTTTGATTCTATTGTCAACAGCTTCATTTACTTTTCCTGTATTCTTTAAGTGTAAATTATCCTTAATTTTAGTAACATTTTCTGTGTTTAGGTTTTTATAGTTTGTTACAAAAAAGGCATCTACTAAACCTGCAGAAAGTCCAGTTATCCAGCAAATTATTTTTTCAACATTATCAAGTTCGTACTGAGAAGTTACTTTTTTACTATTTTTAAAATGAGTTTTGTTTAACTCATTAAAACCTTTATCATTTAATGAAATATCATAGTATTTATCTAAACTATTCTGCATATACTTAATTTTGGTATTTTTTTCTCCAATTCTTTAAAAATTCAGATTCTTTCGTATGTACATATTTATCAGCATTAATAATTGTTTCTATTAATTTATCAAAAAATATAATTGTTTGTGATTTGTAACTTTCAGATTTTGTTTCCAAAAATTTATCAATTTCTGTATTTAATTCAGAGAAAGTTATACTAGAATTTATTATTATATTTACCTCATCTTTTATAAATTGAGGTGTAGTTGGATTTTGTTTAATAAAAAGACAAAGTTTATTTAATTCTTCTAATTCTTTTTTATCGATAACACCATCAACTTTACTAACATAAACGCCTATTTTTATTGAAATCAACATTAATTCATCTCTATCTTTTTGTGTTTTTAAAATAGAATTAAATTTTTGTTTAGTTTCATTCTCTCCAGATTTAACGCCTTCGTTAAAATGGTTTTTATTAGCCTGATCTTTTTCTTTGTTTTCTTTATTAGCCATTACAGCTCCTGCAGTTCCACCTGCAATTCCTGCGCCAACTGCAGCTGCGACTGCAGTTCCTCCAAGTGCTGCTGATAGTGAAACTCCAGCTGCAAATAATGAACCTCCTCCTGTAAATGGAGCAGCAGCTATTGCACCAACTCCTACTAATATTCCTCCTAAAATTTTTCCTGTACTCATTTTTCTATAGTTGTGTTTTTAATGTTGGGTAACGTTAAATATATGGCAAGTTGGGCAGAAAATAAGCGATTACTTTCGGTTTACCACAAGCCAAATCTTTTTATTTTGTTTTAATTTTTCTCTTTTAATACCAAATCAAAAGATTTGGCGACTTTGCAAATAGACAACAACCATTGGATTAAGTACTAATCGCCCAATTTGCTATATATAGTGTTAGCTATTGTATTTTAAGCCTAACAGATTTTCAAATAGCTTTTGAGATTGATTAATCAATTTGTCAATTAATTTACTGTTGACTATTACGAAGGTCACTATGTCTTCCTTTTTATCTATAAATTCTTCATATTCACAATCAAAAGAGTCATTGTTTTTTATAAAGTTGACTAATTTTTTATTATCCATTTTAATTATATTACCTGAATGGACTAAATTATTTCTAAGAGATTTACATTGTAAAATATATTCCCATTCGGCATTTATTGAGTTAAAATCAATACTTGAAATTTTTTTTAAATACTCTTTACATTTTAGAAAGTCGTTACTCCCTTTTAAATCAGCAACCATAAAGGTTTGGTTTTTTATGTTTCCTAAATCATTACATAATCTTTTTAACTCTTTTTCAATTACTGAGATAACTTGAGTCAAAAAAGAAACTCTAAAGTTATGGGGAAATAGTCTAGCTATATCATGATACTTTTCAAATTTCTCATAACTTTCTGTACCAATCAAATCTAAATATTTTTCGTATTTTTCACTATCATTCATTTGGTCATTAACGTCAACTTCATTGGTGTTTTCTTCAAGCTCTTTTTTTTGAGTACTTAAGAAAGTTTCAATTAGGTTTTGGTATTTTCTTAAATCTCCAAAAATTATATGATAAAGTGATATGTCGAATTCTTTACGTGTCATTTTATATAATAGCCAACATCCGTATAAACCCTATTCAAATCTTCATTATAGGGTATATATCTATTTAGGACGTTGTTTTATTTTTATCTAAACTAACACTTTCATACATAATATCCAATGGACTTTTTATTGTTTTGTTATTCATCGCTAAAACTCTAGTATAAATTTCTGTGGTTTTTGAGCTATTATGCCCTAAAGCGATCTGGATATGTCTTAAGCTTGTCCGCCGTTCCATAAGGGGTGTGGCAATACTTTGACGTAAAGTGTGTGGGGTGCTCCAAGGGTTTTCGTTGGTGTCTTTACAGCTTTGCGATACATACTTTGATCTTTAGTTGCTTTCATTGTTTTTAGTCATAAATAAATCATCCCTTGATTACCTAAATGAGTTAAAACAAACCTTATAAAACTACTTTTTTAATCATTTAAAGGTAATTAACCGTTAAGAACGGATAGCCTAAAGTTACGTCCTAATGGAGGTTTTGTGAAAAATAAATACGACATAGGTGAAAAAACAACCATTGGCAAATCGGATAAGGTCTTGTGTCCTATTTATTGTAAAAACCACTATCACGAGCATCTGCGATAGGCAGCAAAAAAGAAGCAGTAGAAATTAATGGGGTTTTTAAAACGGAATTATGCCATCCTACTTGAACTCGTGAGTAATACCAATTTGTCCTTCGACTATCCCCTATAATCCAATTTAAGATTATGATGGATAAGTAAAATCAAGTCTAATGCATGGTAATACATCGGTCTTATAGTCTAATTGGACACGACTATTCTAATATAGAGTGATACTTAACTGCACATCCCAATTGGCGCGAATTTCAACTGGCTGTGCTTCGTAGAGGACAGGTTCGGGGTTTACCCTCTTCAGAAAGTTTCCTGTATCCCATTTCCCATTGGCGTTTTTATCATATACCAATCTTATAAAGTAAGACCCCGGCGTAATCAATTTGAAATTAACCGTGGATTTTTCGGTTTCATATACCGTAGATTCAACGTCCCCTTTCTCATTCACCAATTCAACAATAATGGGAAATTCTTCAATATTGGTGATGGTGAGATTGAGATTTCCAAAGTCTGCCAATGCCTTTGTACTGTATCTAAAACTTAAGCTATCATTTTGAGTCTCAAAAAAATCGGCAATAGCACCTGGTAATAAGTCTATTTTATAAGATTGTTTCTCTTCTTTTTCAAATTTGAAAGTCAGTTGATTATACAACGTATCTAGGGCTAATTCAAAATCGATAGCCAAGGAGTCTTGATTGATAAAGCTAATGGAGTCTTTTTCAAAGCTAACTATCGGGGTGTTTGCTTTTAGTTTAAAATCAGTTAGCAATTTGTTCTTTTTAATAGTTACTTCTGAAATTTTTAAAGAGTCTTCTTCAATTTGCTTTGGTCTGATTTCCAATGTATCTATTCGACCTTGATTACTGAAGGTAAACAACAAGCTGTCCTTTTCCAGGTAGGGTTTATACCAATAGTGAATGGTGTCGATGTCTTGATCTTTAAAGTATTTCGCCTTAAAATCTTGAGGCGCCTCAGAAATCAGATCGATTTTATAGTCTTCAAGAGTTCCCTTAAAACCAAATTCAAACTGTTGCTTGGAGACCTGCTTAGGTCTAACCGCTTCAAACTCTAGCTCTTCTTTAAAGACAAGAATATCGTAGAGTTGATCTGAAGGAATTTTAACGGTATCACTTACAAATCCTATTTTATCTTGAGCGGGATCAAATTTATAGTTGTTATTTTTATCGGAGATCGCCACCATTTTATAATTTCCTGGCTTTATATTATCCACACTAAACAAGGAGGTCGAATCTCTAACAAAAGAAATATATCTCGGTTTGCCTTCATAAACAAGAGAATCCGTATAGTTCGAATCTAAAGCATAAAGCATTACAGAAATATTTTCATCAGATATTCTACTGAAAGCATCAAACACATTGCCCTCTACTTGAAGCGAGTCCACATAGTTACCCGTGGAAAACACATATTTAAAATAAGGGAGTTTATTGCCTTCGTTATTATCTTCTATGCTTTTTCCAAAATTAACGGTGTAGGTGGTGTTGCCTTCTAGCGAATCTCTAGGAATATCCAGCCTCACATTTCTACTCGCCTGTCCCATAGGAAAAATGCTAGGACGGGGTTCTATAGGAGGTGAAAAGAAAATTTTCTGACTAGCATCTTCCAATTTCACAAATTCATTGAAATTGATAATAACCTGATTTTTTTTATAATTGGTCGTATAATTTTCTGGGGTGGAATTCACAAATTTTGGTGGATCTAGATCTCTGGGTCCACCATCTGGTCGTCCTCTTTGGGCACAAGAGGAAAGAATAGAAACTAATACAATACACACTGTTAGTCGTGAAAAGTGAACTCTCATTTTCGGGAATTATTTTATACAAAGAAACAATAAAATATAGATTTTATTATTTGGTAATGGCCATCGTTGCAATGTTTAGTTTTATACCCTCAGCCTCATTCAAAGCTAAATAACAGGCTTCTAAGGTGGCTCCAGTAGTTACCAAATCATCCACAAGTAGTATATGTTGACCAGACACCTCTTGCAGATGTTCTGCGTAGAAATTATTACCGATAACTTCAGACCTTGCCATTCGGCTTTTGAATACCTGAGTTTTGGAATTAGAACGTCTTTTTAAGATGGTATCGGTGTACTTTGCAGACAGCTTTTCAGCAATAGCTTTTCCAAAACCTTCTACTTGGTTATAGCCTCTTTCTCTCATCCGCTGTCTATGTAAAGGAACTGGAATAACGACATCAATACTCCTTTGCCAACCTGCTTCAAACAAAATTTCTCCTAACCAACTGCCTAAGTAAAAACTCAGTTCTTTATTGCCCCTATATTTTAGATCGTGAATTAAAGCTTGGATAGGTCCCTTTTTTTCAAAATAGAACAGACTTGCAGCCCGTTCGAGCTGGACCCTGCCGTAAAGGATCTTATGCAAATCGTGATGGCCATCAAAAAAGTTGGCGTAAAGCGGTAATTCATGCCTACAAAACGTACATATAAAGGCTTCCTCTTTCAGTAAGACTTGATCACAGCAGGCACAGAGTTTGGGAAATAATAAGTTTTTAAAGTCCTTAAACATCTGAAGATAAATTAATTGATTAAAGTTAGGGAAAAAATAGTTTCAGAATAAAAAAAGAAGAAGGTAGAACCTCAACATATAAAGTGTCAATAATTTACAGTCGAAAACGCATTATCAAGAAGCGTTTTTTTACTTTTGCGGTATGGCAAAAGAGCAAGACAAATTCAAACACGTAATATCCCATGCTAAGGAGTATGGTTATATATTTTCCTCCAGTGAAATCTATGATGGCTTAAGTGCTGTTTATGATTATGGGCAAAATGGAGTTGAACTCAAAAACAACATTAAAGCCTATTGGTGGAAAAGTATGGTCCACCTTCATGAAGAGATAGTCGGCTTAGATGCTGCAATCCTCATGCATCCCAACACGTGGAAAGCGTCTGGTCACGTAGATGCTTTTAATGATCCTATGATCGATAATAAGGATTCTAAAAAAAGATACCGGGCAGATGTTTTGGTCGAAGACTATGCCGAAAAGATAGAACAAAAGGCACAAAAGGAAATTGCAAAAGCCAAAAAGCGTTTTGGAGATGCTTTCGATGAAGCTGAATTTGTAAGCACTCATCCTAGAGTTGTCAAGTACAGATCTCAATCCAAAGAAATCTTAACGCGATTAGCGACTTCATTAACCAATGAAGATTTAGATGATGTCAAAGCCCTTATCGAAGAACTGGAAATAGCTTGCCCAGTAAGCGGATCTAGAGACTGGACCAAAGTGAGGCAATTCAACTTGATGTTTGGCACCAAGTTGGGCGCTTCTGCAGAATCGGCAACCGATCTCTATTTACGGCCAGAGACCGCCCAAGGAATTTTTGTGAATTTTGCCAATGTCCAAAAATCGGGGAGGCTAAAAATCCCTTTTGGGATTGCCCAAATCGGAAAAGCCTTTAGAAATGAAATAGTCGCTAGACAGTTTATATTTCGCCAGCGGGAATTTGAACAAATGGAAATGCAATATTTTGTTCGTCCTGGAGAAGAACTCAAATGGTTTGAACACTGGAAAGTGTTAAGAACAAAATGGCACCAATCTTTAAATCTTGGTGAAGAGAACTACAGATTCCATGATCACGAAAAGATGGCGCATTATGCCAATGCCGCTACCGATATTGAATTCAATTTTCCTTTTGGCTTTAAGGAATTGGAGGGGATTCACTCAAGAACAGATTTTGACCTTAAAGCGCATGAAAATCTATCTGGAAAAAAACTTCAATTTTTCGACCCAGAGCTTGGTGAAAATTATGTGCCTTATGTCATTGAAACCTCAATAGGTTTAGATAGAATGTTTCTAGCTGTTTTTTCGAGTGCTTTACAAGAGGAAACTCTTAAGGACGGTAGCTCAAGAACGGTATTAAAGCTCCCTTCTATACTTGCCCCCGTAAAAGCGGCTGTGTTTCCACTATTGAAGAAAGATGGCTTACCAGAAATTGCTAAAGAACTTCTTAAGGAGTTGCAATGGGATTTCAATGTTGTTTATGATGAAAAGGATGCTGTAGGGAGACGCTACAGGAGACAAGATGCAGCAGGAACCCCGTTTTGTATTACCGTAGATCATGACACTAAAGAAGATCATTGTGTGACTATTCGCCATCGAGATACGATGGAGCAACAGCGTGTTCCTATGTCTGAAGTAAAAGCTATTATACAAAAAGAGATCAATTTTAAAACGTGGCTAAAGTCTTAAATTTTTGAGTTAAATCATTTATTAACCGGTTATTAACAGGGATAACTCTAGGTTCTCCTTAAATTTGAAACTAATATTAATAAAATATTAATAAAATGGGAAATAAGACAGGAAATACAATTTTAGCACTATTAACCGGTACAGCTCTCGGAGTAGGTTTAGGATTATTGTATGCACCACAAAGTGGAGAAAAAACTAGAAAACAGTTGAGAGATGAAGCAGATCATCTACAAGAAAACTTAAATAAGAAGTATAAAGAAACATCTTCTCATTTGTCTGCTTTTTCTGAAGAAGCAAAAAAAAGCATCGAGGAAAAGTTAGATAAAACTTTTTCTAATGCTAGTACTAAAGCTGACGGAATGCTGAGCAAACTTGAAAGTGAATTGGACCAATTGAAAAAGAAAAATTCTAATCTTCAAGAAGAATTGAAGAATAAATAATCCTTAAAATTTCTTCATGGAGAATCATTTAGGTGATCACTTTGATAACTTATCTCAAGATACCAAGGATGTCATAAAAAATTCTATTGAATTTTACAAGCTTGATCTCTTTAAGAAATCTGCCTTAAGCATAGTCAGTGGAGGACGTTTTATACTTAAAATAGGAATCTTAATTTTAGTACTCTTTTTTGTGTCTTTGGGTTTCGCCTTTTTGATAGGTGATAAATTGGGATCGGTGTCTTATGGATTTTTTGTAGTTGGAGGTTTCTATGGTATAATACTTATTATCGTAAGTATCTTCGGAAAAAAATTATTGGAAAAACCAGTGTTTTCATTCTTAAATAGCCTTTTAAGTTCAGATACTGATTTAGACGAGGAGTTAAAAAAAGGACTTGAAGAAACTGAAACTTCAGACTGATGAAGAAATACAATTCATTTAAGGAAATCGATAAGGATCTAAAGATTCTTAAACTCAAAACTCAAATTAGTAAGCAAAAAGCTAATATTGATTTAGTGTATATCAGGCGTGCTTTTTCGTTCACAAATATTATAGCTGAGTTTATCTCTTATTTTGGCCAGAAAGCTGTTTATGCTAAAATAGGAACTCAGATATTGAGAAAGTTTGGACTATGAGTCTTATACTTATTTAGCATTCAAATGTCGTATAAAATCAGTTTTACCGAAACGAGTTCGACACAGGCTTTTTTGACTTATACCAAATTAGACCTATAATGTCTCAATAAATCGTTTTACCGAAATGAATTCGGCACAGGCTTTTTTCACCTGCTTTTTATTAAAAATAATTACCGTAGCTAAGGCTATGCTAGTTATTTTTGATTTCAATCAATCAAAAAACCTGTACTGAGCCACGTCGAAGTATAATTCAATTTATTCATACGGCATTATAAATATAATTTGGTATTACAAATCGTGATAAAATAGAACCGTAACTAGTGTTATGCTTATATATTTTTCCTCACCTAAGTAAAAAACCTGTGCTGAGTTACGTCGTAGTATAATTTTTAATGCCTCATTTAAAAACTAAATTGGTATGAATAGTTTTAGACATTAAAAAAGGCTTGTGAAATTTTCACAAGCCTTTTTTAATGTCTGTCTACCAAACTTTTATATTTAATCTGGTTTTTCTTGAATCGCTTTGCGATCATTTTGCTTTTTCATCTCATCACCAATCTGGCTAGCGGCGGTAAAAGAAGCAATCATGTCGTTTAGCATATTGCTGCCCGCTTCAGGAGAATTTGGCATAAGGATAAGGTTGGAGTTGGTTTGGCTTCCTATAGATTGAAGGGTATCGTAATGTTGAGTCACCACAATTAATGCTGAAGCTTCCTGAGAGTTAATTCCTACTTTATTAAGTACCTCAACACTTTCCTCGAGACCTCTAGCTATTTCTCTACGTTGATCTGCAATCCCTTGTCCTTGGAGTCGTTTGCTTTCTGCTTCGGCTCTGGCTACAGCAACGATTTTAATTCGCTCTGTTTCACCTTCAAACTCAGCTGCTATTTTTTCTCGTTCTGAGGCATTAATTCGGTTCATAGATGCCTTTACCTTATCATCGGGATCAATGTCTGTGACAAGTGTTCTTATGATGTCGTAACCATAGTCTAGCATAGCATCATTAAGTTCTGACTTTACAGCATTTGCAACATCGTCTTTGCGCACAAAAACATCATCCAATTTCATTTTTGGCACTTCCGCTCGAACCACATCAAAAACATAAGATGTAATTTGAGCACTTGGGCTCTCTAGTTTATAAAAAGCATCGTAAATTCTAGCTCGAGTCACTTGATACTGAACCGACACTTTAAGAATAACAAACACATCATCTTTGGTTTTAGTCTCTATATTGACATCCAGTTGCTGAATTTTAAGATTTATTTTCCCTGCAATACGGTCCACTAATGGAACTTTAAAATGCAGTCCTGAATTCCTTATACTCAAAAATTTCCCGAAGCGTTCCACCAAAGCTGCTGTTTGTTGCTTCACTGTGAAAATTCCACTTATAATGATAAAAAAAACAATTACCACTATAAAAATACCTGCAAATGTTCCCATAATAATTAGTTATAAAATTTATATAAAAATAAACCTTTTCCGACTGCATTGCACCGAAAAACTAAAAGATTAAGCCAATTTCTCAATGGCATAATTCAGTCTATATATACTGTCCTCTTTACCGATGCAAGCAGCGATATGAAAAACATCAGGTCCACTCATAGCCCCTACCAAAGCGAGCCTTAAGGGTTGCATAATTTTACCAAAACTTAGACCTTGGGTGTTGATCCATTCTTTGACTTCACTCTGAACATGGGTTTGAGAAAAATCTTCAATACTTTCCAGCTTTCCGATTAAAGCTCGCATCCATTCTTGTGAATCATTTTTCCAGGCTTTTTTAGCCGATTTCGAATCAAATTCTTTAGGCGATTCAAAGTAAAAAGAAGACAACTCCCAAAATTCTGATACAAACGCAGCTCTTTCCCGTATTTTTTCAACGACTTCCTCCACGTAAGCTTGTTGAACATCTACTCCCTTCTCCTTCAGGATTATTGAAAACTCCTGAACCAATTTGGAGACGGACATCTCTTGCATATAGTGATGCTGAAACCATTCTGTTTTTTCATGATCAAACTTAGCTCCAGATTTATGAACCCTTTCTAGTTCAAAAGATTCTGTAAGCTCTTTTATAGAAAAAAATTCTTTTTCGGTTCCATCATTCCAACCTAGTAAGGCCAACATGTTAACTAAGGTTTCTGGGAAAAATCCTTCCTCGCGATATCCCGAAGAGGTAGCTCCTGTTTTAGGGTCTTTCCATTCTAAAGGAAATACAGGAAACCCAAGTTGGTCTCCATCTCGTTTACTCAATTTTCCTTTTCCACTTGGTTTCAAAATAAGAGGCAAGTGAGCAAATTTTGGAGTCTCCCAACCAAAAGCTTCGTATAAAGAAATGTGAAGGGGTAGTGAAGGTAACCATTCCTCCCCGCGAATTACATGTGTAATTCTCATGAGATGATCATCGACAATATTTGCTAAGTGGTAAGTTGGCAAGCCGTCGCTTTTAAATAGAACCTTATCATCTAGGACTTCAGAATCCACTTCTATAAACCCTCTAATTTCATCATGAATGGAGAGTGTTACAGACGATTTTGTCTTAAAACGAATAACATAGTTCTCCTTGTTATCCAATTTTGTCTGCAGCTCTTCCGCAGAAAGAGTTAAGGAATTATTGAGTTGATTTCTATTTTTTGGTCCGTAACTGAATTTCGTGTGGTCTTGCTCTGCTTCTTTGCGCTTCACCTCCAAGTCTTCAGGAGTGTCAAAGGCGTAGTAAGCATTATTGCTTTGGATCAATTTATCTACATGCTCCACGTAGATTTCCTTGCGATCACTTTGCTTATAAGGCCCACAATTCCCTGGCTTTCCTGGACCTTCATCGTATGGGATTCCACACCATTCCAAAGTTTCTTTAATATACTGCTCTGCACCCTCTACAAATCGGTTTTGGTCGGTGTCTTCAATTCTTAGTAAAAAATCACCTTGGTGTTTTTTAGCAAACAAGTAGTTATACAAAGCAGTTCTTACGCCTCCAATATGAAGTGGCCCTGTTGGACTTGGGGCAAATCTCACTCTTACTTTCGTATCCATCTTCTGTTTTTTTTACAAATATAAAATATATTGATGTTTACAGATAGGAAATAATGGTTTATGAAGCTCACGAGATTAAGAAGTACTTGGTGTATTAAAAAATCGATTATATTTGATAGGTAAACTAGGACTTATGGTGAATATAGACCTCATAAAACATCCAAAATTAGGGTTTATACTGATGCTAGAATAAGTACAAAAAAAACTAATAAATAAAATGAACTCCCAATTCAAAATAAACTAAACCGTAAAATGCTCAATTCTAATGATTAAGAAATTGCTATTTTCTTTGTTTTCAATTTTTCTAGCTTATCAGTCAATAGAATTACTTAATTTATTAATCCATACAAATGCGGCTGAATTTTCTTGGATTGCAATCTTTGGTATTTCACTAGTTCTAAATCTATTTATCACAGGTGTTTTTGCCTTTCTGGGTTTTGTCTATAAAACGAACGCGCTATTGCCGAGCTCGTATTATCAAATTAAAAACTCAAAAAGCTTGACAATTATTTATAGAAGATTAGGCGTAGAATTTTTTAAAACCCTACTTCTTAAAGCTTTTTGGGGTAAAGAGAAAAATAGAAAAAAATATTTTAGTGGTGCAAAAACGGGGATTGAAAATTTTGATTTTCAAACTAGACAATCAGAATTTGGTCACTTAGCCTCTTTAATAGCCGTTTTGATGGTATCTTTTATTTTACTAATAAATGGACATTTAGCCATTTTTATAATCACCACCATAATAAATTTAATCGGTAATCTATATCCCATTATTTTACAGAGAATGCATAGAATTCAGATAGAACGGCTTACAAAACTCTTAGAAAAGAGAAAGTAATTGATAGGATATTTTGGGGATATGGAAATGACCGTTTCCAAAAACACGTGTTTAAGATGCGCTTAGATGTATAAGAAATCAGTTATAATAAATAGGTGCCTAGACTTCTTCTGACTATAAAACATCCAAAATTATGATTTATACTGAAGTTACCGCCAAACAAACCAAGTGCCTAGAATTAAGGTGTTTTTAAGCCCATTTTATAAGAACACAAGTTAGATCAACACAATCTATCGAAAGCGTTTTTAAGAAAGTGACAGTAACCTATAAAAAGACCTTAGTAAAGTATACGCAAAAGTGCTAGTTTGGTAGGGAATAAAACGACATATAATAGATATATACCCAATACTAAAGAGTTAAATAGGGTTTATACGGATGTTGGCGGACATTACGAAAAACAGATGAGATATCCTTTAATAATCCAGTTTTTACTATTAATTATTCTTAAAAGTTGTTCTAACAGCAAATCAGAGCAAAGTAAAGAGGGGGAGTCTTCACCCTCAAATTTTACATTAATCAAAGACGTTGTATACGGTCATGATTTTGGTATGGCACTAACTTTTGATGTTTATGTACCAACAAAACCTAATGGTGCAGGCATAATATTGACTAATAGCGGAGGTTGGACTTCTCCTTTTGACACTTTTAAAATACTTGAAGATGGTCATTATAGATTCGCAACGGATCAAGAAATGACTGAGTCAGATACCTGGCATATTCTAAGTCCAAAACAATTAGTTTCGGAAGGCTTTACTGTTTTTGAAGTAAGGCATGGAAGTCAGCCAAAATTTGTAATGTCAGAATTGGTAACTCATATGAGAAGAGCAGTTTAATACATCAAACAAAATGCTACTGATTTTAAAGTAGATTCTGATAGAATTGGATTACGGGGAGGTAGTGCCAGCAGCCATCTCTCTCTACTCATTGGACTTTCCCCTGAAATACAGTTCCCAGATAATGAGAAAAATAAAAATGACGCTTCGATAGCAGCAATAGTCGTATTTGCTAGTCCTCGCCTACTTCAAAAGGACCTGTAGCTATTGTAACCACTAGAATTTTCTAACCACCTGCTTTTTTGTTGAATTAGGGAAAAGAAGCGGATTTATTTATTTCTTAATTAATTTACCAAAATGAGTTTCTTTACCTCCAATATTTATGGTATAAATATATATTCCTGACTCTATTAATTTGTTTCCGTTATCCTCTCCATTCCATTCAATTATATTTCTTCCATAAACACCATTTATAGAAATTGTTTTAACTAACTTCCCTTCTATTGAATAAATTTGGATTAATATTTTAGCTGCCTGATCTAAATAAACAAATGCTTTAGTTTTTGAAGTAAACGGATTGGGGAAAAACTTTAGAGAATTATTCTTGTCATCCATAAACTCTCCGTCACTTAATGTTCCACCATCACCTAAACTAGTAAAAGGGCTTAGCACTTGATAACAAATACTAGTTTCTTCAATAATTTCTAGTATTGCTTCGGCTTCAGAAGAACCTTCTGGGAAGGAGTAATAATCAATAAGTAAGCTTTCCATTTTAGTTTTTGCCCATAATTTTGGCAAAAAAGCATATCCTTCATTATTTTGATCGCTTAAATTAAAATCATAATTATATTCTACTTGCTGGTTAAATGCAGTTCCTGTTAATGTTAATGAAATATCCTGTGGAACCTCATACCTGCCTGTAAATACTAACTGTTGTCCCTTATATAAGTTAGGTAAAGGATCAGGATATACGTTATTGATAGCACCCACTGGATCCACTGTAATAACCGGGTTTAGTAAAACAGGGTTTCGTATAGTGAGGTAAAAATTTGAAATTATATCTACTATTTCATTATCGCCCAAAAATGTTACAAAACCATTATTCTGAACGGCTAATAGGGTTAGCAAATCAGTTGTAACATCTTCACCAATACCAAAAGTAAATAAGAATATCTCTGTTTCTATTTGATTGACTGTGTCCTCAGCTAATTGTAATATATTTTGAGTATTTGTTTCTCCTTCAGTTGCTCCTCCATCAGTGAAGAACACAATAATATTAGCTTTATCTTCTGCTCCTGCCTCAAACTGATTTATTGCAGTTACTAAGGATTCAGAAATATTAGTTGCCCCTAGTGCAACAATGTTCTCTATAAAATCTAAGGCTGCATTTGAATTTTGAATATTATATTCCACTAATTCAGGCTGGAACAATACAATATTATTATCAAAATCTATAACATTAAAGTTATCCCCTATATTCAAATTATTCACGATAAACTCTGAGGCTTCTTTTGCTTGAGCCATCTTGTTTCCCCCCCTCATACTACCTGATGAATCTATAATAAGCACAAAATTCTTTTCTATGACTTCAGTATTTGCATTTGATTCTGGTTCAACCACTAAACCAAAAAACCCATTCCCAAAATCGTCACATTCATTAACACCTTCCTCTAAAAGAGTACTAAAAGGAATCACTCCTAATTCATCTGATGCAAGTTGGTATTTAATTAGAATATCATTGATAGAAATAGCTTCATTTTCACTAATAAGAACAGTAGCAACGTTACCATCATTGGTCATGGTTCCTACATTATTAAACAACTCAACATCATCGATTGTTCTTTCAGAAAATAAGTTGAAATTTAGATTTTGGGCAAAAACAATAACATCAGATTGTATTGCTGAGTAATCGCTAGGGTATTCAAACGTTACTTCATCAAAACTATAAGGCAATAATTCTACGTATGATAATTCAACTTCAATTTCACTATTCTCAGCTATTTCTTCAATAAAAGCAAAATATACAGGAGTTGCACCCAAGTATGAGACTAAATTAGCATTGGGCGTTACCCCATCTCCATCTCCACCTCCTCCGGAAGGATCCTCCTCTATAAAAACAGCTACTTGCCATTCTCCTCCATCTACTCTCCATCTTAATTGAGTTACGGAAGCATTACCAGGTACAGGGAATGCATATTGTATTTCCTGAGAACCTCCCAAATCGTTAATAAAAATTTGACTAGTAATAACAGTAGAAATTTGATTCTGAACAGTGACGTCAATTTGTGAATTAACTAATCTTAGATATGTTCCATTTTCAATATCAGCAATAACTACTCCGCCATTAGCAAAAGTAAATTGCACAAAAAATAAAACTAGGAGTAATTTAAATAGATTCTTCATAACTATTAATTTAGGTTAAATTTACTAAAATAAAATTAAACGATATGGTTTATCAAGTTACAAATAAGGCTAAATATCATTGCGAAAAAGATCCCGCCCGACAAAATGATCCTTAACGCTACCGTTTTAATATGTTTCACACAAAATTGACAGTTTTTTCATATTTAATGTACGCCGTAAACTGCACAACTGCCATGCATTTGATGAAAATTAATCAATAAATCGATCGTTATGAAAAAGAACCTTTTATTTTACTCTATATCACTAACCCTATTGGGTCTTGCGGCTTGTGGAAACTTTACTAAAGGCGATCATGAAACAAATCAAGTAGCCAAATCAATAAGTGGGTAGATGGCGATCAATAATCAAGTTGAAATAAAAGTAAAAAAGAATGTCTTTACAGAATTTATCCATGATGTAGGGTCAAGGTTTGGGCCTATAAAAAAGAGGTCATAGCGAACGCATTATTTTTTGATGCTTTTTTTGATAAAGAACAATTAGAGGAGATCGAAACACTCAAATCTGTTACTGTTATTAGCGTTATTGATGACAAGCGATCAGATATACGAGAAATTGGCTATGGCAATAAACTCACAGATGCTCAATTAAAACTCCTGCATTCCTTAAATACGCTAACAATTTCTTGGTTAAGGCAGATTACAAAAAAAATCTTAAACAGGTGTATGAGAGGAAACGAATCCACACCCCATCTTACAATTGTCCCAGAAAAGCATACCAAATGAGTGCTAAGCAAAGAAATGCTCAAAGCATATCTAATACCAAATTATATTTATAATGCCGTATGAATAAATTGAATTATACTACGACGAAGCTCAGCACAGGTTTTTTGATTGATTGATTGAAATCAAAAATAACTAGCATAGCCTTAGCTACGGTAATTATTTTTGATGAAAAACAGGCGAAAAAAGCATGTGCCGAATTCGTTTCGGTAAAACGATTTATTGCGTCATTATAGGTCTAATTTGGTTTAATAGAGATTTCAGTGACCAAGCAACCATACAGAGTGCTATTTCTGGTTTGATTATAGAAATAGCATTAAATTTTAATAGATCAGCTTTTGAATCGCTCAAAAATTCTGGTAATTTGAGCAAGATTGAAGATTTAATTTACAATTATTATAGGTTGGTAGATAATATTGAAAATCAAGAAAATGATTTACTAAAATGGTGTAACGAGTTAGAATTGGAATTAAATAAAAATGGTTTTATGTATAAATGGTTAAAACTTGATACCAAAACACACCAAGATCTTACCAAAAAAATTTCAGTATATGATGACCAACTTTGTGAACATATTGGACATGGAATTATTATGAATATTTTATTTAGAGGAGGTACTAACACTACTTTTCTTACTCCACTTTATGAAGAACAAATCAAAGCGGGAAGAGAATTGTCTCAAGCTATTGAAAATTAAATTAATAACGAAAGCACATAACAAAGAACTGAATTATGTAAAGATGCTGTAAAGATTGGTAGTAAAGTAAAATACTTGAATAATGGTAAAGACCTTAAAGTTCAAATAGTTGAAAAGGAAATTAATAAAAATGAAAAGTCAAACGGAATTCAAAAAGTGAATATTAAATATCCGTTGGCTGTAGCATTAATTGGATAAGGGATTGGTGAAACTGCTAAAGTTCGAAATTTGGATAATTATATTGAGATTTTAGAAATAATAAATTAAGGAAGCCAACGCTAAAAACCATACACATTGTCAAGTCCCTCAAAAGTCAACCGCACGAGCCAAAACTTGTCAATAAGTATGCCTTTGACAACGCCTTGCAGAATGAAATAAAATAACGAAAGCCCAACAATGGCAAAAAAACATAGTGGTTTTGAACCTTAGCTAGCCAAATTTGGAAGTGATAAGATTATCCTTGGTACCGATTGTAATGATGAAAAAATTGCGATTAACGGATGGTAATAAGAAAGCAAACGTGAATTCATTCCGTTTATCAAAAAGTATATAAAGCAAGGTACAGCTTGGTATTTTATGCAGAAGGTTAGAAAATCAATGAAGAGTAGTCAAAAATACCCTCTAACTGAAATAGTTCATGTAGATGAATTTACTGTAGGAAGGAAAGAAGAAGGAAAGCAAGGCAGAAGCGATGATTCTAAAAAGAAAAAGACAGTAATAGCATTAGAATTAAACGTAAAACATCAAATAAAAAGAGTGTAGGTTAAGTCTATAGATGATTATTCAGCGACATCATTAACTCCAATATTTAAAGAACATATAAGTCCTTCAGCAAAAATAGTTACCGATAAATGAAGAGGTTATGCTCCGCTTAAAAAGAGCTATGATATAAACCAAAAACTAAGTAATAACCAGAGAAACTTTAAAAAACCACATGTGGTAATTATCCAGATGAAACCTTTGTTAAGGGCTATACCGACTCATGTTAGCAAATGGCCTGTGCAAAGCTATTTCGACGAATTCTGTTTTAGAATTAATCAATCTCAATTCAAACAAAGTATTTTTCATAAGACTATTGAAGGAATGGGAATAGCTAAACCGATTTATCATAAACTTATAAAACAGAGGCTAAGAGTGTTACTCAAAAAAGTTATATTTAGTTGTTGTATATCTATTTATTTTATTGATAATCAAGAACCTTAGCAACTTATCGTCTATGCATAAGATAGGGGTCATGAGTTTTGAGCGCTTTGTTTAGTGTAAAGGTAAATAGTAGATAATAATACAAATTACAAAGTTAAATATGAAAAAAAAGAGCTAAAATCTCTCTACCGTTTTTACATTTTAATGTCCTTAAACTAGAAAGATGAAAAAGTTTTTGTGTTTATTTTTTATAATGTCTTTATTTATTCAAGTAAATGCTCAGGATATTCCTAAGCGCTTTGCCTTTGCTAAAACTTATTTTGGTATCGACTTTAATTATGTCCCCAATTATGGAGAAAGTCAGTTTCTTAATGGTTTGGGACAGGAAGAGAGTTTTGAGCGGAGTGCTTACATCAGTCCTTCTATAAATATTGGGGCAACACACTTTTGGGGATATGCAGATATTTACATTTCTATACCAACTTCAAACCTTTTTTTGGAAGATGACACCGTAAAGACTAATACAGTTTCGGGAGCATTTACAGGATTTAGAGTTTATCCTTTACGGCTAAAGGAAAATGGCATAAGTCCTTATATAGGATATAAGTTTTCCCCTTTTAGATACAATCAAGAAAATTTAGATGGATCTCAATTTAAAACAACAAATGTAAAATCAACACTAGATATTGGAGTTGGCTATCGCTTACCCAATTTTTATTTTTACGCAGGATACAACAAACTTATAAATCCAGATATAGATGTTTATTTGTCAAGAACAGATGTATCAAGAACAAACCTTCCAACTCATTTTTTCAATGTAGGCATGAATTGGGTGATTGAATCCACCAACTCTGCTAATAATGATGTTAATCGTCATTTTAATGAGGTCTTTTCAAAATCTAATAAAAATGGTTTCTTTGTTGGAATTGGTCCTTCTTCGGCATTTCAAATAGGGTCCTCCGAATTTAACGACGAATTACGCCCTTTTTTAGATGCGAAAGCACAGTCAAGAATTTTCCCTGACTTAGCTGTAGGGTATCATTTTACAAAACTTGATTTTATAACCTCATTTGCCTTTAGACCTATCTCTCAAACTAGAGAAGCTTTTAACTTTTCACAAGAAGTAAATCGGAAAAGCTTAGTGTTAGAGGGTTTTAAATTTATTGGAGATTATCATGGTTTCGTTCCTTTTATTGGTGGCGGATTGAGTTATGAAAACCTAAGCTTAAAAGAGGTAGATAATGGACTGGAAATAACGAACATTACCCAACACAAAGTAACCCCTATACTAACTTTTGGTTGGGATATAAGACCAAGCAGAAAAGGAGATTGGTGGTTGTTAAGAACAACCTTAAGATACACACCCAACCTAGACATAAGTCATCTAAATAAAAATTTAAGCCTTCGACACTTAGAATTTAATTTTATTCAGTTTGTTGTTTATCCCCAAAGGTATCTTAAATATAGAAAATACGGCAAAAAGTAGAATTACGTGGTAGAATATTAGAAGTGCAAAAAAAGAGAATAGAGAGTAGAATGTAAAAAATTATATTTCGTTAGTGTACAACTGTTTATTTTATTAAAAACCAAGAAATATTTTCGGCCTTGTCTGACAACAGGTTTAATTGCGAGAGATAAAAGAGATGAATTTTAAGAGGTAAGTTTTTAAGAAAACA
The DNA here is from genome assembly GCF_000153485.2 of Psychroflexus torquis ATCC 700755. Classification (NCBI taxonomy): domain Bacteria; kingdom Pseudomonadati; phylum Bacteroidota; class Flavobacteriia; order Flavobacteriales; family Flavobacteriaceae; genus Psychroflexus; species Psychroflexus torquis. The sequence goes on along the minus strand of NC_018721.1, from coordinate 2,036,628 downwards.
GCTTATTTTATTGAAAACAAAAACAATTGAATTGATTAGTAACGTTCTAAGAAAATAAGCAACGGCTACTAAAATAGGGCAGTCCATATTCGGTAGAAATGTGGGCTTTTCGCTCTACATTTTTTATCCAATGACAAAAAGCAGACAGAAATTCTGCCAAATTTTAAAGCCAGCCCCTTGGGTTCATAATAATAAGACGGAACTTTAAATAATCAATTATATTGATGACAGCAGTCGAACTTATAAGTAAAGTGTTCTTACCATTAGCTCTTGCTATAATTATGCTAGGAATGGGAATGACTTTAATTATTACTGATTTTACTAGAGTAATAAAATATCCCAAAGCCATTTTAATTGGTCTTACCAATCAACTTATCTTTTTGCCTCTTATTGGATGTTCACTAGCTATAGCTTTTAATCTAAATCCCGTAATGGCAGTTGGATTAATGATTTTAGCAAGTTGCCCTGGTGGTCCAACTAGTAATTTGATAACTCAAGTTTGTAAAGGAAATATTGCATTATCGGTCACTTTAACTGCTGTTGCTAGCCTTGTAAGTATTTTGACAATACCCTTTATTCTATCTTATGCTTTAGAGTATTTTGGCAGTAACACAGAGGCTACAATTAAATTACCCATAATTGATACTCTATTACAAATAATGGGAATAACGGTTATTCCCATTTCATTAGGAATGCTCATTCGTAAACACAAAACCAGTTTTGCGAAACGAATGGAAAAGCCAATGCGTACAGCCTCAACAGTAATTTTTATACTAGTTTTTATCGCAGTATTAGCTGCCAATGCAGATAAATTAATAGATGGAATGAAAGAAGCTGGACTAGTCACATTAGTCCTTAATATCTCGACTATGGGATTAGGGTATCTCACCGCTAGGTTTTTTAAATTAAATTTAAAAAACACCATTTCAATTACAATTGAGAGCGGCATACAAAACGGGACCTTAGCCCTTGTCATTGCAACGTCTATCTTAAATAATGTAGAAATGGGTATTCCGATAGGAGCTTATGCGATATGGATGTTTCTTACAGCAGGAGTTTTAATGTGGCAATTAGGAAAGATACCTAATTCAAATTCTGAATAAAAAAAACGGGGGGCTAATAAAGAACTAAGGTAAAAAACAACTCTATAAATATTGAACACAGTGAATAATTAATCGCTTTAGCAAGTGCTTATCTGGTTCGTATTTGTTTACTAATTTAGTAGAATAACCTTGTATCTAATCGTAAACATCAAGTTGTTGTGCATTTATGAAACTTAATCAAAAAATAACCTCTATCAAGAAAAGCAAAAATGAAAAATAGTATCCTTCTTACAATAATTGGTATGACAATTTTGAGTTGCTCACAAAATGATGACGATTCTAATACAAGCTTAATTGGACAATGGAATTGGAAAGGTTCCTCTGGAGGAATAGCAGGAACTACAGAGACTCCTCAAACAAGAGGAGAAAACAGAAAGCTTGAAATTTCGACTAACTCAATTAAAAGTTATCAAAATGGAACTTTGAATTTCCAAACTAAATATTCGATTGAAGTCCATAAATCCTTAATATTTAATGAACCTCGGGAGATGATAATTCAGGAGAATGGATTCAGACAGATTCTTAATATAAGTGGGAATACCTTGATATTAATTGGAGATTGTACCGACTGTTTTACGAGCAAATACACAAAAGAATAAAAAAGAGACCACGACAAAGAAGCTTATAATTTATTGCTCGTCCTAGCCTACTTAAGAATCCCAAAGCGTCAGGACTCGCAGATTTTCTACCTGCAGGTAGGTTCGGTTTTTGTTTACTAAATTGGGTGCTTAAACACTCGATACTCGGTGAGAATATAAGCTTTTCGCTCTACATTTTTTATCCGAGGTCAAATAGAAGACAGAAGTTCTGCCACATTTTAAAGCCGGGCTATTGGGTTTTATACGATAACACGGAACTTTAAATAATCAATTATATTATGACTGCAGTCGAACTTATAAGTAAAGTGTTCTTACCATTAGCTCTGGCTATAATTATGCTAGGAATGGGAATGACTTTAATTATTACTGATTTTACTAGAGTAATAAAATATCCCAAAGCCATTTTAATTGGTCTTACCAATCAGCTTATTTTTTTGCCTATTATAGGTTTTTCACTAGCTATAGCTTTTAATCTAAATCCCGTAATGGCCATTGGATTAATTATTTTAGCAAGTTGCCCTGGTGGTCCAACTAGTAATTTGATAACTTAAGTTTGTAAAGGAAATATTGCATTATCGATCACTTTAACCGCTGTTGCTAGCCTTGTAAGTATTTTGACAATACCCTTTATTCTATCTTATGCTTTAGAGTATTTTGGCAGTAATACAGAGACTACAATTAAATTACCCATAATTGATACTCTATTACAAATAATGGGAATAACGGTTATTCCCATTTCATTATGAATGCTCTTTCGCAAACACAAAACCAGTTTTGCGAAACGAATGGAAAAACCAATTCGCACGGCCTCAACCGTTATTTTCATCCTAGTTTTTATCGCAGTATTAGCTGCCAATGCAGATAAATTAATAGATGGAATGAAAGAAGCTGGACTAGTCACATTAGTACTTAATATCTCGACTATGGGATTAGGGTATCTCACCGCTAGATTTTTTAAATTAAATTTAAAAAATACCATTTCAATCACAATTGAGAGCGGCATACAAAACGGGACCTTAGCCCTTGTGATTGCAACGTCTATCTTAAATAATGTAGAAATGGGTATTCCGATAGGAGCTTATGCGATATGGATGTTTCTTACTGCAGGAATTTTAATGTGGCAATTAGGAAAAATACCTAATTCAAATTCTGAATAAAAAAAACGGGGGGCTAACAAAGAACTAAGGTAAAAAACAACTCTTTTCTACTTTAATTTGAAACACTAGTACTCTAGGCTCATGGATTCATAAAACTGATTCTTTGAGTTTTTTTGTAGTGTTTTTCTTCTAACCTATCTAGATAAAATGGGAATTTTCAACTCGATAACCAATGGGTTTTTGCAAACCCGTTGGTCTTCCGATCCAAGGGGATTGTAAAGCCATTGGAGGCCATTAAGTATCTCCAAGATTTCACCGTTTATTAAAGCATGCTTTAATCTTAAAACTTTTATGATAATAAAAAAATCACTAAGTTTATTCTGTTAGGAAATGGGCATAACACAACTTGTTTTGTTATACTTAGGTTGGCAACAATCAAACGGAATTATTACAAATAGAAATTTGAGAAATGAAATTTAGCATAAAACTACTGCTGTTTGTCTCGTTTGCCTCCTTATTAATTGGATGTTCTCAAGAAAATAAAACTAGTATAACCGCAGCCGATATACTTGGAAATCCTGATTATTTGGCATTTTCGTACGGAGGATATAGAAAAAACACGAGGGAGGCCGTTCCAATGATTAAGGAATTAAAAGAGGATATGAAAATATTATCTGCAATGGGAATCAAATTAATAAGGACTTACAACACTCAACAATTTGGACATACGGCTAATCTCTTGCAGGCTATTAAACAATTGAAAGACGAAGATTCAAATTTTGAAATGTATGTGATGTTGGGGACTTGGATAGAATGTGAAGGTGCATGGTCTGCATCTGCCAATCATAATGCCGGAAATGTAGAAAATAATACGGCAGAGATAGAGGCTGCAGTAAAAATGGCCCAGACATACCCGGATATATTAACTTCGAATCAATAGTTCTTTATTTATAGTTAAATATTTCGTATATTTATAGATGGAAAAAATAGACTTAAGGAGTGTTTCTGATCAGGAAAGAGGTATAATTCGAAGGGATGCTGTAAAAATGATAAAACGTGGAGATAAAAAAAAAGACATAGCTCTGTTTTACGGTGTTCATGTAAATACTGTTAGAGATTGGTGGAAGCTTTACAATAAAGAAGGTCATAAATCTTTGTCTTATCAAAAACGAGGAGTCAAATCAGAAGATCGAAAACTACTCAATAAAGATCAAGAAGCTGCAATCCAAAAAATGATTATTGATGTAATGCCCGATCAACTAAAGTTAGATTATGCTTTGTGGACTACAAGGGCAGTAAGGGATTTGATAGCAAGAGAGTTTAGTATTACAATCGGAAGAAGAGCTGTCGGTAATTATCTCAACGCTTGGGGATTCACGCCTCAAAAGCCAAAAAAGAGAGCTTATGAACAATGTTCCAAAAAAGTTCAAAAATGGTTAGACGAAGAATATCCAGCAATAAAAGAGAAGGCAAAACAAGAGAAGGCAACTATTCATTGGGGGGATGAAACGGGTGTAAAAAACAATAATCATCATGGACGTTCCTATGCTCCAAAAGGAAAAACTCCTGTTAAAAAACATATGTCGAAGCGGTTTTCAATCAACATGATTTCTACAGTTACAAATCAGGGTTTAATTCAGTTTATGATATATAAAGAAAATATGAACTCAGATGTATTTATTCAATTTTTAGAACAGCTCATCAAATCGCAAGAAACCAAAGTATTCTTAATCCTTGATAATTTACGAGTCCATCATAGTAAAGTTGTAAAGAAATGGGCGGAAGAAAATGGCGAAACCATAGAACTATTTTACCTGCCATCATACTCACCTGAGCGAAACCCAGATGAATATCTGAATTGCGATTTAAAGTATGGACTCTCGGATAAACCGGCACCAAAAACACAAGAAAAAATGAAAGAAAATTTAGAGAATCATATGAAAATGCTTCAAAATGATAGCGAAAGGGTAGCAAAATATTTTAAACATGAGAGCATCAAATATGCTGCATAAAATTAAAGATCTTTAAGTGCGAGGTTAATAGTAAAAATCATTGCAGTGGGGAATGAGGCGATGGTGCAATGGGCCATCAACTATTTTGTCTACCCAAATATCATTCTCAAATGGGTGGATTACCTCAAAGAATTGCGAGATAGTGGAAAAATTTCAACAGGCATATGGATAACGAGTTCTGATAACTACGAATCGTGGGGAGGAGGAGCAAAAAGCTATCAGACGGATGAGTTAGAAGCATTGATAGAGGCTGTTGATTTTATATCACTCCACACCTATCCTTTTCATGATTCACATTACAATCCTATATTTTGGGGTGTGCCAGAAAAAGAAGAGGATCTAACTAAACGGAGACAGATTGAGGCTGCAATGGGTAGAGCAAAGAATTATGCTATTTCTCAATATCAAGCAGCAGTCAATTATATGGAAAGTCTGGGAATTCATAAACCTATTCACATTGGTGAAACAGGTTGGTCAACTCGTGCTAGTTCCTCTTATGGAGCAACGGGTTCTAAAGCTGCAGACGAATACAAGGAAAAATTATATTATAAGCACATGAGAGATTGGACAAACACTGAGGATATCTCTTGTTTCTATTTTGAGGCTTTTGATGAGCAATGGAAAGATCAGGGAAGTGCTTTAGGGTCAGAAAATCATTTTGGACTAATCAACCTAAAAGGAGAGGCAAAATTTGCATTGTGGGAGATGGTAAACGAAGGCGTATTTGAGGGATTGACCCGAAACGGTTTACCTATTACGAAAACCTATGGTGGTAATAAAAACAAATTAATGGAGGATGTTCTTTCACCTCCATTAAAAAGTGAAATGGGATTGCTTGAAATCGCTACTGTAAATGAAGATAGAAAAATTGGTCAACGTGTAACTGAACGTAGTTATTTGGTGGTTCATGAAACCTGGGTTCCAGAAAGTAAAAATGACATTTCATATCCCAGTGAAAAGCTGAAACTGAATGCTTGGGAGGGAACATGTGGCATTGAAATGTCACAAGATGGAATCATAGAAGTTAAAACTGGAACTGGAACTGGAGCATGGTGGGGATGTGCATTAGAGATAGCCGGAGGAAAAGGAGAAAATCTTTCTAATTTTAAATCGGGGAAATTGAATTTTGAAGTAAAGGGAAACACCCTATCCTCTTTTCAAATAGGTTTTCAAACAGGATCCTTTGCGGAAGGAACTCAAACAAATAATCAGATTACTTTTAATCAAAAGAGCGGCTACTCAATTACAAAGGAATGGATATCCTATTCCATTCCGATAACTGAACTCTATCAAAGCGCAAATTTAAGTGACGTAACAGCCCCTTTATTTTTTAGAGGGGAAAAGGATTTTGATGGTAAAGACATCTATATAAAAAATATTTACTTTTCAATAGACTGACAGTTTCCAATAACTAAGTATTTGGCTCGCCAATTAGCTAAAGCTTAATACTGTGCTGACAAAACCAGTTAATTCGGCTTCTGTGTGTAAAACATTGAGTCGAGGGAGGGAAGGATGGTTGGTCTCCTCCATTTTTTTATGTCAAAAAAAGGATAAATTCCTATTACGATTAACTTCAACATGCAGTCATCCCTAATGCCCTTAAAAGTAAGACACTAGTAGCTTCCAGCCCACAAAACCTATCAACTATGAAGATCTATACTTCAAAAATCAAGACTTCCGTTTTATAAATTAAACGTTCCTCCCTAGCACGTGTCTTGATATTCAGTTAAATAATGACAACTCTTTAGTAATAAGTCGGTTAATTAATACCTTTACAGCAAATATTGGATTAGAAGCAGGATATGCAGAATTATGACATCATAGAAAAAAAGTTAGAACGGTTTATAAAAAAGTTCTACAGTAATCTTTTAATAAAAGGTGCCTTGCTTTTTGTAGGGATCAGTCTCTTGTTGTTTATTTTTATCTCTGCCTTGGAGTACTTCTTATGGTTTAGCTCTGGCCTTAGAACTTTTTTGTTTTGGACCGTCCTCGCCATAGAACTGCTGTTGCTTTTCAAATTGATTTTAGTTCCCGCAGGTCAGCTTTTCAAAATCTCCAAGGGGATCAACTATTCAGAAGCTTCAGATTACATCGGTACTCATTTTCCAGAAGTCAGCGATAAGCTAAAGAATATCTTACAACTTAAAGCTCAGGGCGCCCAAGGCGAGCTTTTACTCGCCAGTATTGAACAGAAATCCAAAGACTTAAAATCTGTGCCTTTTCAGGTGGCTATTGATTTTACACAAAACCTAAAATATTTACGACTTTTAGCCATTCCTGTTCTTATCCTCTTAGCGATATGGATCTCTGGTTTAGGCGATTCTTTTTCGTCTAGCTACAAGCGCCTCGTCAATTACGATACCGCTTATGAGCCACCAGCTCCGTTTCAGTTTACTATACTCAATCCGTCGCTTCAGGTCGCCAAGGGAAAATCGTTTCGACTCAACGTAAAAACATTAGGGGATATAAAACCTGAAGACGTTCAGATAGAGATAGAAGGAGAAGCCTATAGCCTTATAGAAGAAAAAGGTGTTTTTTATTATACCTTCAACTCTGTAAACGACTCTAAGCGCTTTCAACTCAAAGCCAATACCGTCGTTTCTAAGGTTTATGAATTATCAGCTTTGGATATCCCTATTCTAAAGGATATGGAAATGAGGCTAAATTTCCCTGCTTACACCAATCAGGCTTCCAAGACAATCTCTGGAACTGGAAATGCTTCTGTACCAGAAGGGACCGACATTGAATGGATTATTTCAACCGAGACCACCGATCAAGTGGTGTTTAATTTAAATGAAAAACAGATCGAATTTGAGTCTTCCAATACTGAATTCAGTTTGACACAAATTCAGAAGACATCGGTAGACTATTCTATATCTACCTCCAATTCTAATTTTAAAAACTACGATGTTCTCAATTACAGCATAGAAGTCATCAAGGATGAGTTCCCCAAGATAGTTTTACAGGAAAAAAAGGACAGCTTACTTCTAGAGCAGTCTTATTTTTTCGGTAAGATTACCGACGATTATAGGTTAACTGAACTACAATTGATCTATTACTCTACTAGTAATAAAGATGTTACGACTAAAAAAGAGATAGAAATTTCTAAAAGTAATTATGCTGAATTTTCTTATGCGTTTCCAAATGAAGATATAGATCTGATGGCGGGGACCGACTATTCATACTATTTTGAGGTGTACGATAATGATGAAGTGAATGGTAGAAAATCGTCCAAGTCTAAAGTATTTTCTTACCGCCAAAAAACAGAGCTTGAAGAATCTACTGAAAATCTAAAGCGACAAAACACGGCTGTTGAAAAGTTATCTGAGGAATTAAAACAGCAAAAAGAAAGCAACGCAACTCTCCGTGAGCTCCAAAATAAACAGAGAAAAGAAAAGAATCTGGATTATACAGAAAAGCAAAAGCTAGATAATTTCATAAAGCGCCAAAAGCAGCGGATGGAAATGATGAAGAATTATAGCGAACGCTTAAAGGAAGATTTTAAAAAATTGAATCCTGAAGAACAAGATAAAGCAAAAGAAAACCTAGAAGACCGACTAGAGAAAAACCAAAAACAAATTGAAAAAAACCAAGAGCTCTTAAAGGAATTGGATGAGTTACGAGATAAAATCGATAGAGAAGAACTCAATCAAAAGCTGGAAAATTTCGACAAGGAATCTAAAAAGCAAGAGAAAAATTTGGAGCAACTTCTGGAACTAACCAAGCGATTTTATGTTGAAAAGAAAACTGAAAAGCTAGCAGAAGAACTTAAGAATTTGGCTAGAGAACAAGAAGACCTCTCTGAAGCAGAAGAAAACACCTCTGAGGAACAGGAAAAACTCAATGAAAAATTTGATAAACTGAAAGAGGACTTAAAGGAATTGGAAGAGAAAAACGAAGACCTAAAAGCCCCTATGGACATAGGAAGTGATAAAGCTCTAGAGGAAGAAATTGACCAAGACCAAGAGGAGGCTAAAGAAGAGCTAGAAAGTAGCGAAGAAAATAGTGAGGACCCCGAAGAAAGCGCTTCACAGAAAGAGAAGGCCCAAGAAAAGCAGAAAAAAGCCTCTGAAAAAATGAAATCTCTATCTGAAAAAATGCAACAATCTATGATGTCCTCGAGTATGGAGCAAGCTGCTGAGGATGCAGATATGTTGAGACAGATTTTAAACAATTTGATCCTTTTTTCTCAAGAACAAGAAGGACTTATGGAAAGCTTTAAAAGCATGTCTAATTCCAATCCTGCCTACGCCTCCGAGCTTAAACGACAAGCAGAGCTCAGAGAAAACTTCAAGCATGCAGATGATAGCTTATATGCCTTAGCGATGCGAACACCAATGATTACAGAAGAGGTGAATAACAAAATATCCGATATCAATTTCAATATTGAAAAGTCTTTAGAACGCTTGGCGGAGAATGAAGTGAGAATGGGAACGAGTAGTCAGCAATATACCATGATGTTTGCAAATGAATTGTCGAGCATGCTAGACGTCGCTTTGGATCAAATGAAAAACCAGATGAAAGGGTCTGGTAAACCAAAACCAAGTGGTAGCCAGCCGGGAGAACAATTGTCTGATATTATCAAGTCTCATGAGGAGCTTCAAAAACAAATGCAGAAAGGCAAATCTAAAGGTCAGGGAGAATCTTCAAAACCTGAAAAGGGAGGAGAGAAAAAAGGTGAAAAAGGGAAGAGCGGAGAAGATTCTGAAGGTGGCGAAAAAGGAGACGGCGAGAAAGGAGAGGAAGGAAATAATGAAGATGGAGAGGGAAGCGGTAAAAAGAAAGGATCTCAACAAGGAAATGAACAGATGAGCGGAGAAGTATATCAGATTTATAAACAACAGCAAGACTTAAGAAATCAGCTGGAGAATGAAATTAAACGTTTAGGTCTGGACGGAAATACCAATGAGCTTACAAAAAGTCTAGATCGTTTGGAACAAGAGCTTTTGATGAAGGGATTTAGCAATGATTTATTACAGCAAATGGATGCTGTAAAACACCAACTCCTAAAATTGAAGAAAGCGGCAAACCAACAAGGTCAAGATGAAGATCGCCAAGCTAAAACCAACAAAAAAGAATTTAATTCGAACTCTGAACCTTGGGTTGAGAAAGCTAAAGAATATTTTAACACAACCGAGATTTTAAATAGACAACAATTACCTTTGCAACCTCAATATAAAAAACTGATTAATATTTATTTTGATGGCAGATCTAATTAATTTTTATAGCACTACAGATTTCGATATTTCTAATCAAGAAGAGTATCGGTTATGGTTGTTATCGGTTATCAAAAGTGAGCAAAAAACCCTAGGAGAATTAACCTATGTTTTTTGTTCTGACGAGTATCTGTTGGATATCAATCAATCTTATCTGCAACACGATACATTGACGGATATTATCACGTTCGATTATACAGAGGGGGATTCTATCTCAACTGAAATTTATATCAGTATCGATAGAGTTAAAGAAAATGCTGAGGAATTTGGTGTGGACTTTGAAAAGGAACTTAAGAGAGTCATGGCTCATGGTGTTTTACACTGTTGCGGTTATAAAGATTTAACCCAGGAGGAAAAGGATCTAATGAGAGCTAAAGAGAATTTAAAAATAGAATTGTTCCACGTGGAACAAAAATAGAAGTTATGTTTAAAGATACGTATGATGTTATAGTAGTTGGCGCTGGTCACGCAGGAAGTGAAGCAGCAGCAGCAGCAGCAAATATGGGAAGTAGCACCTTGCTAGTGACCATGAATTTGCAGAACATAGCCCAGATGTCTTGTAATCCAGCTATGGGAGGAATTGCTAAGGGGCAAATCCTAAGGGAAATTGATGCCATAGGCGGGTACAGCGGAATTGTTTCGGACACAAGTGCTATTCAATTTAAAATGTTGAATAAATCTAAAGGACCTGCGATGTGGAGTCCAAGAGTTCAAAGTGACCGCATGATGTTTTCACAACACTGGAGAGAGAAACTGGAGCAGACTCAAAACTTGGATTTTTATCAAGAAATGGTTTCTGGACTTATGGTGGAAAAGCACAAGGTAGTGGGTGTAAGAACATCACTAGGATTAGAAATCAAAGCTAAAACGGTCATATTAACCAATGGTACCTTCTTAAATGGTTTAATTCATATCGGTAATAAAAACTTCGGGGGTGGTAGAGCAGGAGAAAGAGCTTCCACAGGGATGACCGCTGAACTTATTGAATTGGGTTTTGAAGCTGGCCGAATGAAAACAGGAACTCCTCCAAGAGTAGATGGAAGATCACTGGACTTTTCTAAAATGGAAGAACAGCCAGGGGATGAAAACCCATGGAAATTTTCTTATTCGAGCGAAACAAAGCCTTTAGAGAAACAAAGAAGCTGCTGGATGACTTATACCTCTCCAGAGGTACATAACATATTAAAAGAAGGTTTTGATAGATCTCCTATGTTTAACGGAGCCATACAAAGTACGGGGCCACGCTACTGCCCAAGTATTGAAGATAAAATACACAAGTTTGCAGATAAAGAAAGACATCAAATGTTTGTGGAACCAGAAGGATGGAATACCATTGAGTATTATGTTAATGGATTTTCTACCTCTTTACCAGAAGACATACAGTATAAAGCCTTAAAACTAGTGGCAGGATTTGAAAATGTAAAATTCTTTAGACCAGGCTATGCGATAGAGTATGATTATTTCCCACCAACACAATTAAGACATACCTTAGAAACTAAGCTTGTGGAAGGTTTATATTTTGCAGGACAAATCAATGGAACAACCGGTTACGAAGAAGCAGCATCTCAGGGCTTAATGGCCGGTATGAATGCAGCTCTTAAAGTACAGGAAAAGGAAGATTTCATACTCAGCAGAAGTGAAGCTTACATCGGTGTATTAATTGATGACCTCATTACTAAGGGAACAGAAGAACCCTATAGGATGTTTACGTCGAGAGCAGAATACAGAACGTTATTGCGTCAAGATAATGCTGACTTTAGATTGACTGGGAAATCTTTTGGAGTAGGTTTAGCGTCTTCGGAACGTATGAAAGTGATGGAGGAGAAGAAGAAAAAATCTGAGACTTTTGTGGAGTTTTTCAAAAATCAGAGTGTCACTACAGATGAAATTAATCCAATCTTAGGAAGTAAAAAATCCTCTAAGGTGGATCAACAAGGAAAACTTTATAAAATATTAGCCAGACCTAATATCGTTATGGAAGATATGCGGAAATTAGAAAGCGTCAAAAAACATATTGAGGAAAACAATCTAGGTAATGAAGTACTTGAACAAGTAGAAGTGCAAGTAAAATATGCTGGTTATATCGAAAAAGAAAAACTGAATGCTGATAAATTAAACAGACTTGAAAATGTAAGAATCCCTGAGCATTTCAATTATAATGGATTGAAATCTATGTCTCTTGAAGCTAGAGAAAAACTGACTAAAATTAAACCTAGAACAATCTCTCAGGCTTCACGAGTTAGCGGTGTAAACCCAAGTGATGTTTCTGTCCTTTTAGTACATATGGGAAGATAATGTTCCACGTGGAACAATGCGTATGGATGTAACGGGGATGATCATAAAAGATGAAGCTTTTACAAAGGAGAGTTTTAAACTCGAAAGAGATAAATTAGGAGTTTTAGCAACTAAGCCTAAGCCTAAGGACTTAACTAAGTACTACGAGTTTGAAGACTATATTTCTCATAAAGAAAGTAGTAATTCTTTAGTGGATATAGGTTATGATCTGGTAAAGTCTTTGATGTTCAACACAAAACTAAAGATCTTAAAGCGTAACCAACCAGATATAAAATCGGTGCTAGATTATGGATGTGGTACAGGTGAATTTGTGTCTTATTTATCAAAAAAAGGGATTATAAGTAGTGGTGTCGAACCCACAAAAAAAGCCTTTGACCAAGCAGAAAAAGCTGAAGTTAAAATCTATAAAAACTTAAAAAAGGTTGAGGGAACTTTTGACGCTATTACATTATTTCATGTTTTGGAACATGTTGAAGATTACCTTAAAGTACTTGAAGACTTAAAAGCCAAATTAAATCCAGGAGGGCTATTGGTTATTGCAGTACCAAATTATAAATCTTACGACGCTTCTTATTATAAAGAAAAATGGGCCGCTTGGGATGTACCAAGACATTTATGGCATTTTAAAAAACAAGATCTCTCAACTATTGCACACCTGCTAAATTTAGAAATAGTACAAATAAAGCCGATGTTTTTTGATGCCTATTATATCTCAATGATTTCCGAATCTTATAAGGGAAACCATAAACTAAAAGGCTTGTATAGGGGGTGGGAATCAAATCAACAGGCAAAAAAGTCTGGAGAATATTCTTCCAATATTTTCGTGATGAAGACCTCTAAATAATTTAACAAGTAAAATAAAACTAACTTATTTTAATTCAGAGAAATAATATGTGAGCAAATTATCTGGAGTGTAATTGGTTAATTGATGATTGATGATTCAAATTTTCAAGATAAGTTAGTTAGTATTAATTCGGCTCAAATAAAAATAGGAATACAGCGCAGGAAGTTTAGTATGAACAAACAATAAAGAGGAAAAGGAATTATAAACTTGTATTCAAACAATGACAAATCTGGAATGTATGCAACGGGTAATTTTGAATCAACTACAGCATTAAACATAGAAAGAATAATTGTTTAAATATTTAATAATGGAGAAATTGGTGCCATTGATATAAAAGGTGTAGGTGTATACATTTATTCAAATATTGAAGGCGTCAATGTTCCAAGTGGAGATCCTAAACAACCAAGAACAGATATAAGTAAAGAAATTGATTTTGAAATTGATGGTGGAGGATTCGAGATTATAGATGCCGGAAAAGGTGCTGTAAATTTATCAACCTCTACATACTAGTTAATATTAACTCCTAGCATAAACAATCTTTCAGGATGTCGAGCGTAGAGTAGATTTAATCAATATGATGCAGAAGTTGGTTCGTATTTGTTATTAACATTGATCATTTGATTAACCCAGCAGATACTTTTGGAAGTAGTTGTAACTCATAGAATTTTTATGTTGCATTAGGCTTTGGTATTTTCAGTACTGCATTCACTATTGGATGTGAAGAGAATCTGTCACTATATAGCAATGTAGAAGAATCTGTTTCTGTATATCCTAATCCAGTAGAAGATGTGCTTAATCTTCAGATACTATCTATTTTAACTGTGGTTTCGAATTTTAACTAAAATATAATAGATCAAAGAATTAATGTCACTGTAACAAATAACCAAAATTAATGTATCAAATTTATCTCAACGCATTCACATCTTAAAACCTACATTCAAGTCATAAGTAACGCATAAACTATTTCTAAAAATTCTTAAAATAAAGTTTCTTAAGTACTAAATTTTGTAGAGGACTATTCATAAATAATTAACAGTTTTTTCTTTTTTAACGACTTTGTGATATAATATTAGCAGAGGTTAGGGAGCCCTCAGGAAATGAAGAATTGTAGGTTCTAAAAGCAGTACAAACATTAATTTTAATAAAAATTCTTTGTATAAAAATTAAAAAAAGAGTTTTAAATAATTAGTATATGGATTTGCAATCAATTTTTATTTATTTAAACAAAATAAAACTTTGAAAATAAGATAATTTATGCTATAATTGTGTATAATTTAAAACCAAATAAAATGAAAAAAATTACTTTAAGTTTAATGGGATTATTGGCCTTTGGAGTATCTAATGCTCAGCAGGAGTTAGTTACAGTTGCTACAGGTCAAACAGGACCCCAAGTTGTATCGGACGCAGTTCTTTATGATCAACAACCAGGAGGCACATCAGGAATTGTAAACTTATATTCGAACGATGACGAATCTGGAGTGTTTGCAACGGATGATTTTGAACTAACAACAGCATCAGATATAGGAAAAATCACTGTTTACGGATTTAATAATGGAGGCAATGCTGTAATTGATATTACAGGAATAAATGTATACATTTATTCAAATATTGAAGGTATCAATATTCCAAGTGGAGATCCTACTCAACCTGGATCTGGAATAGTTGAAGTAGTTGATTTTGAACTTGGTGGTGATGGTTTTGAGGTTGTGACTGGTGAAGGAGGTGCTCTAAATTTAGTTGTTGATATACCGGTATTAACTGGAGAGGTTGTTACTCTAGATGCTGGTTTTTATTGGATAGTAGTAACTCCGAGCATGAACAATCTTTCAGGTTATCCAGCGGATAGCAGATTTAATCAATATGGTGCAGGAGTTGGAGAAGGTTTTGGTGCTAACGATGCTCATTTGATTGACCCTGCAGATCAGTTTGGAGGTGGATTTACATCTTGGACTTCTTATGTTGCTTTAGGCCTTGAATTCTTCAGTACTGCATTCACTATTGAAGGAGAAGAGAATCTTTCACTATATAGCAATGTAAAAGAAGCTGTTTCTGTATATCCTAATCCAGCAGTGGATATAATTAATCTTCAAATGCCTTCTGTTTTAACTGTTAATTCTGCTGTTATCTACAATATGATAGGCCAAGAAATTAATGTGTCTGTCATAAATAACCAAATTAATGTATCAAATTTATCTCAAGGTGTTCACATCTTGAAGCTAGAAACTAACCAAGGAACTATTTCAAGAAAGTTCTTGAAAAAATAAAGTTTCTTAAGTATTAGATTTTATAAAACGGCTATCCTTGAATGGATAGTCGTTTTTGCTTTTTTAAAGGCTTAATAATGTGATATTGTAAAGAATGGAGTAGTTGTATAAAATAAAAAATAAAACCTCTTAGAAGTCACGGTAGGCCTTAATTTCAAATAAGTCTTTCTTATAAATATTTAATTTGGATAATAATTTCTTATTGTAAATTTTGGCAAAAGGCTCATTTACTTTTTTACATTTGTCAAAATTTAAAACCTTATGAAAAAAATACTATTTAGCTTAACACTAGTTGCTTCCCTAATGTCTTGTCAAGGAGAAAAAACGGCTTATGTCGATAACACAGTCTTGATTCAGGAATACAGTAAAATGAAAACTACTGAAGCAAAATTTGAGAAAAGAAGTCAAGCCTTATCAAATGAACTAGATTCTATTGCAGCAATATTTCAACAGGAAGTTCAAGAGTTCCAAAGTAATATGAAAAGCATGTCTGCTCAAGGAAGAGAAAGACGTCAAGGTGAGTTAGTTCAAAAGCAACAAATGCTTCAACAAAGACAACAGCAAAAAGGTCAGATGCTGAGACAAGAAAGCGATCAAGCCATTGACTCTTTAATTGCTGAAGTCAAAGAGCACGTTGGTAATTATGGAAAAGAAAAAGGGTATGCTTATATCTTCGGTTCTAATGAATCCGCAAACATTATGTATGCAAAAGAAGGCTTGGATATTACAGAGGATGTTTTAGAAGTAATTAATGGTCAAGAAAAAGAAAGTGAGTCTAAAGAAAAAGAGTCTGTGGAGAAAGAAAATACAGAGAAATAACACCAAATTAATTTTATAATGTTGAACAAATAAATTGAAATGTACTTCGACGTAACTCAGCACAGATTTTTTGATTGATTGATTGATTGAAGTTAAAATAATTAGCATAACTTTAGTTACGAAAATTATTTTTGATTAAAAGCAGGCGAAGAGGAACCGATTTATTACAATAGTATAGATTTAAAATGGAATAGAACCTAGACCTTATTTAAGTAATTATAAAGCCAACTAGTCAGTTGGCTTTATTTTTTGTGCAACAAACGAGTCAGTTGAAAGGAAAGATCAGAGAAGATCACCTTTCCATTCCCATTTCTTTCCACATGGAAAATAGCATCTTCCAATACTTTAAATATATCGGTAATATTGCTCCCAGAGATAAATTCCGAAAACTTATTGAATTTAAAATTTGCGTTATAGGGTGATAAGTAAACCAAAGAATCCACCTTATAATTGCTAAGCAAAGCTTGACGAAAAAACTGTATGCAATAATTTAAAAATCGCTTTTGAGTCTCACGGGTCTCTTTAGACAATTGGTCTGACCAGTCTAATAAATCAGTAAGCACATGCTTATTTCCTTTAGCTCTAAAGGCACTTCGCACCCAAGTAATAAACCACTCTTCAAAAAGTTCATCATCTGAATTATGTTCAACCAAATGGAGAGCTTTAGAAAAACTACCATCAGCCTGATAAGCTATTTTTAGAGCTTCTGATTCAGTAATATCAAATTTGGACACTAAACCTTTAATAATATCCGCTTCTCCTATAGGAGGGAAATCTAAACGTTGACATCGAGAACGGATAGTTTGCAGGATATCTTCAGGGGAATCGGTAATTAAAATAAAATAGGTGTTATTGGGGGGTTCCTCAATCAACTTCAATAATTTATTGGAAGCGGCTGAATTCATTTTATCTGCACACCAAATAATCATTACTTTGGGGCCTCCTTCAAAAGATTTGAGTGAAAGTAATTTCACAATATGAGCGGCTTCATCGACATTGATGTTACCTTGCTTTTTCTCAATACCAACTTTTTGATACCAATCATAAAGACTTTGATAAGGGTTTTGACTTACAAAAGATCTCCATTCATATATGAAATCTAGCGAATTAGGCTTTTTTGAAGAAGAACTCGTTGTATTGATAGGATAAACGAAATGTAAGTCGGGATGAGTAAGTTGATCAAAACTTCTAGAAATACGATCTCCCTTGGAAGGGCTAGAGTACTGTATCATCAAAGTCCTAGCAAAAGCAATAGCCATTGGTAAAGTGCCAGATCCTATGGAGCCTGTAAAAAGTTGTGCATGTGCAACACGGTTATTTTGTACACTAGAAACCAAATGGTTTTTAAGGTGTTGTAAACCTAGGATGTCTTCAAATCTCATATCGCTAAAATAACAAAGCCTAGGTGCATTTAAAAAAATATTTAATTAAATTTGAATTTCATTTAATAAATGAAAATACATGAAGACAATTGACGATTATAATTTTAAGAATAAAAAAGCTTTAGTAAGAGTAGACTTCAACGTGCCTTTGAGTAAAGGACTTGAGGTCGCAGATAAAAGCAGAATTGAAGGAGCAAAACCAACACTAATAAAAATACTTGAGGACGGTGGAAGTGCAATTCTAATGTCTCATCTAGGACGACCAGAAGGTAAAGAAGAAAAATATTCTTTAAAACATATAAAATCTGAAGTTTCTGATGTTTTGGGAGTGAAAGTCAAATTTATTGAAGATTGTGTTGGGAAAAAGGTCGAAGAGGCCGCTGGAGCTTTAAAACCTGGAGAAATCTTGCTTCTAGAGAACCTAAGATTTTACCCAGAAGAAAAGGAGGGAAATGAAGAATTTGCCGAAAAACTATCTAAACTTGGAGATATTTACGTGAATGATGCCTTTGGAACAGCTCACAGAGCACATGCCTCTACAACAGTCGTTGCTAAATTCTTTAAGGATAAAGCCATGGGATACTTACTTCAAAAAGAAGTTGAGAGTCTGGATAAAGTTCTAAATTCTAATGAAAAGCCAGTAACTGCAGTTCTTGGTGGTGCAAAGGTATCCTCAAAAATTACAGTAATCGAAAATATTCTAGCTAAGATTGATCACCTCATCATTGGAGGCGGTATGGCTTTTACGTTTGTTAAAGCAAAAGGAGGTCATATTGGAGAATCTTTGGTTGAAAATGATAAACAAGAGTTAGCACTAGAGATTCTAAAAAAGGCTGAGGAACAGAATGTGGAAGTACATTTGCCTGTAGATAGTATAGTAACTCAGGAATTTGACAATGATTCTGAAATCAAAATTGAAGATATCAATACTATTTCTGAAGGTTGGATGGGATTAGACGCTGGACCACAATCGAGAGATAATTTTGCAAAAATAATTGCGAAGTCAAAAATAATTTTGTGGAATGGTCCACTTGGTGTTTTTGAAATGGATACCTTTTCTAAAGGAACTATAGCTCTAGGCGAAGCCATAGCAAACGCAACGGAAAAAGGGGCATTCTCTCTAGTAGGTGGAGGTGATAGTGTCTCGGCAGCAAAAAAATTCGGGTTTGATACTAAGGTTAGTTATGTGTCTACAGGAGGGGGAGCAATGTTGGAAATGCTAGAAGGAAAAAGCTTACCAGGCATTGAAGCTTTAAAATAAAAAAATATATTCATTTATAAAGCAATATCTTTAAGACTGATAGATATTGCTTTTTTAGTTTATAATTATGCTTAAACCTTTGTTTACGTATCAAAATAAGGAGAAACTAAAATCCAGAAAAATAATCAAATACATATTTGAGGAAGGAAAATCTATAAAAACATATCCCCTTTTAATTCGATATGTGGAGAGCGAACTAGAGTATCAACAAGTGGGTGTAAGTGTGTCCAAACGAAATTTTAAAAAAGCAGTAGATCGCAATAGGATCAAAAGGCAACTCAGAGAAGCATACCGATTGCATAAAAGTCAGATATTAGATAAAAATAAAAGCTATTCGGTGATGATACTCTATATAGGGAAAACACATTTAGAGTCTGAAAAAATTCACAAAGTAATGCATACTTTGCTAAACGATATAAAGTGATGATAAAACGCATACAACTTATTATCCTTACTGCTATAGTGGCAGTAACTTCATACGGGTTTACAACCTATAAAAACGATTTCTTTGAAATTGCTAAGCAGATAGAAATCTTTACGAATCTGTACAAAGAAGTCAATATGAATTATGTGGATGAGGTAAATCCGGCAGAATTGATGAATACAGCTATAGAAGCTATGCTCGAGGATTTGGATCCTTACACAGTCTATTGGAATGAGCAGGAAATCCAAAATGCAAGAATTCGAAACTCTGGGAATTATACTGGAATTGGAGCAGATATCATAAGTAAATCTAATGCTATTGTTATCAGAAATATAATCAAGTCATCCCCTGCAGATAAAGCAGGTTTAAAAATTGGGGATGAAATATTCAAAATTGGAGATATACAAGTCAAAGACTATAATGAAGATGCGGGCGAGTTACTTAAAGGTGCTCCAAAGTCCGAAGTTATTTTAGAATTAAAACGTCATACTACAAATAAAAAGATCACCTTAGAAAGAGGAGTTGTTAATATAAAAGCAGTGCCTTTTTATAAACTTTTAAAAAATAATACTGGATATATAGTCCTCTCAAAATTTACACGATCTGCATCTTCTGAAGTTAGTGAAGCCTTTCAGGATTTGAAAAAACAGGGAGCTACTCAAATTATACTAGACCTAAGAAATAATCCAGGTGGTTTATTATCGGAGGCAGTAAACGTAAGTAATATTTTTATTGAGAAAGGAACGACCATCACCTTTACGAAATCAGCTATAGAAAAATATAATCAAACCTACACTACTCAAAATAAAGCCCTTGACACAAATATTCCCGTAGCCGTTTTGATTAATGAAAATAGTGCCTCAGCTAGTGAAATTGTTTCTGGTAGCTTACAAGATTTGGATCGAGGTATCATCATAGGCAGTAGAAGTTTTGGGAAAGGTCTTGTGCAAAGACCCAAGAAATTAAACTACGGAACTCAAGCTAAAATTACGATTTCAAGATATTATACACCTAGTGGAAGATGTATACAAGCCTTAGATTATCTGGATGGGAAAAGTATAAGAAAGAATAAAGATAAATATACAGAGTTTAAAACAAAAAATGGAAGAAGTGTCTACGATGGCGGTGGTGTAAGACCAGATATAGAAGTGGATGAAGAAAAAGAAAATGAACTTGTAAAAGAAATTATTAAAGAAAACTTGATTTTTGATTTTGCCAACACATACCTAAATGAAAAAGAAGGATTAACTCTTGAGACCTTTGTAATGAATACAAGTGTAATAAATAATTTTCAAAAGTTTATTGATAAAAAAGACTTTAAATTTGAAACAAAAACTGATCAAAAAATAAAAGAACTTGAACAGATAGCAAAAAACGAAAATTTCCTGAAATCTATAGAAAGCTCAATTATGGAGCTAAAGAAAAACCTTCAAAATGAAAAAGAAAATCTTTTGGAGGAAGAATCAGAAACCCTTCGAAAGTTAATAACTGAAGCTATCATAAGAAAGTTAGGCTATGATGAAGCTGTTTACAATTACTATACACAAGAAGGTGAAGTCATCAATAAAGCTTTAAAAGCCTTAAATAATAAAGCACAGTATAAAGAAATTTTAGGATTTTAGGAATAAAAAGTCTTACACCAAAATAATTTTTAATGTCGTGTGAGTATATTTAATTATACTACGACGTAGTTCAACATAGGTTTTTTGTTAAAAGCAAACAAAAAATACCTGTGGTAAATTCCTATCGGTAAAAGGATTTATTACGATATTATAGGTTTAATTTGGTATGAGTTAAAATTTAAATTTTCATAAGTTTCATTCCAATATGAGGTATACCATCTTCTAGATAACCTTCTCCATCAATTTGAAATCCATGCAATTCATAGAACTTAATTAAATACCGCTGAGCAGAGATTTTAATAATAGCTTTTTTATAGTTAGCATGGGAAAAAACTATACTTCTATCCATTACATCGTGTCCTAAATTTAATTTTCTATGAGTATCCTTTACAATGACTCTACCTATACTTAATTCTTCAAAATAAGCCCCTGGTGGAAGGATTCTAGAATAAGCCACTAAAGTTTTATCATCATAGAATAAAACATGAAAAGCTTTATCATCATACCCATCTATATCTTGATATACGCAATCTTGTTCAACCACAAAAACTTCAGATCTCAGCTGAAGGAAATCATAAACCTGTGTTGAAGTGAGTTTTGAATAAGGGAGAATTTCTGTTGTCATTAATCTTGGACTATAATGTTTTTATTATCTGTTTTATTAAATTCAGGTTGTATGTTGATGTGATTGATTCCAAATTCAGAAAAAAGGATATCTTCTATTTGAACTAAAATCTTATCAAATTCTGATAAGGTGATATCCTTGTCAAAGTCGATTTCTGCCTCTAGATGAACTTCGTCTTCGTTCAATTGCCATATATGAACATGGTGCATGTTTTTGACGGTTGATAATTTATTGATTCTAGCCACAATGTCGTCAATTTCAATAGTGCTTGGTGTAAAGAGCATTAAAACTTTAAATGAATTTTTAAAAAGTTCAAAACCTACGAAAATAAGATAGACAGCAATGGCTGCAGTAAGTAGACTGTCTAGCCAGTATACTTCGTAATACTTCATTAAAAGACCACCCACAAGTACGGCTACAGATGCCAACATATCTGTAAGTAAATGAAGGTAAGCAGAAGCAATATTCATATTGGACTTTCTATCTTTTAAAAGAAGCAAAACGCTAAAACCATTTCCTATAATAGCTACGACCGAAAGCCAAATAACAAGAGTAGAATCTATGGCTTGAGGATTTAAAAATCGCAAAATAGATTCTTTAATAAGGATAATGGCTATAATAATAAGACTCGCAGAATTGACAAATGCAGCAATTATTTCAGCGCGTTTATAACCAAAGGTTTTATTGGATGTAGCACTTTTCTTAGAATACTTAGAAGCTACATAACTGATGATAAGAGAAACGACGTCTGTAAAATTATGGAGCGCATCAGATAGTAAAGCTAAACTCCCACTGATGATTCCACCTATAACTTGGGCAAGAGTAATTCCTATATTTAAAAATATAGAAACAAGAAGATTGGTTTGTGACCTTTGATGTGAATGATTATGACTCAAAATAAACTAATGACATGCAATTTTATCTACTCTATGATGATGACGGCCACCATCGAAAGGAGTTTTTAAAAAAACTGTTACAAAATCTAGCGCTTCTTCTAAAGAAACAAATCTTGAAGGAATACTCAGTACATTTGCATTATTATGCTGTTTTGCTAAAGCTACCAATTCACTAGTCCAACACAGTGCAGAGCGTATTCCTTGGTGTTTATTAGCGGTCATATTAGCCCCATTACCGCTTCCACAAATAATGATTCCTAAACTTGAGGTTCCATCTTCAACATCTATAGCTACAGGATGAACGAAATCAGGATAATCAACGCTATCCTCAGAATTGGTACCATGATTATGTACCTCAATATTTTGGGACTTAAGATAATCTACAATTTTATTTTTGTAAAACGTCCCAGCATGATCATTACCAATTGAAATTATCATAAGTATGTAATTATAAAGTTGGATAACAAAGTTAAGGTTTATTAAATAAAAAGACTTTGAAAAAAACAAGATAAAAGTTAATCTCCTGTTTATAAACAGATTGTAAAATTGAAAAAAGGTTATCCATAAATTGTGGAAAACTTTTGAATCATATCAGTTTGATAGACTTCAATTTTAAGGAAAATGTGGATAACTTATGTAAAAAAAGCATGAGCATAATTTGGTATTTCAAAGGAAAAAATCAGGTAGATAAAAATGTGATTTACTAAAATATTCAATCCCCTATTTTCGAAAAAGTTTTGCGTTCGATATATAAAGTTATCCACACCTATTAACAAAAAACTTGTAAGTAGTAACTTGTGGAAAGTAAATATTAAACTGTGGATAACTTTATAATAGACCAATAAAAATCAATGCTTTAAAGACTATAAATAGTGTGGAGAAATTGTGAATAAACTAGATTTAATTGGAAACAGAATATGATAAGAAAAAGTTTTCCAGTTGTACACGGGCAATAACATACATCAAATTTGAAATAAAATTTTTTAAAAAAAGTGGTGGTTAATATATAGTGTGGAAAACTTTAAAAAGAAAATTTGAAAATGGATTTTAAAAAGGGAATAGTGAATGGTAAATTTAAATTGAAGTAGATAAATTAAACGATATGAAGATGGTTTTCAAAATTATAATCTGAAAAAATCTTTTTAGCTTCTTTCAGATCTTCTGGATGTACTTTTAAAAATATGCCACCAAGTGCGTTGGAATAAAATGGAATAACACCAATAACAGTTTCATTTTGAAAAAAAAATCTGATGTCTTCTTTTTCAAGCAGTAATTTTAAAACGGTATATTCGTGAGGATAAGTAAAAACAGCTAGCTGAATAAAGTTATTCATATTTTTATGTGTAAAGTAAGAAATATAGTTAAACTTGGTAAAATTTTAGTTGAGTTTTATGCTTTATTGAAGGAATTCTAAAGCTATATTCATAAATTATAGTAATTAAACATCTACAATAGATAATTATTTATTTAAATTGTTTTTAAAAATTACACTAATCGTGTAATTACATATTTGTTATGATTTTGATTTAACAAAATTATTCCTGCATTAATCACGATATTAGTTTCGTATTTTTTTTATTAACTGTGTGTTTAACAACCGAATAGTGTTATCAATTACATTACAAAGAAAAGCGCAACAAATAGAAAGTTATTTATGTTCAGTGTTCCTGGCACTGATGGCTAAGAAACAAATGAGATTATCAGTACAAAAATCTTAATCGAGGGAGACGTAGCGAAATGGAATGCTAATTTAAAGTTTATAGTCATTATCTACAATATGGTTTAAGACGGTATCTTTCGGCTGCAATACGAAGAATTTTTAAGCAAATTGATTCGACAACAATAAGAACACTAGCTTTAGTAGCTTGTATTGGGAATGATACTTTTAAATAAAATAGTGATGAGGCAAAGAGATGACGAAAATATTCCAATAGGTATACATTGCAATTGCAAACACAAAAAAAGATAGACCTAAAGAAGTTTTATAAAATAAATTAAAAATACCTTCAGTTATATTTCGATGAATCTATTCAAAAATTCTAAAGGAGGTGTTTAGAAAAGACTTTTAGAAAGTCTAATGATAGCTATCATAACAGTAAAGGAAATACCCTACAGATATTTAATTGTTAAATGATTAGTATTGTGGACTTAACAAAGATTTAGTACAGCGATTCAAGTTTCAAATTATATTATCTTATTTTAGCAAAGATTATTTTAAATATTTATGAGTAAAAAGAAAAAAAAAAAACAGCCTTTCCAGTCAACACCGGAGAGGGATGGAGGCTTATCAAAGAAGATATTAGACCTCTTTAAGAAGCAACCAGAAAAAGGATTTGACTTTAAATATATTCTAGAAAAGTTAAAAATTGACGATACCAAAACTAGAAATTCTGTTATTCGTCTACTAGGTCAACTTACTGCAAAAGGTCAATTAAAACAGATTGAAGATAAACAATTTCAGTTTGCAGCTGTAGATGATTTCCATACCGGAACTATCGATATGACGTCTCGTGGAGATGCGTATGTCGTTATAGAAGATATGGAACAAGACGTCTATATTACAAACAAGAATTTGAATCACGCTTTGGATGGAGATGAAGTTAAAATCTACGTTTTCAAAAAAAGAGAAAAATCAAAGTCTGAAGGTGAAGTTATTTCTATACTTACGCGTTATAAAACTGATTTTGTAGGAGTTTTACATAAACAAGAAAAATTTGGTTTTGTTGTTGTTGGTAATTCAAAAATGTATACAGATATTTTTGTACCCAACGACAAAATGCACGGTGCCGAAGATGGTCTCCTTGTAAAAGTAAGAATAGTACAATGGAAGGATAAAGATGATTCACCAAAAGGTGAGATCACAGAAGTGCTTGGGGTTCCTGGAGAGCACAATACAGAAATGCATGCGATTTTAGCAGGCTATGGTTTACCAGAACAATTTCCACCCGAAGTAGAAGAATTTGCTAATGGTATAGATACCAAAATCCATTCTTCAGAAATAAAGAAAAGAAGAGACCTTCGAGACACCCTCACTTTCACTATTGATCCTGCAGATGCCAAAGATTTTGATGATGCCTTAAGCTTCAAAAAAATGGACAATGGTAACTATGAAATAGGAATTCACATTGCCGATGTTGCACATTACGTCCAGCCAGGAACTATTTTGGATGATGAAGCCTACAACAGAGCAACTTCTATTTATTTGGTAGATCGTGTGGTACCTATGCTCCCAGAAATATTATCTAATGGAGCTTGTTCTCTTAGACCCAATGAAGAAAAATATACCTTTTCAGCTTTATTTGAATTAACGCCAAGAGGAGATGTGAAAAGTGAATGGTTTGGAAGAACAGTAACCTATTCTGATGCCAGATTTGCTTACGAAGAAGCTCAATTTGTTATCGATTCTAAAGATAAACACATTCCATCAGATATTTCGTTGTCTAAGAAAGCATACGATATCCAGCCAGAATTAGTTGACGCTATAACGACGATGAATGACCTATCTAAAATCATGCGTAAAGAGCGTATGAACCAAGGTGCTATTTCTTTTGATAAGGTGGAAGTTAAATTCCATTTGGACGAAGACAATAATCCTAAAGGAGTATATGTGAAAACAAGTCAAGATGCTAATAAGTTGATAGAAGAATTTATGCTTTTGGCCAATAGAAAAGTATCTGAATTCATAGGGAAACGCAAACCACCAAAAACTTTTGTGTTCCGTTGCCACGATGAACCTCAACCAGACAGGTTGGAAGCCTTAAATACAGTAGTTTCCAAATTTGGATATTCTCTTGATTTTAAAAATAAAAAAAATATTGCCAACACATTAAATGGTTTATTAGAAGATGTAAAAGGCAAAAAAGAACAAAATCTTGTAGATACACTTACCATAAGAACGATGAGTAAAGCCTACTACTCTACTCAAAATATTGGGCATTACGGTTTAGCTTTCGACTATTATTCTCATTTTACATCGCCCATAAGACGTTATCCAGACGTCATGGCTCACCGACTTTTACAACGCTATATAGATAAGGAACAAAGTGCTAGTGAAACGGAGTATGAAGAGAAGTGTAAGCACTCTAGTGAGATGGAAAAACTAGCGACTAATGCAGAGCGAGATTCTATAAAGTACATGCAGGTTAAGTATATCCAAGACCAAGAAGAAACAGAATATAAAGGTGTTATTTCTGGTGTGACAGATTTTGGAATCTTTATTGAAATTTCAGAGAACAAATGCGAAGGGATGGTTCGACTAAAAGATATTTCTGATGATCATTACGATTTTAACGAAGAACACTATGCCATCATAGGACGTCGTACAAAGAAGATGTATCAACTTGGAGAAGAAGTCTATGTTCGCGTTAAAAAGGCAGACTTAGTGAAAAGAACTATAGATTTTGAACTGCTAGGTTCTGTTGAAGAAGTGGACATAGAAAACGAATTATAGAAGTAGTAAAATTTATAAAAAATCCTGAATCAATCTCCTGCAGTCGGGTTCAGGAGATTGATTCAGGATTTTTTGTTTGATTTAAAGTATAAAATCAAATAAGTAATTCACACTTTCATAAGTATTGAAAATCAATTTTTTTTTAATTTATTCTGATTTCGCCTTCGTTAACCTAAAAGCTTAAACATACATTTCTTAATGCTTTGTTATGGCAATATAATCCAAAGCGATAAAGATGAATAATTAAAGTAAGATTTTAAAAGTAGATGAGCAGCTTAAAGGTAATGATGATAATGATTTATTCTATAATATCTAATAAATTCTTAAGAAAACACAATAGAATTTAGCTACCAAATGAAATATGCTATATTGAATATGTATAAAAATAACCACCTTATACCTATTCTATTATGGCTAAAAGAACTTCTGTAAATGACATTAAAGACATTGAAGATCTAGATAATCTTGGGGAAATCGTAAAAGACAAACGCAAGCATAAACGCACTAGTGATAAAAAAGAACGCCGCAACCGGCATTATGTCAAGCTATTGATAAAGCAGCAAGTTACCCATAAGGAAGATGAGGACTCTTTTTTATAAAGACTTACAAATAAAAGACTGTTGAATGTCACCACTCATCCCTCAAGGTGATTTTGTCATGCTGAACTTGTTTCAGTATCTCACTCTGATATCAAAAACCAAAAATATTACCATCAATAGAAAAGTTTACAGTAGGAAATAATAAACTTTAAAGGCTTCGAAACTCAAAATAAACATTGATCTCATAAAAATGCGATTTACATTTGTATGCATTTTAAATTCATAATTAAATGAAGCTCATCTTTAAATCCATAAATAAAGGAGATCAAAATGAAGTTTTGAAGTTGTTTAAAAAATCAGCCGAGAAAATTAATAGACTGAATATTGATCATTGGCAATATTGGAAAAACCCACCTTCAGAAAAAATAAAATGGGTGGAAGAAGGTATTGAAAATAATGAATATTTTTTTGTTCAAAATACCCATTATGAAACTCTAGGGATGGTCAGAATTTTAGAGCAAGACTTAGTGTATTGGGGAGAACAAAGTGAGAAAGCTAAATACATCCATTCATTAGTGGTAAAAGAGAAGTACAATGGAAATGGAATTGGATCTTTAATACTTCATAACGTAGCAAATGATGCTAAAGTGAAACACTGTAAATATTTAAGATTAGATGTGGATTCCAAAAACTCAAAGCTATGCAAGTATTACGAAAAGCAGGGATTCAAAAAAGTTGGAATAAAGAAATTACCTTTATCTGTTTACACTCTTTATCAAAAAAAACTAATCTAAAACTTGCCAACAATAAATCTTTAGTAATTTTAAATCAATTGCTCAATAACAAATGAATTGCCATTAAATGACACCTCCTCCCCTATTGTTTTGCCCATAAGCAATTCTCCAATGGGTGTGCTAGGTGAAATGGCTTAAAAGCTTTTTTCACTACTTTTCAGTGCCCCCAGGCTAACGGCTATAAAATAATGAGCTTTTGAGGTGTATACCAGACTACCTAACCCCACATGTGTTGTTTTTTTTTCGATATTTATTTTAGAGAGGGCTGTTCTCAGCTTGTTGATCTCAGCGAGTTGCCGCCCTGCTTTTTCACGCTCCAGTTGAAGCATAGCCCGTCCAGTCTCATGCTTATCACCAGCGCTACTTTTAGTTTCTGAAAGCAGGCTGTTTTGGATATCTGAGATATGACCTTGAATGCTTTTAAACCGCGTATCCACAAGTTGGACACACTGGTTATATAAGTCCTGTTTGGTGCTCATATAGGATTGTAATTTTAGAATTTAGTCGCTTTTGTTTCAGATGTAACTAGTAAGTAAAGATTGATAAATATAATATAGTCTATGGGATAAATTAGAGTTCTATTTTTTGAGATATAATAAAATAAGAACGAAAAACCAGAATTACATCAAATTGCTAATAAAGTTACACATCACGCATAAAAGAGAGGGAAATTACGGTTCATCCTAGTGATCCAACCATTCATAGAATACTATTTACTTAGCCAAAGTTGTTTAGACATATTTGCTCTCATAAACTAAAAAACAAAGCTTATGAGAGTCTTATTGGTACTATCTCTTTTATTATTTGGTACTCAAATTATAGCGCAACACCAAATTTCAGGTGCGATTAAAGGACAACGTGGTCTCCCTATTACTGGAGCGAATGTTTATATAGTGGGTTCTTACGATGGGGCCACTACAAATTTAGAAGGGAAATTTTCTTTTTCGACTTCAGAAACTGGAATTAAAACCCTGTATGTTTCTTTTTTGTCTTTTGAGGATTACTCTTTGACTGCAAATCTTTCAGAGTTTAAAAACTTAGAAATCAAGTTGAAAGAAGATGTGAATATGTTGGATGCTGTAATGTTATCTACAGGGACGTTCGAGGCTGGTGAGAATTCTAGAGTTACCGCTTTAAAACCTTTAGATGTAGTGACTACAGCAAGTGCTCTTGGAGACTTCTTGGGTGCTTTACAAACCTTACCAGGAACATCTACAGTGGGCGAAGATGGCAGATTATTTATAAGGGGTGGTGGCGCAGATGAAACTCAGATATTTATTGATGGCATGAGAGTATTTGCCCCTTATACACCTACAGCCAATAATATCCCAACTCGGGGACGGTTTTCTCCTTTTCTTTTTAAGGGAATTTCGTTTTCAACAGGCGGGTATTCTGCAGAATATGGTCAAGCTTTATCTGGAGTTTTGAAATTAAATACCATTGATGAACCGGATCAAGAAAAAACAGAGGTATCATTAATGACTGTTGGTCTTGGCGTTGGGAATACTCAAAAGTGGGACAAAAGTTCACTTAGTATCAATACGAATTACACAAACTTAGCCCCTTATACCGAAGCCTTACCTAATAGAAATGAATGGTTAAGCCCTATTCAATCTATGAATGGAGAAATTATTTACCGGTATAAAACCAATAATAGTGATATATTGAAATTGTATGGAGGTTACAGTTACACCGATTTAGATTTAATCCAACAAAACATCAATTTTGAAGAGGGCTTTCGTTTTGCTAACGAAAACAGAAATCTATACATCAACGGCTCTTATAAAAGCTTTCTTGGTAAAAGCTGGATACTCAATACCGGATTTTCATTGTCTAATGACAACAACAAATTGCAAGTTGGTGAGGATTTAATCGATAACAACGACAACTCTGCACACCTAAAAATAAAGCTCAGAAAACGTATCAATAACAACTTTGAATTCAATTTTGGTTCTGAATACTTTATAACAGATTTTGATGAGAATTTTGAAAGTAATCTACTTGGAAACTTCGATTATGGATTTCAAAGTAACATTTCTGCAGGGTTTGGTGAAGTTGATATTTTTTTCTCTAAAAAATTAGCAATGAACCTTGGCGGTAGAATTGATCACTATGAATTATGGAATCAAACTTTATTTTCGCCAAGAGGCTCAATTGCTTACAAGTCTGGAGAATTTTCACAATTTTCATTTGCTTATGGTAAGTTTTTTCAAAACCCAAGTGCCGATTTTTTAAAGTTTAATGATACTATCACTGCAGAGAACGCTTCTCATTTTATCGCTAATTTTCAATATGTAAAATCCAAGAAAATTTTTAGAGTAGAGGCCTATCATAAGACCTATGCTGATTTGGTAAAGTTTGATACAGAATTTCCCACTTTTACGAGTTCTTATAATTCGACAGGCTCTGGTTATGCTTCAGGAGTTGATTTGTTTTGGAGAGATAATGAATCCTTTAAAAATTTAGAATACTGGGCCTCTTATTCTTACTTAGATACAGAACGGGACTATAGAAATTTTCTTGAAAAGGCACGCCCTGCTTTTGCATCTGAACATAATCTCTCTTTGGTAGCAAAGTATTGGATTGAAGACTGGAAGAGTCAATTGGGTTTTAGCCATGTTTTTGCTTCAGGCAGAAATTATACCGATCCCAATTCTAATGGGTTTTTAAATCGAGAAACCAAAAATTTTAATTCACTGAGTTTCAATTGGGCTTACCTCATTGATAAACAGAAAATTCTATATTTTGCTGTGAGCAATGTGTTAGGCACACGAAATATATTTGGCTACAACTACGCCAATGAAATGGATATGAGTGGTGTTTTCCAGAGAGAAGCTATTTTGCCAAATACCGATCAGTTTTTCTTTGTTGGTTTTTTCTGGACCCTTAGCGATGATAAAAAATCAAATCAATTGAATAATCTATAAGTGTTTACGATTCAGTATCAAAATACATCAACTCGTCATTTAGGAGTTGTAAAAAGCTAAATTATAATCGATCTTTAACTCAAAATAAAAACTATGAAAACAATCAGCTATTTATCAATTTTAATCTTGTTTGCTATGCAGTCTTATGCGCAATCAGAAAACAAAATCGACTTGACACTCGAGTTTGAAGCCACAGAATTCGACGGTGGCAGTATTTTATTTGCCCTTTTTAATTCAGAGGACAGTCACATGGAAAATAACTATAAAGCAGCTTCATCTAGTTTTAAAGACGGCAAGGCTAAAATTGTTATAGAAAATTTGCCAGAGGGGTTTTACAGTTTCTCCTACTATCACGATGTGAACAGTAATGGTGAATTAGATAAAAACATGGTAGGGATTCCCAAAGAACCTTATGGATTTTCCAATGGTCAAAAAGGCAATTTTGGACCACCAAATTTTCAAGAATCTAAAATTGAGATTAAAACCGATACAGTCATTCAACTCAAAATAAAATAAGCATTATGAAAATACTATCTATTTTTATCATTACTATGATCTTAGGTTTGAATATAAACGCTCAAACTTCTTATGAAAAAGGCATGGAAGAAGCCTTTAATCTTTGGGAAGAAGAAAAGATCATGGAAGCTTCCAATCTCTTTGAACGCATTGCAAAAGCAGAAAAAGACAATTGGATCCCACCTTTTTATGCAGGCTATACACTAGTGATTTCTTCTTTTGAAGCGAAAGATGAGGCAACTTTTAAATTGAAGATTGAAAAAGCCACTGAACTTTTGAGTCAAGCGTCAAGCAGTTCACCTAACAATCCTGAAATTATGATTGTGAAAGCTCTGGCAAACACTGCTTACATAAATTTTGATAGTCAAAAATATGGTATGACTTTATCTGGAAAAAACGAATATATTTATCAAGCGGCGCTTAAAATAGCCCCAAATAACCCGAGGGTTATTCTTTCCAAAGCCGAATGGGATATGGGGTCAGCCCAATTTTTTGGCAGTTCTATCGAACCTTATTGCAAAGACATTAAAAGGGCCTTAGGGTTTTTTCAAAATGAAGAAAAATCAGAGGTAAAGTTTTATCCAGATTGGGGAGAGAAAAAAGCTCAAAAAATCCTAGACGATTGTGAAGGGTAATACTTACAGAATTAATTAACAAACTCACTATCTCAGCAAAGTTCTTAGCGCGTTTAATTTTTGTTCTTAAGAGTTAGCCTACCTAAGACAAAACATCCTGCTAAGGCCTTTACCTGAGGTCTAATATAGCTGTATCCTTCGCCTAATTAAAAGTAAAGATGAGATAATACCAATTTAGACCTATACTTCCACGAAAAAAGCCTTTACCGAAACGAATTCGGCAAAGGCTTTTTTCGCCTTTTTGATCGAAAACATACAGATTCCTCATCGAAGCAAAAACAGCTTCTTTGTCGGAATGACAACACGCCTCTGTCATTCTGAAGGAGCCTTTCGCTACTGAAGAATCTTTCCTATCGAAAACATGCAGATTCCTCGTCAAAGCAAAAACAGCTTTTCTGTCGGAACGACAACACACCTCTGTTATTCTGAAGGAGCTTTTAGCGACTGAAGAATTTTTCCTATCGAAAACATAAAGGTTCCTTGCTGAAACATACAGATTCCTCGTCAAAGCAAAAACAGCTTTTCTGTCGGAATGACAACACGCCTCTGTCATTCTGAAGGAGCTTTTTGCGACTGAAGAATCTTTCCTTAACGAAAACATACAGATTCCTCGTCAAAGCAAAAACAGCTTCTCTGTCGGAATGACAAAAAGATTCCTCGTCAAAGCAAAAACAGCTTTTCTGTCGGAATGACAACACGCCTCTGTCATTCTGAAGGAGCTTTTTGCGATTGAAGAATCGTTTCCTTTTGAAAATATAAAGGATTCCTCGTCAAAGCAAAAACAGCTTTTCTGTCGGAATGACAACACGCCTCTGTCATTCTGAAGGAGCCTTTCGCGACTGAAGAATCTTTCCTATCGAAAACATACAGATTCCTCGTCAAAGCAAAAACAGCTTTTCTGTCGGAATGACAACACGCCTCTGTCATTCTGAAGGAGCTTTTTGCGACTGAAGAATCTTTCCTTTTCGAAAACACACAGATTCCTCGTCAAAGCAAAAACAGCTTTTCTGTCGGAATGACAAAAAGATTCCTAATCGAAGAAAAACAACTTCTCTGTCGGAATGACAACACACTGCTGTTATTCT
The DNA here is from genome assembly GCF_000153485.2 of Psychroflexus torquis ATCC 700755. Classification (NCBI taxonomy): domain Bacteria; kingdom Pseudomonadati; phylum Bacteroidota; class Flavobacteriia; order Flavobacteriales; family Flavobacteriaceae; genus Psychroflexus; species Psychroflexus torquis. Next base: position 2,003,223 of record NC_018721.1, on the reverse strand, counting down.
GAAGGAGCTTTTCGCGACTGAAGAATCGTTCCTTTTCGAAAACATACAGATTCCTTGCTGAAACAAAAAGATTCCTCGTCAAAGCAAAAACAGCTTTTCTGTCGGAACGACAACACACCTCTGTTATTCTGAAGGAGCTTTTCGCGACTGAAGAATTTTTCCTATCGAAAACATAAAGGTTCCTTGCTGAAACAAAAAGATTCCTCGTCAAAGCAAAAAAAGCTTTTCTGTCGGAACGACAAAAAGATTCCTCATCGAAGAAAAACAACTTCTCTGTCGGAATGACAACACGCTGCTGTCATTCTGAAGGAGCTTTTTGCGACTGAAGAATTAATCCTTTTCGAAAACATAAAGGTTCCTTGCTGAAACATACAGATTCCTTGCTTAAAGAAAAAGATTCCTCGTCAAAGCAAAAACAGCTTTTCTGTCGGAATGACAAAAAGATTCCTCGTCAAAGCAAAACAGCTTTTCTGTCGGAATGACAACACGCTGCTGTCATTCTGAAGGAGCTTTTCGCAACTGAAGAATCTTTCTCTATCGAAAACATACAGATTCCTCGTCAAAGAAAAAACAGCTTCTCTGTCGGAATGACAACACGCCTCTGTCATTTTGAAGGAGCTTTTTGCGACTGAAGAATCTTTCTTTTCCAAAGGCAATTAAATCTTATCGTTCAAAAGATCCCACTGTGGGTTAATATTATTAATTAACTCAAGTTTCGCACCCATTATTCACAGGGTTTAATTGGAAAAAAATAGCATGAAAACCAAGGGAAACCCTTGGTTTTACTGTATCTTTAAGTAACTAAACACAAAGTACAAAACATGCTACAACACGAATATATTGCAAAAGTTCAAGAAATAAAAGGGAAGTTTAATAAGGTTTGGTTTAATTCAGACTATTTACGGGCACATCTGAATATTTTAGGCTTCAATAGAATAAAAAAACAATTCAGTTGGTGCAAAAAGGCGGGTTTTTCATTTGAGGATTTGATCGCTACGCTCTTGATTTTGCCCCTTATTGGAATTAATTCTATTTATGGACTTACAACTGACAAAGATCCAGAACTTAATAAATGTGGAAAAGATTCATACTATCGAATCTTGGCAAATCAAAAAATTAATTGGAGAGCTTTTTTGGCCCAGTTTGTAAAGCAATATCTATTGAAAGATGAACTCTTCACCCCCTCAGCAGACCCTACAAGATGCTTGATCTTTGATGATACTGATCTTTCAAAAACAGGAAAGACTATTGAAGGAGTCTCAAAGATCTACAACCATGTGTCAAAGACCTACTATTTAGGTTTCAAGCTACTTGTGGCTGGGTATTGGAATGGAAGTGTTTTTATCCCCATTGATTTTAGTCTGCACCGTGAGAGCAAAACATCAAGATTAAAATATGGTCTAACCGCAAAGCAGCGTAAGGCCCAAAAGAAGACACCAAGATGTAGTAAAACAGTTGCGGCAAAGAGGTATAGGGAACTCAATAAAAAGAAAACAGACCTAGTAGTGCAAATGTTTTCCAGGGTTGTAAAGCGTAAAATTCCTGTAGACTATATTTTAATAGATACCTGGTTTACAAGTGTGGGATTACTTAAAAAGTTACGAAGTATTTGCAGTTCGACCCATATTATTGGGATGTATAAATACAATAGTAAAATTGAAGTCAGATCAAAGGTCAAAACTTTAGCACAACTTAAAAAACAGAAAGCAAAGCCCAAGCGCTGTCGTAAATTCAATTACTACTACCATCATTACATAGCTGAAATTGATGGGCTCAAGGTTGCTCTCTTTATTTCGAAGCGTGGGAAGAACGGCAAATGGCACACCTTAATAACCACTGATACATCACTCAAATTTGTAAAAGCAATTGAAGTATATAGTATTCGATGGTCAATTGAAGTCTTTTTTAAAGAAGCCAAGCAGCTCTTTGGTCTTGGAAAGTGTCAGTCTACCAATTTTGATGTCCAGATTGCACAAATAACAATTGCAATGACCCAATATCTGCTCACAAGTATTCGGTACAGAATGGAGGCTTATGAAACCATAGGCGGATTATTTAAAGATTTAAAACAGGATTATATTGAAAATAAGCTGAATATCAGAATATTGGCAGTTGTCAACTTAATTTTAACCAATTTGGAAAAACTAGTAGAATCAATTGATATTGAACTTATTACATCCAAAATAATAGAGGATATTGAGAGTTATGGGTTTCTAACAAATACCCATAGCTTTAATCATCAAGGTGTTAAGTGAAATTGATTAGGTGCGAAACTTGAGTTAATTAATGTCTTTTCGCTTATATTCACCTAGGTCACATACTTTATCTTCCATATGGGGATGGAGTTATGGCCCCCTAGCTTCATATATTCAAAACAGCTCTACTTTCGATATATAAAAGCAGAGCTGTTCTGGATATATGCTATATAACTTTAAAGGCTCACAAAATGTGGATCTACGAGTTGGCAACACTGTTCATACAAGCTGATCTAAAACTACAATTCAGGTCACAAAATCTTAATCACCCCTACATTTTTCTACGCCAAATACTAACTTCTGAGCTCATCACTTCAAAATGTCTACTCGACTTTCTTACAGGATAGGTGAGGTTGAAAGGATTAGACTCTTGCGTAAAATGCTCTGATAATACCTGGCTAATCCCATCGATAGATCTAATAGGTTCTCCATCTTTTTTGAAGCCACCAATCCAGTTATCTATTTGACTTACAGATTCTTTATACTCGTAAGTTGAACCTAGTATAAGCAGTCCATCAGCATTTAATCTTTGATGAATTTTACTAAGGAATTCTTTAGGTTTACGTATTTCTTCAAGCAGATTCATAGCTACAATGACATCATAATTTGTGTAGCGGTCTTTTAATTTCGTCGCATCATCCTGCATAAATTGGATGCGACTATGATTGTCGTTTAATTTTAAATCCTTCAGGAGAACATCTTTAAAAATGGATAATTCACCTTCATCTTTAATAACGTAACGCAACAATCCATTTTTTTGCAATTCGATAGCTGGTTGAATAAATCTTGCAGAAGTATCTATTGCTGTAACCTCTTTGAAATGTGAAGCAGCTTCAAACGCTAAGCGACCGGTATCACAATTTAGATCTAGGAGTCTTTTTCCAGATGAATTTTCAACGTATTTTTTTAAAATATCTAAAACTTGAAGTGGCAATTTTGACATTCCTAAATAGGACTCCCCATAATTTTGCTCGCATGAAATGGCTACTTCTTCATCAGTTACGTAACTATCTACACGTATGTCGGGCTCGTGGTTAGACTCAACATATCTAAACCCAACATGCTGATAGAAATGCCTGCGAAACGAATAGCGAGCATGTAAAGTGGCTTCGTTTCCTGTAGAGATCCAAGATCCCCCTTTAATGATATTATGCTTACCATCAAAAGTTGGGGTTGAAAAATCATCATATAATGGGTGAACTTTAAAACCAGGGTAACCTGTGATAGGCGTTTCTGTCCATTGCCAAACATTCCCTATCACATCGTAAAAGTCACCAAAAGAAAACGTATTCACTGGACAAGATGAACTGTAATGTTCTAGGTTTATATTCCCTGGCGCTACGTCCCAATCTGTAGCCTCCTTGACTTGGGAAACTTCTACGAGTCGATACCATTCAGATTCTGTAGGCATACGCAGTTTTTTGCCGGTTTTAGCAGACTTCCAATTGCAAAATGCTTTGGCTTCCAAATAATTAATTTCTGCTGGAAAGCTCCATTTCATAGGGACAAATTCGGTCATCAAACGCAATTTATACGTCTCATTTTCTTTTATCCAAAATTGAGGATGTTCAGCTTTTTTATAAGTACACCAAGACCAGCCTTCCTCAGTCCACCACTGCTTATCTTTGTAACCATCATTTTCTATGAATTCAAAAAATTCAGCATTAGAAACCAGATATTTTGAAGCTTTAAAGTCGTCGACAGTTTCTAGGAAACTCCCGTATTCCAGATCCCAACCATAAAGAGGATGATTATGTGGTTTTCCCATATTTACCTCTGAGCCTTCTACAGCGACTAATTCGTTTGCAATAACCGGTTCATCTTCTTTGCAAATATTGGAAAATAGTCCACTTTGAAGCTTCTCTACAGGGAGCTGTCTTATTAAGACCGATGAGGTTTCAATATGAATATTTTGGTGTTCAATTCCCATAATAATAGTCCAAAACGGACTTTCCCAGTTGATAGGAAGTTCTAGCGGTAATTCTTCTATGAGTTTGGCAATGGTTGTTCTTACAACCTCACGATACTCTCGAACTTCAGATACCGAAGGCCAAGCGTAATTTTCTTTGTTGAGATCGTCCCATGACATTTCATCCACACCAATGGCGAAAATTGATTCAAAAGAAGGATTGATATGAGAGGGTAGCAGCCCCGCTAAAACCAACTTATTTATAAAAAAACAAGAGGTGTGGCCATAATAAAAAATAATAGGATGGCGAAGGTGGTCTGCACGCATATAGAAAGTAGCGTCGTCTTTAACTGTTTCATAGAGTTCTGTGTCTAAGTCAAAAGTTCTATGGAAATAATCAAGGATTTCTTGTCGTTTTTCTTCTGGAGTTCCATCAATTAAATGAGGAGTTTTTATATTGAATTCTTTCATAATATTTTTGAATAGGGCTTAACCATATAGAGTTTAAGCATTTTAAAAGGCTCTTTTGAAACGGGTTTTAATTTTTCTTGGAGGATACTTCCGCAGTATTCAAATCCGAATTTTTTATATAGGTTGACTGCGATTTCATTTTTACTCCACACTCTCAGTAAAACGTATTTTATATCACTGCTCAGGTTTATTTCAAATTCTTTAAACAATCCTTTGCCGAGACCCATACCCCGAAACTTATCGTCTACAAGTACTTCAGCGATATATAAAGAGTCTTTATCACTGTATTTGTTTTGAATTGATTCAGGTCGTTCTTTATCAAAACTTGGGGGTGTTACAATTAGCGCTGCAACAAGTTGATCATCAGAAAACCCAAAAATTCCATATCCTTTTGTAAACAAGTTATCGAGGTAAAGTTCTGCTTCTTCATTACTGATATGTTGAGCAGAAAGACCTTTTGTAAATGTCCCTAAGTATAGATTCTTAAGCGATTGACTTAATTCTAAATATATTTCTTTACGCGCTTTTTTGAAAGTAATCATGACCTGCAAAACTATGTTTAAAGATTTTCAAATAAGTCTTTACTTTTATTAAAAATTCATTAATTAAATTAGGAAAGTATATTTTATACGGAAATAGGAATTCAATATTAAAAATTCTTAAAAGGATTACTTTTTGTTGGTTTTGGAACTTTTAATTTGCAAACATCAAGCTTTTTGAAAGGGATTAACAAGTTTTACTATCTTTAAAGCTTTGATTTTATAAATATCTATCTATGAAAACTCTTATTTACGTTACTATTTTGTTAATGGCTTCAGTTTCTTCTGCGCAAACCTTTAAAATTTTAGAAAAAAAGGAGCAACTAACAAAATATGAAGGGTTTTTCGATTTTTGGTATTCAGAAAAGGAAGATAAAATTTATATGAAGGTTGAACAGCTTGACCAAGACTTCCTCTACGTGCATTCACTTACGACTGGTTTGGGCTCCAACGACATCGGTTTGGATCGTGGACAGCTTGGAGGAACAGCCATTGTAAAGTTTCAACGTGCTGGAAACAAGCTGCTATTGGTTCAGCCCAATCAGGATTATAAAGCTATAACGGATAATAGTTTAGAGCGCCGAAGTGTTGAACAAGCTTTTGCCAAATCTGTTTTGTATGGTTTCAAAATTGAAGACGAAAGTGATAAGAGTTTCCTTATCGACCTCACTCCTTTTCTAATGGAAGATGCTCACGGTGTCTCTAGACGATTGAAACAACAAAAGCAGGGGACTTACAAATTGGATAAAAATAAAAGTGCACTAGCCATGCTTCGCACCAAAGCTTTTCCTAAAAATACAGAATTTGAAGCTTTGCTTACCTTTTCAGGCGATCCTGAGGGGAGAAATATTCGCTCAGTTGCTCCGGATGCCTCTAACTTAACGGTAACCCAACACCACAGTTTTGTCCAGTTACCTAAAGACGGCTATAAAAAACGTGAATTTGACCCCAGAAGCGGTTCTATTTTTATGTCCTATCAGGACTATGCAACGCCGATTTTTGAGCCGTTGGTTAAGCGATACAGCATTCGCCATCGCTTGGAAAAAAAGAATCCCAATGCAGACATAAGCGAAGCTAAAGAACCCATTATTTATTATTTGGATCCTGGAACACCAGAGCCTGTAAGATCTGCTTTGTTAGATGGTGCCAGATGGTGGGATCAGGCCTTCGAAGAGATTGGTTATAAAAATGCTTTTCAGGTCAAGATGCTTCCAGCCGATGCAGATCCTATGGACCTTCGCTATAACGTAATTCAATGGGTACACCGTTCCACAAGGGGTTGGAGCTATGGTGCTAGTGTCGTTGATCCGCGCACAGGTGAAATTCTAAAAGGTCATGTAAGTTTAGGTAGCCTTAGGATTCGTCAGGATTATATGATCGCACAGGCCTTGATGAATCGACCTTTTGAGATTTCTGATGATAATTACCAACCTATGTTAAAGATGGCTTTGGCGCGTATCCGTCAGTTGGCGGCACACGAAGTTGGCCATACCTTGGGGTTTGCACACAACTTTTCTGCCAGTGCACAGGGTAGGACGAGCGTTATGGATTATCCACATCCAAAACTGAAATTAAAAGATAACCAAATCGACTTCTCTGAAGCTTACGATACCAATATTGGCGAATGGGATAAAGTCACCGTTGCCTATAGTTATGGGGATAGCGGTACCAATAAAACTGAAAAACAATACTTAAACGCTATTTTAAAACAAGCCGAAGCCGATGGTTTGCGGTTTATAAGCGATGCTGATGCGCGAGCTCAAGGTGGAGCGCATGCCTATGCTCATTTGTGGGATAATGGAAAAGATGTCTATAAGGAGTTAAGTCGTCTTTTAGAGCTACGCAAAACAGCCATTTCAAACTTTTCTATAGACAATATCAAGACGGGTGAACCATATTCAGTTTTAGAGGATGTGTTCGCCTCTTTATATTTTTTCCATCGCTATCAAACAGAGGCCACCATTAAACTTATTGGTGGTTTGGATTACAACTATGCAGTTAAAGGCAGTAGCTTAACACCAGTTGAGAGGATTCCAAAATCCGATCAGATCAAGGCTCTTGAAGCGGCTTTAAATACTCTTGATGCAGAAGCTTTGGCTATTCCAGAGCGAATTTTGGACCTGTTTCCACCTCGTGCATTTGGTTATGCCAGAAGCCGCGAATCCTTTAAAAGTAAAACAGGGGTTGGTTTTGATGCTTTGGGCGCCTCCGCTACAGCAAGCGATATGAGCTTAGGCTTATTACTGCATCCAGAGCGTGCCAACCGACTCATCCAGCAGAAATCTTTAGAGAAGTCAAATTTAGGACTAGAACAGGTCTTGGAGGAATTGGTAAAAAACACGTTTGGAAAGCAACACGACTCTGCTTATTTGAGTGAAGTCCAAAACACCATCAATTTTAATGTATTAAAGCACCTGATGAATCTTTCAGCGAATTCAGGGAGTATTCCACAAGTAAAGGCTTTTGCAAACAAAACCTTGAAGGGATTGAAAAACGAATTTAGGGAATCCAACTCAGTAGTTGAAATGGAAATGACGTACCGTATCGATCAGTTTATGGACGAACCGGAAAAGTTCAAGGTAATTCCATCACCCAAAATCCCAGATGGTAGTCCAATTGGGAGCTTTCAATGCTTGAATAACTGATTATTGAATAGTAGGAACCTAGAATAAACGGCTAAAGAAAAACAGCCTCTGTCTTATCAAATTATGAGACTAGTCTTTTAAGCTATCACTAAAAGAAAACACAACAGGGTTCTGTATTTTAAACATTCTTTTATTTACACCCATTATTCTATGGTTTTAGGAGCTTTTGTAAACTTAAATAGTCAGCACTCTTTTATATCTTCAGCTTTTAGAGAGTGTTCTCGATAGATAAAAAATTAAACTCACTTATTTTAAAAGAGTTTGTGATTAACTTGTATTATTGTGTTTATAAAACTAATTGTCAGCAAATAGAATAAAACAAAAGGTAGTAATGCAAAAGATTGAAGTAGTTGCTGGAGTAATCTTTTTTCAGAATGAAATTTTGTGCGTTCAAAGGCCAAAAAACAAACTGGCCTATATATCTGAGAAATTTGAATTTCCCGGTGGGAAAGTGGAACATGGTGAAACAAAAAAGGAAGCTTTGGAACGTGAATTGCTAGAAGAATTAAGTATTTCAACACATATCAAAGCATTGTTTCTTACAGTTGTTCATGAATATCCAGATTTTGAATTGACTATGCATAGTTTTATTTGCGAAGTTGAAACAAAAGAACTTACACTTCATGAACATATAGCTAAAGAGTGGCTAACGCTAAAAGAACTTAAAAAACTTGATTGGGCAGCAGCGGATATTCCCATAGTAGACAAATTACTAGTGAATGGATAAGCTTACTGAAATTTTCAATAGAAGTTTACAAACGGGTTATGTAGATAAAACCATTTCATCGGATCTAGACTACCAACCTGAACTACTCGTCAATCAAAAAAATCCACCAAAAAAAGTTCTTTCATCAATACTTCATGAACTAGAAAACTGCAATCAATTTTATATCTCTGTTGCATTTGTAACAACAAAGTTTAGACAATAGGTGACTAGTTTAATACTAATAATAAATAACCATACACTAATATGTTGGCGATCATTGTAAAAAATAAATCCAATACAATAACTTTTACTAACTTTGATAAAACTGATAAAAAAAATGGATAATGAACATAGGGAACAGATTATTGAAAATGCTAAACAATTTTTCAGAGCTGAAATTGCACAAAGCCATATCGACGGAGCTTGTAAAAGAGCTAGTAGCCTTTCAAACTATAATGTAAATCCCTTTTTATTTAAATATTTGGCTAATTTTTTGACAGGAAATGATGACCCTAAAAGTATTGCTAAAGCTTTGGTTCTTCCAAGGGTATTGGGCTCTTCTATTACAACTTCTTTTGGAATGAAAGTCCAGAGCTTAATAACATCTTTATTTCAAGGTCTTGGCTCCACAACTCAAGGAATCGATATAGAGTTCATTGATGCGGTGGATGAAAGAAAAAAATACTGTCAATTAAAAGCTGGACCAAACACGATAAATCGCGATGATGTAACAACCATCGTTAATCATTTCGATGGTGTAAGAAATCTAGCTAGAACCAATAATTTAAATGTTGGAATAAATGATATGATTGTTGGTGTGGTTTATGGTGAAGTATCTGAATTAAGCTCCCATTATCGAAAGATAGGGCAAAATTATCCAGTATACATAGGTCAAGATTTTTGGTACCGATTAACAGGAAAAGAAGATTTCTACTTTGAACTAATAGATGCTATAGGAGAAGTAGCTCTAGAAGTTGATGCCAGCAAGGTGGTTGAAACTACAATAAATAAATTAACCAAAGAAATTGAAGAAAAATACAAATAGACTGTTTTATTTTTCTGTATAAAATTCATTTAAAAATTTGACTAAAGAATAACCTATCTCTTTTGCAAGGTTAATAGGGACAGCATTACCTATTTGTTTGTATTGTTGTGAAACGGATCCTTCAAAGCTCCATTTATCTGGAAAAGTTTGAATTCTAGCATATTCCCTTACTGTAAATGGCCGCGTTTCTTCAGGATGGCATCTCTCTGTTTGCTTCTGAGCTGGGCTACACGTTAATGTTAAACACGGCTCATCCCAACCAATTCTTCTTGCCATGCCTGTTTTTCCACCTCCAAGATAGAAACTCTTTTGCATGTATTCTTTCTGAAGATCTATAGGTAAATCTCTCCAATAGCCTTTTGGTGGAATTAAGTCCAACACTTTCTTTTTGTTTTCTGGGTATTGTGTTCCTTTAGAAATTGGAACTTTTGAATCGTAAAGCTCTCCTTTTTTCAAGGCATCACTAAGGTTGTATACTTTTTCATATGGTGAAGGATAAACATATTCTAAATCAATGTCTTTTCGTACCCCCACTAAAATCAACCTTTCTCTTTTTTGGGGAACATTATAGTTTATTGCCTTTAGAATTTGAACTGGAGCAACTACGTTATATCCGATTTCATCTAAAATAGAAATCATACCCTTCAAAGTTTCACCGTTCTCATGGTTCAATAATCCACGTACATTCTCTCCAATACAAATTGCTGGTTTTACTTCTTGAATTACTCTAGCAAACTCATAAAACAATGTTCCACGAGCATCTTTTAAACCTAGTTTTTTACCCGCGTAACTAAATGCTTGACATGGAAATCCCCCCGTTACAATATCAACTTTATTCTCATATTGTCTAAAATCAAAATTCTTAATATCTCCTTCAAGGATATTCCAACTAGGTCTATTAGTTCGAAGAGTTTGACAAGCCCATTTATCAATTTCATTTAGTGCTGTACACTTTATTCCCGACTGTTCTAATCCGATTGCAAGACCCCCAGCTCCAGCAAATAGTTCAAGAACAGAATAATCGTTATTTGGTTTCACAAAATTCCCCACTACATGATTTATATTTTCGGCATTTTGGAATTCAGGAAATAATTGTAACTGTTCCTTGCAATAAACACGATAGTTACTCATAGGTTCTCGAACCGCTGACAACTTACCATCTCGATCCCATCTTCTTAGGGTTTCAGTGCTTTTTCCTAGAATATCAGCAACTTCAGAAATAGAATAATAATCTTTAATAACCATATTACACAACATTATACATGGTTACAAATATAGTTAAATTTTGTTTCCGACAAACTGAATAGTAATTTTTTGTCGCAAAAGTTGTAAATCTTGTAATACAACTTTTTTTACACCAATAAAGTGGTCACTTTGTTTAAAAGTTAAATCTGCAATTTTTTTTTAGACGGGTTAATCAGCGTATTAAAATCAACGATTCACCAATCTCCTAATCCTCCTCCTTAGTCTCCACCTCAGGCAAAATTGCACAATTATTCCAAAGTCAAGTATCTAATGTCTTGGAATATTCTTCCGGAAGTTGTTTTGTTACATTGCTGTATTTACTGCTTAAGCATCATATTGGATCGACTTTAACTAAAAGGGGTTTGTTTCCACATCAAAAACACCATGCCAAACGCTTTGTTTATAATCATTTGTACGCATTCCGATTACACTAGTGTTGATCCATGTTTTTCCCTCGTGTTGCTGAGTAAATGGCAATCCAGAATAACAAAGGTAGACAAATTCCAGTTGTAAAAATTCGGTTCAATTTAGAAAATCCTGTTATAGCTCCCATCTATACCTATTTACAAGAGAATAGAAAGATAAGAGATTCCTCTTCAGAAAATAATGGAAAAACTGTTCCACTAGTAAGAACGACACCTGTTGAAAAAGAGTTACTAAACCCTATCCCATTTTATAATTTTTATGCCGCAGCAGGAACGTTTAGTGAAATGCAATTAGAAAAAGATTTTTCCTTAATAGAAGGCTCAGAAAAAAGTAATTCAAATAACGATTATTTTGCTTGTAAAATAGTTGGTGAATCAATGAATAGAGTAATCCCGAATGGTTCAATCTGCTTATTTAAAGCAAATCCAGTGGGCAGTAGAAACGGGAAAATCGTTTTGGTAGAAAATATGGATATTCAAGATCAAGATTTCAATTCCGCTTTTACTATCAAAACATATTCAAGTGAAAAAGTGTTTTCGGGGGAAAGTTTTAGACATAAGTCTATTGTTTTAAGGCCAAATTCGCTTGATGATTCTTATGAAGATATTATTCTCAATGAAGAAAGTGCATCAGGAATGAGAGTTGTCGGGGAGTTTATTGAGATTTTAAAAAGTTAAAAAAATGAATGTCAACTTTCTAACCTACTAAAATCGGTAGTAGAGAATAGAATCAAAAATTAAGCAATAAAGACTTGGTTACAAATGCTCTTACTTTTTTGATGACAATAGCTATTTGAAAAAAAACTTTTAAACTATAGAAAAAATGAAGACAATTAATAATTGCTTAGTAGATTACATCACTGCATGTCGCACCATTGAAACAATCAATTTAAAAAATACTGATAAACTTTTTTACGTTTATAATTATGAAGGAAATCACTTCAGGCTTTTCACAGACGTATTAGGATTAGTAAAATTCTTCGAATTTGGCTTAGAACCAAAATATTCATTTTTAACTGAAGGTGAATTAGAAAGTTTTATAGAAGCTAACGCAGAGATTTAGTTGGATTACATCCTCCCATTTAACCGATGTCGCACTGGAATGATGCCATCAAAAGTTTGGACAGGTCAATAAGAGGCAACGGGGGGATATTTAATTGTTAAAGGAAACGGAGATGTTCTGTGTTATCACATTTATAATAGAAATGAATTTGAGGACTATTTGCTAAATAATACAAAACTCGATACTGCGAGTTCTTCAAGACATGGATTTGGAGAGATTTATAAAGAAAGTAATCAATTGAATTTGCAAATTAGATTCACAAAATAATATTGTTAAAAGCAATTTTATAGAAGAACTAACAATAAGCCTTGATCCCAACTTTAATCTACTTCTGTTAATCAAAACCCCATAAACCGTTACTAAAAACTAACACATGAACATCAATAAAGCTCGTAAAGCCCTACAATAAATATACTTTTATTTATATCCATTATTTTAGGGTTTTACGAGCTTGTGGAAATTAAAACATTAGTAGGTGTGTTTACAACTCCAGCTTTTATAATAGCGGCTTCCCTTAGTCATAAATCTAGGAAAGATGGGACCTGATAAACTAATTGATGAGTTTTTTAAAATAATTCGTCGCTACTTTTTAAAAGACAAACTCAAAGGCATTGTATTGTGAAGACAAAACATCTTGTTAAGGCCTTTAGCGGAAGCCTAATAAATCTGTATTTTTGCCTTCCTAAAAGAAAAGATGATGCAAGATCCTAAAATGCTTAATTATATAGTAGAAGTCCTCAAAAATATGCCAACAGACTGGTTGAAACTCACCACTCATCGATTGGATATTTTTAATGAAAGTTTGGCTAAAACCCAATTCATAGATCAGTTTGAAGCCTTGTATAAAGCCCAGAATTCAGACACATCAGCTCTTAGTGAATTGCCTACTGCTTTTGACTATATTCGCTTGGGTCATCCCTTATCTTCTATATTGGAATGGGGCATTGCTCATATGCATGATTTAAAACCAGAACAGGTCATTGCTTTTTCATCTCAGACGATGCCGGTTTTAGCCGTCCTCAGAAAGAATGTATTCGATCATAAAAACACTCAAATCCTGTATACAGGAGACTTGCCTCCGGCTTTCGATTTTAAAGCCCTAGAGGATGTTTATGGGTATAACTTTGAATTAAAGCAGGTTAAAAATGCAGACGATATTCCTGACTTTAGGGGCAGTAACATTTTCATTTCTCAAGATGATGAAATGGGAGGAGCCGACCTGTCGACTGCAATCGATTTCTACGTTAGTGTACAACCTCCATTTGGAAGTATTATACTCGTTAATAGTGAAGAAAGCGAAAGTTATATCTCAGAGATTCAACATGTGCGAAGACGGGAAACCATCGCCATGACACCAGCCGATTCTTTTTCTGCCTTACAGCAACTCGTCGGGAAATCCCCCTCTACTCCAGTCGAAAGGGATACAGCAAAGAACAAAGCAAGTGTAGTCAAATCGGTACAAGAGATTACCGCAACCAAGTCTAAAGTGTTATTGGGGTCTTGTGGACTATCCGTTCAATATGCGATCATGATGGGGCTTATAGACGATGCCAAAGAAAAGCATCCAGGAAAAAACATCAAAATCATTGTTCCACCCAACTGTTATGGAGGAACCAATGATCAAGCTAGACGAGTGGTAGCGGCGGTAGAAAACGTAGATATTTTAGACCTACCTGTAGATCGGGATAATGATATGGTACAAAGCACCGATCAAGTTCTAGACCAAGTGGCGAAGCTAGACGCCATTCCTTACATTATTGCTGAAATTCCAACTAACCCAAGAGTTGAAGTTCCAGACTTGGAAAAATTAAAAGCAGTTTTAAGTAAGACCCGCCAAACCCCTACTGGAAAAACGGCTATTGATCCTGTTTTTATCTTGGACCAAACTTTTTGTCCTAATGTTCAATTTTTAAGCAAAGAGGGTATTTTCTCTTCTATACGATCAATTTCCTACGTGAGTGGATCGAAATTTCCTAGTGGTGGAAAATGTACCACGGGTTACTGTGTTGCCAACGAAAAAGCAGAAGATCTAATGCCAGCCATAGAAAAGCATTTTAAACTTTGCGATAACGAGGCTACAGATCTTCAAGTGGAAATCTTAGCAGAGCAGTTGCCATCTATGAACAAGAGGATTGCAGACGCGTATATAAACACCCGTGAGTTTGTCAATTTTATCAAAAAAGAGCTACCAGAAGCAAAAATCAATTTTGTTCCAGATGAGGTGGTTGAGCAAGGGTTTACACCATCCGTATTTTCATTAGATCTCCCTACGAAAGGGAACACGGATGAAGAAAGAGAAGCTTATAAAAGAGCTTTAAATCAAAAACTCATCGATATGATGATTAGCGAAATTCCTAATGAAAGCAAGCACTGTGTGAGCTATGGGCAGTTAAAAGGATGTTACTGGACCATCCCAGCAACCTCCACTCAAGGAACCACTAAAGAAGAAGATAAGGATTATATTGCCCGCGTTTCTGTGTCACCAAATCTGGATTTGGAACATCATAAGCAGGTTTTTTCTGACTTTGTAGAGCAACTTTAATTTATATCAATTCAAACTTATAATTTCGGAATAAATCGTTTTACCGAAACGAATTTGGCATATGCTTTTTTTGCTTGCTTTTATCAAAAATAGTTATCGTAACTAAGGCTATTTTTATTATTTTTAATTTCAATCCATCAAAAAAACCTGTGCTGAGCTGCGTTGTAGTATAATTTAATTTATTGATACGACATTATAAACTTAATTTGGTAGTATGTATGAAAGTGTTAGTTTAGATGAAAATAAAACAACGCCCTAAATAGATATATACCCTATACTGAAGATTTGAATTGGGTTTATACGGATTTTGCAGCACATTAAAATGGAAGCAGTAACAATCTCATACGACAAGACAATTAAAAGTCACTTTCCTGCTGACCAAGAAGTACTAATTTGTTTGTTTCCGTTCAACCATCAGGTGTTTGCTGACCATTTCAATTGGGAAGCCGATTTAAAGAATACCTATCCGCTTTTAGCGCCAAAAAGTTGGAAAGAAATTAGTGATGATATCGGCTTTAACTCATTGAATAGATTAGCAAAAGGAATTTTAGAACTTCAAGATACTTTTCAATCTGAATTGAAGGACTATTGTGAATGGAAAAAAATAGACTTTCCTGATTATGTGTCTGACAAAATTCCTGTAGGTCTACTCATCCCATTAATTCGATATTTTAAATACAAAGGGTTGACAGATTTACTAACTAAAAAATTAGAAAGGTTTCCAGATTCAAAAAATAAAATTGTGCCCTTCAAGAATAAAGACGAATTTGATATCTATCTTGAAATCGAAGAAGCAAAATCTCTCAAAAGCAAAGATGGAATTGAAATTCTTTTACCCGATTACGATTGCCCTTATGCCCTCATGATAGGATCCAAAAGAACTTGTCTTGACATAGTAAAAGCTTGTGATATAGAATATATGGAAACTAACAATCATAAACGGTTTGATTGGTGGAATCAAGACTAAAATGAAGACGTGCTACAACATTGTATATGCGATAGTGCCTGCTTTACGTCTAAAAGTCAATACCTCTCAAGGAGCAAACTTTACGGTAAATTAAAAGGATGTACTTCGAGATGCCGCACTACACTTATACTCACTTTGGCAAACATTAAAATAAACTATGAAAAGAATATTTTTACTACACCTTATAACCCTTTTTACGATTGGCTGCTTCTCTCAAGAAATTTCAAATAAAGAGATCCGCAAAAAAATGATAGCTAAAGAGGTGATCCGGACTGAATATTATGGAGAGGAAATGGTATTAGCCAAAATGAAAAGCACAAAAAAATGGGGCCTATACTCTATTTATGTAGGTATGGACATTGAAGATTTCTCATTTGAAGAAGTTATTGCCCCAAAATTTGATTCACTAAGCTTTTTTGAACCAGAAGCACGATTTCAAATCGTAAAGCAGAAGGATAAATACGGTATTCTTTTACTCCCTTTTGAAATTGAAGATGCTGGGGATAGAGTGAATTGCAAATTTGATAAAATCATCCATAAAAATATCAATGGAGAAGATTATATACTCGTTAAGGAAGATGATAAATGGGGTTTAATAGATTGGTTTGATGGTTTTTATATTGTAGACCCAATATTTAACACACCAAAGGAAGTTCCATTAGTAAGAATGGAAAGTTGGATGGTAGAAACCTTCAAACTAGCAAAAACAAAATTGAATGCTGACCTTGTAATTTTTGATCCACTCAATGGAGATGGTGCTTTAAAAGCACGAAATAAAGAAACTAAAAAGTGGGGAATGTATCAATTTCTGGACATGAATATGGAGGAAAAAGAATTAATACCAATGCAATATGATAGCTTAAACTTTTATTCCTTCAACGTAAAGTACACTGCAGTATATAATAACGGAAAAGCAGGATTTTACCTCTCTTATTGGAGTTATGATGAGCAGGCCAAACAAACTGTGGCTTGCAAATATGAAGATTACAAAAGGTATGATGCCGATGGTGTCTCAAAACTTGCTGTTAAGAAAAACGGCAAATGGGGTTGGGTCGATTGGCTAACGGGAGAAGAAAAAAGTGAGTTTATATACATTAGTACTGATGATTTACCCTATCCGCATTTCAAACAAAATTATTGGTTTGATGAGTAAAAAAATTACTTTCATAGTTTAAATAATGTCAAAAAATAAGACTATTAATGACTTGAATATTGAACATTTAAAAAAAGATATGAAATATTTGGCAATTTTGTGGAATGGCCAACATTAAAAAAAGGGAGTTTACCAATAATGTATAAAAATATTAACAGAGATCATAGCTAATATTAATAGTGTTGCCAACATTAAACTTAGTAAAAAACTGAAATATTCTTCTTACAAAGCCGGCTACTATTTTCACTAACCTTGGTAATAGTGGGACATGAATTACTTAAGTCTAATAATCATATTTAATTTATTGTTATCGTTACCTTCAAATTAGCAAGATCATAAACTACTAATTGTAAAAATTATATACATAAAATGAAGTCTCGATTTAAAATATTAACAGTTGATCTTGATTGCCTAATAAATATAAATTATAAGTTTCTAGACTACCCTTATTTACATTATTGTAGCTCCGAAAAGGATTATTGTCTAGCTCCATTTGAAGACATTAATAAAAGGGATGACTATTCTGATCAACTTGCACCACTCGTCTTTTGTCCAAAAAGTGAAATAATAGCAAGTTTGAATACTCTAAAAAAATACTTAATAAATGGATTGTATTTGTTTGAGAGGGACCCGATTTGGAAAATGGAATGTTTAATTACTCCTGCTCAAATAATAATCGAGATACAAAATTTAATAAACCATTTAACAAATAATAATCAAAAAAGATTAGCAACCCTGGTAGAATATGAATATTAAACTTATAATAATACGGAGTCATTTAATGGTGTAGATTCCAATTCTTAAAGACAAAGTTCATAGTCACGATGAAAAATAATATTAGAGAATGGTTCACAATAATTAGCTACAGGACTAGCTATACTAATTACAGGATAAAATTGAACCAAAAACTATTGACAATAACTAAGTATATCGCTTGCCGATAGGCCAACACTTCAACAGGCTCAGTGGAGTCCGCTATATGATTTGTTGACTGATCCGTGATTGCTGGTAAGGTGTAAATTGACGATTAGGCCATAGACCTTAAAAAAGGAGAAGATTGGTTTTACATCAAATTAGGCATTGTTTTTCTTTGATGGTCACTTGAAGCAACTTTTTTTTGGGTTTGTTTGTTTCCTTTTATGTGAGTTTCACTCGATATTACCCTTTTTTCTTCAGTTTAGGCAGTACTCTGCTAATCTTCTTTTTAGAACTGTTTTTTAATTTTTGTATTCCAGTTTATCCTTTATAATTTTTTTGTAATCCTTTGGCGGCCCTCGACTGTCAAAAGTAAAAAGTGTGATCAAGGTTTCCTTTTACAACTTGGACAACAGCGATGGAGAGATTTCTCTTGAATGGCAAAGGGTATTATGTATGCTAAGTTTTTATCTCTTAATTTCAGTTACTTTCAAAGTTGCGTCTGGTTTTTAGTGTGTTAAATAATCAAATCTTTGAGCGATTTCAGCTCTTGCTGGTTAAAGACCATAGCAAGGTTCTGTTTCATTCTTCATACGTGAATTTTGGTTTAAGGAGGGCTCTTTGGCAACACTATTCCCAATAGTGCACTTCAATTTTGGATACGAACTGTTTAAAAGCCTTCATTTCTCTTGGAGTAAACTCAAGGCAGATGTTGATGAGGTAAAGAAAATAGGCATTGTTACTTTTACTTTAGGCGAACTGTCCGTTCAAGTTTTTCGATAGTGACTTTGTATTTCGGCACTCAGGTCTTCTTATACCAAAATATATCTATAATGCCGTATGAATAAATCGAATTACTTTTTGGTTGATTGAAATTAAAAATAATTAGCATAGCCTTAGCTACGGTAATTATTTTTGATAAAAAGCAGGCGGAAAAGAAACGATTTATTACGACATTATAGGTTTAATTTGGTATTAGTAACAATCCATCTTTAACTGCCCATTATGCTGAAGCTCGTCGAGGCTAGTTGCAGAATGTTCTGCGAGTAAACTTTCCAGCACATCTAAAACATCGTGTTGCATCGCTAGCGAACCACAAATCATAACCACACCACCTTCTTGAACTGTTTTGAGAACACTATCCTTTTGTTGGATTACCAGATTTTGGACGTATTCTTTACTTCCCTCTCTTGAATGGGATTTATGGATTGTGTTATTTTCATTTTTCGAAATAATCCCTTTAAGAATGTCATCATAAATAGCTGATGAAGCTACGGTCCTACCTCCCCAAAATAAGTTAATTGTTGTGTTTCTATTCTGTTCTATCATCCCCAAGTATGGGGCTATCCCAGTTCCGTTTGCTATCAATACTGTAGCAGTCGTTTTTTTAGGGAAATGAAAATGTTGATTAGCCTTTACAGCGGCCTCAATGGTATCGCCCTTACTCAATTCGTAGAGATAGGAGGAGCACTGGCCAAACTCGTGTTTTTTGATGCTTAACAGTATTTCATCGCCTATTCTGGCAATAGAATATTGACGGGTAATAGTAGTTCCTTTTATTAATATGACCAATAAATCGCCAGAAGTGAATTTTATTTTTTTCTTGGGCTTTAATCGAATCAGAAAAGTGTCATCTACATTTAATCCAGTACGTCCCAAAACTTCAAAAGGGATTTGCTTGAGCTGCCTTTTAATTTTTTTAGGCTGCTGTATCGATAACGAAATATCAATTTGTTTGCTCAATTGTTTGACCCAGTTTTCAAAATCAGCAGCATCTGCATTATTGATTTTATAAAGTGGGAACAAGGGCTGAAAATCAGGATGTATTTGCAAGATCGCATCAACTTTTATAGCAAACTTACAATAGTCTGGATATTCCAAGGAACCAAATCCTACTACGGAATATCGGATTTTGTTCGGTTGTTGGATAGTTGAAAAAATAGCTTCAAACTTCCTGGCGTTTGAAGGGGGTTCGCCTTCGCCGTAGGTCGCAGTAAATATGATGATGCGTCTTGCTTTAGCGAAAGTGCAATACTTATTCAATTCGGTCATATAGACTTTTTTACCAGTAGCATTCAAACTTGTATAAAGTTGCCTTGCAAAATCGAATGTTGTTCCTGTTTCTGACCCCACTAAAATAACAAATTCACAGTCGTCCTTATCTGGCATTATGGAAATGGCTTTTACTTTTTTTCTACGTTTCAGCGTCATCGCAAAACCTGAATACATAAAGAATAGAATGGAAGCACTTGCAAGTAGTAAAACAATAGACCAAAAGACATTTCCTTCGCCTGTATGCAGCTTCCAACTTAAACGGGATGCCAATGCTACAAAAGGATAATTGGCTTCACTTACAATTTGTCCTGTTTGTTGACTGACCCTTATTTCCTTATTCTTTAATGCGACTTGATAATACTCCTCAGGATTTTCAGAAAATGGAAAATCTACCTTTCTTATTTGGTCGAGCGTGGTTGCCTTGAAAAAAGGAATATCAATAATATGCTCAAAACGTTCTGTCGTATCCGTATTATTAATTTCTTTATGCGTGATAGTAGCATTGGGTAGTAATTCAAATTTTTCTGCGGAAAGATAGACACCTGTAAAAGCAAGAATAACAATTGGAATAAAAAACCATCGGCTTAAAATAACATGGTATCGAAGTTCAAAATAATCTTTTTGAACTTTTGAAAAAAGACGTTTAAAACCTCCTTGCCTTTTGGCGAGAAGCAATACTCCAGTAATGGTAATCAGTAAAAGTAAAAGCGAAATCAAACCCACAAAAAACCGTCCGATGCTTTTAAGAAAAAGAGAACGATGTAGATTAGTGGCAAAACTATAAATAAAGGGTCGCTCTTGTATTTGGCCCAATTCTAGGCCTGTGTTTGGATCGATGTAGATATCGAGCATTTCCATTTCCAAAGTAAGAACAGAGGCCTTTACAAAACCTGATGTTTCTACTTCGAGTGCAAATACGTCGTCGTAATTTTTTTTCAGCGCCTCAGTGGTAGTCCCTAAAGATATCTTGTCCAAATCTTGAACTGCATACCCTTTAGCTTGATGCGAAATGGGCTCAATGGCTAAAATCACACCTGTCACCGAGGCAATGAGTAAAAACAAAGAAGAAGCAAAGGCAAGTATAAAATGACTGTATCGCCAAATAGAAATTGTCATAGGTAATTTTTACTGCAGAAGCATTCTTATATAGCGTATAAACCCTTTCCCCTCTTTTTTGGATTTAAGATTTTCTGTGGTCAACTCAAATTGAATATCAGCGGCATAATAGTCTTGGTCTTCTACCGAAGTTTCAAAACGCAGGCTGTATCCTTTATCAACTTTATCGGTTGGAATCTGCAATACAGTAACGGTACGTTCGCCACCGCTTATCGTTGCACTCGAAATAGCATCGATATTAGGGCGATATTTCCCATAGAATTTCCACCATTCAGGGATTTCACTAAACCATTCACTGTCTTTGCCTTGCACGTAAAGGGTTTCTTCATAGTCGCCAGATGGATTCATTAAAGAAACAATTACATAAGCACCTTCGCCTGTGTAATTGGTCATTTGTATAAGGCATTTTACAGCTTTGTTTTCAGTAGTTGTAAATGCCGAGAGCAATAATATTGCAATTACCATCACAGGAATAATTTTAAATAGTGTTTTCATTAAGCTAAATTTTTAAGGCCCAACTTGTCCCGAATTTATTTCGGGATTATGGGCTTCATATTACTTTAAAAAATTCAATGAGGTGTTTTGTTTTTGTAAGAGTTCATTTTCGCTGGCCAAGTCAAAAACCGTTTCTTCAAAATCGGTATTGATTTTTGTATCCGCACCTTTTGAGATTAGGTATTTCATTATTTGGCTGTCTTCAGCTTTCATAGCAGCAAGGTGTAAAGCGGTTAACCCTTTTCCATTTTTAGCATTGATGTTAATATTAAAATCTACAAGGCGTTTCAATACCCCTAATTCATTGTCTTTGGTGGCAAGATGAAATAGCGTGTTTCCTTCAGCTTGCGTGGTGTTTAATTGTATATTTTTTTCTTGAAGCAGTTTTAATTTGGCATCAAATTCATCAGGTTTTCTGCTATCAAAAGAGGCTACCAAATAATAAGCGATGGTATTGCCTTTCTTGTCTTTTGCATTTCTACGACCCTCACTATAAATTTCAGCATCACTTTTCTTATTCAATAAGAATTCTGCCACTTCTGGACTGTTACGTTGAAACGCAAGCATTAAAGCCAACTGTCCATTATTATTTGTAGCATCGAAGTCTTTTACATTTTTGGAAAGTAGTTTTACCATTTCCAGTTCATTTCGGGATGCTGCATTGAGAAAGGGTGTGTTGCCTTCGGCATCTTTTTGGTTTACATCTGCACCAGCAGTTAGGAAAAATTCAAAAATCGCTGGATCGCTAGTGTTGTACGCCAATCTATGTAAGGGCGTGTAGCCGTCTTTGGTCACGATATTAGGCTCAAGACCAAGACTTTTCAAGTACTCATAAACTGCCAACGGATTACTATAACCACGTCCGCCTTGTGCTGCGAATAAAAAGGCATTCCCCCCTTTTTTGTTCGATGATTTATAATCCACACCTTTTTTAATAAGCAATTTTAGAAAATCTATATTCCCTTTTTTGGAGGCGTAATTGAAAATACCGTTGCCATTTTTATCTGTGCTATTAAGTTTTAGACCTTTTCCGGTGAAGAAATTCAACTCTTCTTCATTGGAAAGTGATGGCGCAACCAGTAAAAGTAGGTTAGCACCACTTTCATTTTTCTCATTAAGAAGATTTACACCGTGACTTTCAAAAGCGTCGTACAGGGCTTTGTTTTTCTGACCTGCATTCGCTGCAAAGGCAAGTGGTGTATAACCGTGGCTGTCTAATTTCGTAACAGAAGAACCCTTATCGAGTAAAAAATTGACCATTTCGGTTTGTCCAGCATAGGCCGCCCAATGCAAGTAGATACGGCTGTCGTGGGTTTTTTTATCAACCGGATTTCCTTCAAAAGACAAGAGGTGCTTTATGATACTATCATCTGCATTTTCAAGTAACGCATAGATTACGGCATCAAATGCATTCTCATTTAAGGCGGTTGCATCATTGCCCTCAGCGATTTTTTGCTTTACTGTTTTCAAGTCTGGATTTCCTTTCCAGAAGGAACGGTCAAGAAGTACATTATCTTGTTGTGCCACTGCCACTATGCTCATAAAGAGCATAGCAAGCAGCGTTACATTTTTCAAAATCTTCATCTTACTATTTTTTTACGAAAGATTCAATGACTTCATCAATTTCGGCTTCCTTTTCGTAACTTTCTTCTTCAAATAAAAACTTATAGAGCGGCTTATTGTCTACTTTTTCTTCAAGAACAAGGTCTTTATTGCGGCCATAAACTTCATCCCATTTAGCACGAACTAAAGCCCATTTTTTGTCATTGTCCTTCCACCATTGTGAGGCAGCAGCACATTTGCTGTCATCTACTTTTACATAGGTGTTATATCCTTTTTCCTTAGCCAATACGATATCTTCCTTGCCAGTCTCACGGATAATTTTGGTATTATCTTGGTCATGTACCCAACCGTAATCTGTAATTTCGTGACGGTTGCCACGCATCAAAACGTTGTAGTCGCTTCTGGTGGTATATTCACGTCTTGCTAAAGGTGCAGGTGTGGTGTTTTCCCAATAACTTTTACCATCTACATGTACCCAAGAGCCAGACCCTTCATAACGCGGACTGTCATCTACTTGAAATACTTTCTGTGTCCATTGTCCTGTAACTTCGGGAGAAGAGAATTTTTTAAACTTCCATTCATTCTCTGCGTTGTAAGAGTATAAATCTGTGTTCTCAAACAACCAATCTTGACGCCAATGCTTCATAACCATAGGTTCGGCAGGATTACCGACTTGTAACAAATGCTGAATTTGGATTTTATCATCTGTATCGGTCACTAATTGTGCCCATTCCAAACCTTTGACCATTTTCGTTTTTGAGGGCTTGTAAAGCGAATCAGTACTGTAATTAAAGGTCTCTGCAAAGTTAAAAGCGACCTCAAAACAGCCACACATAGTCTTGATAGCTTCGCGGTCTTCTTGTTTTTTTGATGTTTGAGAAATTGCACTTATCGAAAACAATAGTGCCAATAGGGTGTAAAAAGGTGTTTTCATGAAATAGGATTTATTGATTAATAATTTTTTCTCAAAAATAGCTATTTTTATTAAATCTAAATAACAATAATATATATATATTTGAACTCTATTAAGATTGGTTATAAATAAAATGAACTATAAACTCCTTATTATAAACACTTTGATAATTTTATCTTTTTTGAAAGTAGTTTCCCAAGAGGGCGTAGATAGCACTCAAATCAACAATTTAGAGGAAGTTATCCTTACGGCCACGCGTACAGAAAGACAACTTTCATCTTTACCACTGCCAGTAACTTTAATCTCAAAAAAGAAAATTTTACAGTCGGGTACAATCCGCTCAAATGAAATATTAAGCGAGCAAACAGGAATTATAACCGTGGCTGATGAAAGTGGTTTTGAAGGTGTACAAATTCAAGGGATCTCATCAGATTATATTTTGATTCTTATAGATGGGGTGCCACTTGTGGGTAGAAGTGCCGGAAATTTTGATTTGAGCAGGCTTACGGTGGGCAATATCAAACAGATTGAGGTGGTAAAAGGACCTTCGAGCAGTCTTTACGGTTCTGAAGCTTTGGGGGGTGTCATCAATATTATCACGGAAAAACCAAAAACTGAAGACCTGCAGGGAGACGTTTCTTATCGCATAGGCAGTTTTGTACAACAAGATATCAATCTTGATATTAAACAGCGTTTTAAAAAGTTGCGTTATGGGTTTTTTGTCAACCGATTTTCCAGCGAAGGCTATGATTTAAATCCTGAAGAAGAGGGTCAAACGGTCAATCCATTTGAAAGTTATACCGTTAATGGTCGAGTGTATTATGACTTTAATGACAAGCTATCTTTATTCACATCTACACGATTTTATGACCAAGTACAGGATGCTGGATTTACCTTCAACGATGTTCTGTTTGAAGGAGATAGCAAAGAACGGGAATGGAATGCCCATGCAAGGCTCGACCAAAAATGGAACGAAAAATTCACGACAGCTTATGAATTGTATTATACCAATTATGTAGCCAATGAGCGACTTGCAAACCCAATTACCGAAGAGGTGTTGAGCGATAGTGATTTTGATCAAAAATTATTACGACCAGAAATTCGTGGAAATTACACTTTCACAAACGCAGGAACGCTAACGGCAGGATTGGGCTTTCAATATGATGCTTTGGACAGAACGTTTTTTGATGAACTTGTAAGTTTCAACTCGCAATATGTTTATGCACAATATGACATCAATCCTATAGAACGACTCAATGTTATTGCTGGTGCTCGCTTTGACAATCATTCGGAATATAGCAATCAATTTAGTCCCAAACTGGCAATGCGTTATAAATTGAGTGATGCATTTGCTGTAAAAGGCTCGGTAGGCTATGGTTTTAAAGCGCCAGACTTTAGACAGTTGTATTTTGATTTTACCAATTCGGCAGTTGGTTATACGGTTCTGGGGTATAACGTGGCTCTGGATAAATTACAAGAGCTTCAAGAACAAGGACAAATTCTTAACGTGGTAGTTTCGGGAGATGACTTAAATAATCCGTTAGAAGCAGAAAGTTCTGTTGGTTATAATTTAGGATTGACTTTCAAAGAAGGCAAATGGAATAGCGAACTTAATTTTTTTAGAAACGATATTAAGAACCTTATCGATACACGCATTATTGCCCGCAAAACCAACGGTCAAAATATTTTCAGTTATGTCAATTTTGATGAAATCTATACCACAGGACTTGAAATCAACACAGGGTATAAAATAACCGAGGCCTTTAATGTAAGTGCTGGCTATCAGTTGCTTTATGCCTACGATAAAAACAAACAACAAGAGGTAGAAGATGGTCAAGTATTTGCCCGTGACCCTGGGACAAACCAGACCGTGGCGGTCACGCAGTCCGATTATTTTGGGCTCGTGAACCGCTCTCGGCACAATGCCAACTTCAAGGTGTTTTATGATATTGTTTCCGCAAAGGCAAACATTAATCTACGACTTCTATATCGAAGCAAATATGCTCAGTTCGACACTAATGGAAATGGACTTATCGATTCTTATGATACCAGTTTTATCGATGGTTTTGTAACGGCAAATGTAGCAGCTAGCAAAACCTTTTATACAGATTTCACAGTACAGGTAGGAGCAAATAATCTTTTGGACTATACCGATATCAATATTCCAACGTTGCCGGGAATTCAAGGATACGTAAAACTCAATTATCAATTTTAACCCGCCTGCCGTCGGGCAGGTTTTTAAACACAATTAGAATGAAAACAATGAAAACAATGAAAACAGTACAGACACTAGCACTAGCAGTATTATTTATGGCATTCACATCTTGCAGCAGCGACGATGACAATATACCAATATCAGACCCTGTTCAAGCAGAACAGATAAGTAATCTATCAGCACCTCAAACCGGTGGTCAGGGAA
Organism: Psychroflexus torquis ATCC 700755; assembly: GCF_000153485.2. Lineage (NCBI taxonomy): Bacteria > Pseudomonadati > Bacteroidota > Flavobacteriia > Flavobacteriales > Flavobacteriaceae > Psychroflexus > Psychroflexus torquis. The sequence goes on along the minus strand of NC_018721.1, from coordinate 1,976,782 downwards.
CGGGAATGGATGTAGGAGGTCCATTTACAAAATTTGATTTTAAAACTGGCGCAGAAACCACCAGCGATACAGAGTGGGACATTGCCTTTAGAGGTACGACTATTGCCATAAATGGTGGAACAGCTACAGGCACAAATGATGAACCTACAAGAAATGGTGATGCTGGTGCTACTATCGTAACAGGAACGTTTGACAGCGTCGATTGGAATAGCTAGTAAATTTGTGACTAATTTTTTAAGCTATTTTTTTAATAAATCCTCTCAATTTTATTTCCATTTCTAGAGGTGAGGAATATCCTAAACTAGAATGTAATCTTTCGGTATTATACCAATGAATGTAGCTATCAATAGACTCATATAATTGATTATATGAGGTAAATTTAAATCTATATAGCCATTCGTATTTGATTGTTTTAAAAAAGCTTTCAGCTACAGCATTGTCCCAGCAATTCCCCTTCCTACTCATACTTTGAGTTATTTTAAGGTTAAAATTGCAAATGTTAGTCATTTTATTCGAAGCATATTGCACACCTCTATCTGAATGAAAAATAAATTCTTTATGAATACTTCTTGTTTTTCGAGCATCAATCCAAGCCTTCAGAACTGTATTTTGAGTAGTCATATCTTCACTTAAAGACCATCCAACCACCTTTCTATCTGCTAAATCTATGATGGTTGTTAAGTAATTCCAATCATCATTAACTCGAATATAAGTGATGTCAGACACCCATTTCTCCCCTAATTTAAAACTAGAGAACTCTCTATTTAACTCATTTTCCTTAGTTAAATATGGATGATTAGAGTTTGTTGTAAGAACGAATTTTCTCTTTAGAACACTTCTTAGCCCCATATCTTTCATCAGTAAACCGATGTAGGAACGAGAGTAAACCAAGCCTTCTCGTTCTAACATTTTTTGAACCCTAGAGCTACCATAAATTTCTCTACTTTGCTCAAAAATAATTTTGATCCTCTCTTTTAGAACCGCTGTCGCTGTTTTTAAAACTACAATGTCTTTGTTTTTAAACCAATGATAATAAGCGTTCTTGCTAACTCTCATGGATTTGCACATCTTCTCTACTGGATACATATCAACATTCTTTAAAATGAATTGATATCTTATCAGTCGCTCTTGGAGAAGATGCTCACCGCCTTTTTTAAGATGTCACGTTCCATCGTTACATTCTTTAACTCTTTCTTTAATGCTTTGAGCTCTTGAGCTTCAATAGATAACTCCTTCTTCTTTGAAAAGTCTCCAGATTTGAGCTTGTATTCTCGTTTCCAACGACCAATCATATTAAGGCTTAAATCATAATCCTCACTAACTTGTTTTGTCTCAATACCAGAATTTAATAGTTCGACGATCATAACTTTAAATTCATTGTCATACTTTTTTACCATAACTCAAATATAAAATTTATAAACTCATAAAAATCGTCACATCAAAGGTAGACACTCCAACCTGGAGGTGTTTATATTTTACAATTCACATCTGGAAACAATAACATAACTAAAAAACTAATTTTAAAATAAGCTCACATAAATTAATTAACAAAAAAAGAGAGATAAAATAAGCTCTCTTTTTTTTACCCTAAAACATAAGTTAGAATGATTCTAAATAAAAGATTACAACTCGTAATATTTGCCATGGCCTGCATATGCTCTGTTAAGGCTCAAGATTTTTCACCAATAAGCACAAGCCTCCCTGAGATCTATAATTCCATAACAGCTCTAGGAGATGTGGACAACGATGGTGATATGGATTTATATCTCTCTGGAAATAATGCCTCTGGTGATATAGAAGGAGGCTTATATATTTATCATAATGATAATTACATACTTCAAACAACAAGTAACCTACCACAAGTAGCTCTAGGTTCTGCACGATGGGCAGATTATAATGACGATGGTTATCAAGACATTCTTATACAAGGACATGATGCTTCCGTAAGTGGGTTAACAAAACTATACATAAACAATACCGATAACACTTTTAGCGAATTAGAATTAGGACTGCCTCCAATGTACTTGGGCGAAGTTGCTTTTTCAGATTTTGATAATGATGGTGATGTAGATATATCTACTACAGGCATTGAAACTAATACATGGACATTTGTAACCAAATTATTTATAAACAATGGAGATAATACAGTAACAGAAATTAACAATCTAGAAACGATTCCTGGAATGAATTATGGAAGAATAAAATGGGCTGATTATAATAATGATAATTACCCAGACTTTCTTTTAAGCGGGTTTGACGCAATTAGTGGTAGCTATTCTGTTAATATATATACCAATAATGGTGATAATACCTTTTCTAACAGTAACATTGATTTAACTCAAAGTTGGTTAGGAGATACAGAATGGGCAGATTACAATAACGACGGATTTATAGACTTAGTTGTCTCTGTCACAGGTGGATATAGTGGCGTAGAACGCCAAACAACCATTTATAAAAATATAGATGGTAACACTTTTACACCATTAAACATTAATCTTCCAGGTGTTTCACATAGCATTTTGGAATGGAATGATTTTAACTTAGATGGTTTAGTAGATCTACTAATAGTTGGCGCAACAACAACACCAGGAGAGGGTGATTCTGCGCATTACGTTTTTGTAAATAATGGAGACGACACTTTCACACAAACTGATAGCGTCTTAACAGCTTCATATTATGGAGATGGCGATTCTGGAGATATTAACAACGATGGGAGGCCTGATATTGTTATTTCAGGATATGATGAAAACAATACACCAAAGACTACAGTATTTTTAAACCAAACAATAACACCAAGTGTATTTGAACCTATTACATCTGAAATCGACGACTATTTTTTCTCATCATCAGATTGGGCAGATATTGACAATGACGGCGATAAAGACCTTGTCATTTCTGGAGCTTTAGATACAGATGCTAATGAATTTGCTGACACAAGTAAAGTAGATTTCTATGAAAATAACAATGGAGTAATGAGTTTGATTTCACAGCCTAATGTACAAGGTCTCCATTTAGGAGCTGTAAAGTTTTTAGATATTGATTATGATGGTGATATGGATTTAGTAGTCTCTGGTCAAAATTATGATGATATCACCTCTTTTTTCTTGACCGTCTATGAAAATAATAGTGGCGTTTTTACCGTAAAACAAGAGTTAGAAGGCGTCATTTATAGTTCTATTGATTTTGGTGATTATGATAATGATGGAGATTTGGATCTATTGATTACAGGAGTAGGGAGTAATGGAAGGGGTACCACAATTTATAATAATACTAATGGCACATTCTCTGATGCAATTGCTAATTTACCAGGGGTACAAGGTGGTAATGCTGTGTTTGGAGATATTGATAAAGATGAAGATTTAGATATTATAATTAATGGCTATGATTTAAACGGCGATAATTATGCTCAAATATTCAATAATGTAGACGGTATTTTCTCAGAAGGTCAAATCCCTTTTGCCACAGCAGATAGCTGGGTAACGCTTGGAGATTACGATAATGATGGTGACTTAGATTTAGTATTCACAGGTTATGATGCTAATTATGATTACTTAAGTAAAATTTATAATAATGACGGAACCGGTATGTTTACGGATTCAAATATTGTATTAGAAGGTGTCGGTAATTCAAGTGGTACAACGCCATTAGCTTGGGGAGATTATGATAACGATGGTGATTTAGATTTAGTGTTATCTGGTACAGATAATAACTTTAATGATCTTACTTATCTTTATAGAAACGACGGCACGGTTTTTACGTTGGTAGAAGAAGGTCTTATTAATCTTGGTGGAAGCACAAATGTGACTTGGTCCGATTACGACAATGAGAACGACTTTGATATTTTAGTTTCTGGTTTTTTTGATGATGCTGCTTATGTATCTCAATCAGTTTTACATAAAAACAATATCGATGTGGTCAATACACAACCGAATGTACCTGCAAATCTTTCGAATCAAATAAATACTGATGATTCTATAACATTTACTTGGGATAATGCTTCTGACGATTTTACACCATCAGACAGGGCAAACGCATTAAACTTTCATTAGATTCAGCACTTTTATCAGATAGTGATTGTCCCATCCCGCTTGAAGTCTTCTGCTCTTCACCCCTGTTTTTAATGATTTTTCATTTTTCAATAAATTTAGTGCAATTTTATTGAGTATGGAGAAATTTTGAGTGGAGTTACCTGTTCTTTTTCTAGAAGCATCTTCTGAAAAAGCAACATCTAAAGTCCAGTGTAACTTATTTTCTATAGACCAATGAGAACGAATGGCTTTTTGAAAATCTTGGGAGCTAGCCTTTATACTTGAAATATAATATCGTATTGCGTGTTGTGCAGGCTTTTGTGAGTTTTTAAACTCACGTTTGCTTTCTATTTTTATAACACTTGTTAGGTTTTCCCAGTTATTGTTTTTTAAAATAAACTTAAAGTTGCTTATTACACTGCACGTCCTGGTTTCTATTCTGCCATGGTCTAATTCTTGGCTAAGGTTTGATTCCATAGTTTTTCCAAATCTAAATTCATCTTCAATATGCTCTAGTAACTGAGGTTGATTCTCTTTTACAGCCAAGATATAGTCTGCATTTTTTTTAACGATGGCCTTAGCTATTTTAGTTTGACATCCCATAGCATCAATAGTTACAATAGTATTTTCTATGGATAAGACTTTTAATAATTTTGGAATGGCAGTGATCTCATTTGACTTGTGGGAAACTTTCACTTGTCCTAAAACCAAATTATTGTCATTTGCCCAAGCACTAACCATGTGTACTGGGGATTTTTTACCGCCAGCTTTAGCACCTCTAATTGTTTTACCATCTATAGCAATGATTTCTCTGGGCTGTAGTTGTGCAAGAGCACTAACCCATTGTATAAAGCATTTTTCAAATTGATTACTGTCAATATTAGAAAAAACGCGATTAAATGTGTCGTGCGAGGGGATACCATTAGGCAAATCAAGGAAGCTACGAAGAAATTCTTCTTTTGAGTTGGCGTAGTTTTCCATTTCATTCCATGAATCTGCTCCACAAATCACTGAAATAATCCCGATGAGAAGGATGCTTTCTAAATCGTAAAGTTGCTTGTGAGAACGTCTAAAGTCGGGTATTTGACCAAATATGGTCTTTAGCTTTTGGGTAGTTTTCAAAATGTATAAAGTATTGGTTATCAATATAATATACAATATTTTAAACTAAAAAACAACAAATAATATGATGAATTTTAAGTGATTAACACTCATTTTTACCCAATTAACTTAAACTTTTTTTAATGCGTTCGCCCTGCACCATCAGACGGTTTATTTTATTTTTTAAATGTAGGGACGACTCAAAATGGTTCTGAGATTGCATCTTACAAAGTCAATGGTAATTCATGGACTATTAAAAACTTAGGAAATACAAATTACTATTGGTCTGTAAGTGCTGTGGATACTGCTTTTATTATTTCTGATAAAGCTACAAGTGAGACTTTGGGCATTGAAAACGTTTCTAATAATTTATCTTTTAGCGTTTATCCAAATCCGTCAAATGATAAAAAAATCAATCTAAATTATGATACCAGTAAATTAAATTCAGACGAACATAATGTTGTGATTTTTTCTACTGTCGGAAAAAAAATACTGCAAACTACATTAAATAAAGTTGGAGGGTTTTATAATAAATCACTCGATTTGTCATCGCTAGCGGGTGGTATTTATATTTTACAATTCACCTCTGGAGGATTCACGACGACCAAAAGGATTATCCTAAAATAAGCTTAACCAAATACTATTTAATTAAAAGACTGTCTGTAAGGGCAGTCTTTTTTTTAATGGTACTCCGAAAACATACTAGTCGCTTTATTAAAAGAACTCTCAAAACACATCGCAGTAAGTTGATGTGCTTTTTTTGAGTATAATTGAATAGCATTTTTTCTGTTGGCATATGACCAGTCAGTATATCTTTTGCCATAAGACAACGATCAAAACGGCCGCAGCCGCTTGAGTAATACCAATTTAGTTTTTAAATCTTGTATTAAAAAGTTGAAATATTTTTTACTTAGTTGAGGAAAAAAATATAAGCATAGCAATAGTTATGGTTCTATTTTATGACGATTATTAAGTGAAAAAGAAACTGATTTTGTACGACATTTGGATGCTAATTTGGTATAAGTAGCATAAATTTGTTTACACCAAATACTTGGTGTCATGTAAAGATGAGCTCCAAACTCAATATTTGAATAGGCTGGAATTAAATTTGAAAAGAGATAATTAATATTTTCAGGGTCTAAACTGCCTATAGTATCATTTAAAGACAAAATCTTGACTCCCATTTTAGATAAACGTTCGGTCCACCCATCTACGATACCAAAATTCCAAAGATCACCATATGGATTTCAAAATCTGATAGAAATATAAACCATCATTTTTTTGTTGCTTTTGTCTGCTATTTCTAATACCAATTTAGTTTTTAAATCTTGTATTAAAAATTTGAATTATTCTACGATGTAGCTCAGTACAAGTTTTTTACTTAGTTGAGGAAAAAAATATAAGCATAGCACCAGTTATAGTTCTATTTTATGACGATTAATAAGTGAAAAAGAAACTGATTTTATCCGACATTCGGATGCTAAATTGGTATTAACCGTTTGTTACGTCATTATAGGTCTAATTTGGTATTAAACACAACGTTGCGTCCAAGGGGTTGTTCTTGGGGCTGTTAAGCTCAGGGTGGGTCATGAAGTATTTCTTATTTTAAAAGAAGCTGAGCAAGTCTATACTGATAACACCCTGTAGCTTCCATTACTACTAAGGAACCTTTAGGCAAGTCTTTAAGAAATTTTTTAAAACCTGTATCATCGGTTTTGTACTGATTATCACTTGTAGAACTACAGTGGACATCAAAAACATTCTTACTGATGTCAACTCCAAAGTTTCTTTATATTCATCTATAAGAATTGATTTATGAAAGAACTAGCTATGGGTAACAACAACATTAAGACAAGCTTAGTAAAGGCTTGAAAATAAGATCTAATGTCTCACAGTCCCTATATTTATAAGGAGACCATGATTTAAGTAGTAATAGAGAGAGAATTAATCCCGAGGCTCTGGGATTGTTGAAGTTTAAAGCTTCATCGTATAGAGAACGATTAATTTTTTCTTTTGTTCTTTCTGATTTATAACTTAAGGTATTAGAAATTAAACTTAAGCCGTATATAATTTATGGCTAGTTTTAGTTTACTTACGAAGCCCAAAGTGTCGGAACTCGCGGATTTTCTATTTTTAATTTATTTATTAACTTTAGTGCTTAATCATATCATAAAAAAAGGCAACAATTTTGGCTTTACGTTAAAAACCATGATTCTAAATGTGAGAATTAATCTAATGATTAGAGAATTAGAAGGAACGGATATAAAAGGATTAAATAATCTTCCACCAATAGATTGGAAATTTGATTACGAAGCTTTTGTAAAGAGTTTTATCGAAGATGACTTTTTCCATGCTTTTGTCATAATTCAGGATGAACTAATCGTAGGGACAGGAAATGTCATGCTCAAAGAAAAAGTTGGTTGGCTTGCAAACATTATTGTAGATCAGAATCACCGGGGTAAAGGTTTAGGGTATAAAATGACAAAATTTCTTGTTGACTTTTTAAATCATAAAGGGTGTGAAACACAATTGTTAATTGCTACTGAACTTGGAGAGACCGTTTATCAAAAAGTTGGCTTTAGAAAAATAATGGAATACCAATGCTTCGATTCAGAAGTAGACATGGATTTTAATTATACAAATTCCATGCGGAGATTGAAAAAATCAGATTTAGAAAGTATATATAAACTGGATAAGGAAACAAATGGTGAGAATAGGATACATCTGATAGATAAATATTTTGCAACCGGAACAGGATACTTCAATAATGATAAGGAGTTGTTGGAATTTTACCTTCCACACCTTGGACGTGGTTTAGTTTTGTCCAAGGATAGCAAAGCAGGAATTGAATTGTTAAAATTAAAGCACACAAAACAAGGAATGAGAACATTATTGCCAATAGATAATGGAGAAGGCGTTAATTTTCTAGAGAGTTACGGTTTGAAGAAAGGAGTTAAATGGTCAAGAATGATTTTGGGTAAAGAAAACAAATGGAACCCAAAATATATTTATTCTTATGGGGGCGGATATTGTGGTTAATAAATCCATTAGCCAACAAAACCTAAACTGCATGAAACTGCAGTTTGGCCAAACCTTAGCCTTTTATTAAAGAACGACTACAATTAAAATGTGTTAGCGTAAAATGCTAAAAAAATGTATTGCTAAATAAAATAACTATAATGACGAAAAAACGCACTTGGAAATTTTGGACATCAAGAACTATTCTTATACTTTTTTTAGTCGGTATTTTTTGGCTCATAAACCTTATTTGGTTTCGACCATTTAATATCGAACACTTTTACGATAAGATCTTTGTAGAATTGGCCATAGATAGTCCGGAACTAACAACATCCGTTGGGATTCCTATTCTATACGATAGATCAAAAGATGAATTGGATGATATCTCCGATGCAAAACAATGGGAATCTTTCTATAAAATGAAAGAAGACTACGAGACATTGATGAGTTATGATTTTGAAAGTCAATCGGAAGAAAATAAGCTGAACACCAAAATTTTGGCCTTCTATTTACAAGGGTTAAAGGATAGTGAACCATTTTTCTATCACGGTTATCCTGTAAACCAAATGGGCGGTATCCAAAGCGGATTGCCAAGTCTTATGGAAAGCGCCCATAAACTTAGGGATGAGAGTGATGTCGAAGCCTATATTTCCAGGCTTTCGAAATTCGACACGAAGTTTGAGCAATTAATTGAAAACTTGAAAATAGCAGAGAATAAAGGCATCATTCCTCCAAAGTTTGTGATTAAAAGAGTGGTTGACGAAATGAAAGGCTTCACAGGAATACTAACAGAAACCACAGACTCAACTAAGGTTTCAAACACGACTCTATCAGCAGAAAAATCGAATATTCTATACACCAATTTTGAATTGAAAATTGATAAGCTGGATGAGATATCTGCAGAACAGAAAACTTCCTATAAAAAACAAGTTGAAGTAGAAATAGACACAACAGTCTTTCGTGCCTATCAAAATCTTATTGATTATTTCGAAAAACTCGATGAAAAAGCGACTACTGATGATGGTGTTTGGAAGCTCCCTAATGGAGCAGCATACTATCGTCATCAATTGAAACAAAGCACGACAACCAATCTAAATCCAGAGGAGGTACATCAGATCGGTTTATCAGAAGTAGCCAGAATAAAGAGTGAAATGAAAAATATTCTATTAGCCGAAGGATATGTAGATTCAACCAAAACAGTCGGCGCAATAATTCAGGAATTGAACAAGGAAGAACGTTTTCTTTTTCCTAACACTGATGAAGGAAGGCAAATGGTACTCGATGAATATGACCGTATATTATCTGAAATAAGTGGGGGTTTGGATGATGCCTTTGATGTACGACCAAAAGCAGGTCTAGAGGTGAAGCGCGTTCCTGAATTTAAAGAAGAAGGTTCCGCTGGCGCCTATTATAAGGGTCCGGCCATGGATGATTCACGAGGGGGCGTTTTCTATGCTAATCTTAGGAACGTGCATGAATCTGTAAAATTTGGAATGAAAACATTAGCATACCACGAAGGCATTCCTGGGCATCATTTTCAAATAGCTATTCAATCTGAACTTGAAGGTGTTCCTGTTTTTAGGACGATAGGGCTTTTTACAGCATATGTAGAAGGTTGGGCATTATACTCCGAGCAATTGGGATGGGAGCTTGGTCTTTATGACAATGACCCATTTGGAAACTTAGGCAGATTACAAGCTGAAATGTTCAGGGCTGTTAGATTAGTGGTGGATACGGGGATTCACTATAAAAAATGGACAAGAGAAGAAGCCATCGATTATATGGTGCTCAACACAGGAATGACGACGACAGAAGTAACTACGGAAATTGAGAGATATATTGTTTGGCCAGGACAGGCTTGTGCTTATAAGATCGGAATGCTCAAAATATTAGAGCTTAGAGAAAAATCAAAACAAGAACTTGGTAATGAATTCGATTTGCGGGAATTTCATAATGTGGTCTTGAAAAATGGAGCAGTTCCTTTAGGTATCTTAGAAGAGATCGTTGACTCTTATATCAGAGAAACCCTTACAAAAAATATTATCTAGCTTCTACAACTTACTTTATTGCAAAAGGCACTAATAACTAGCATAGCCTTAGCTGCGGTAATTATTTTTAATGAAAAGCAGGCGAAAAAAGCCTGTGCCGAATTCGTATCGGTAAAACGATTTATTGCGTCATTATAGGTCTAACTTGGTATTAGAATCTAATTGTAAAAACACACTGAATTTATGATTGAAATTACTTTTGGATACTGGAATAAACTTGCTGACCAGACAATAATGATTAGTTCGTTACTTGGTGGGTTTACAATCGCGGTAATTGCAAATCTATTAGTATCAGAGGTGAACACTCGGATATTTAAAAATATTATGATAGTGTCCACATTAGCCGCTAGTTTCTTTTTGGTTTCAGTTTTTGCAATGACCACCCTTCTTATGAAAACGACTACAGGTTACCCTTTGGAAGTCATCGAAAGTGATTTAATATTTCCAAGAATAGTAGGAACTATTTCATTTATTTTGGGAATTATATCATTGATAGCTATGATTTCTTTAGCAGGATGGACCAAATCAAAAAAAATGGGAAGATTTACAACAGCTGTTGGGATTTTTACATTGGTATTGATACTGACGATGACCACATAATGGGAGAAATCCCGCAGGTAAAATCGGTTAAGCTTATAAAGTGGGTATTCGAATGAAGTGTTATTTTTGAGAATAAACAAAAAAGCCGACAAGTTCGAGTCCCTACTCCACAACACTCTCCTTAACCAAGGCTGTTGTGTAACACTTGATAACAATTTAAACTTTAGGACAAAAATTTAACTTAATGAAAAGAATTTTATTTACAATGGCATTGTGTGGAATGACTTTAATAGCTAAACCTCAAACCGCTAGTGTGGAAAAATCAACTTACGGAATTCAAACTGGATTTCTAGGAATTTGAGCTCATCAAGAATCTAAACTCACAAACTTAATAGCATTACGAACTGAAATCGGATTTGACAGCGAAATTTGGGGAGGAAGTTTCTACGATGGAACTGGGTTTTTAATGACACCTGTAATTACACTCGAACCAAGACTTTATTACAACTTAAATAAAAGAGTAAAGAAATCACGTAGAATTGATGGAAATAGTGGAAATTTTATTTCGCTGAAAACCAGTTATCATCCAGATTGGTTTGTTATTTCTAATACGGAAAATGTTATTGTAATTAGTAGTATTTCAATTATACCGACCTGGGGAATCAGAAGAAATATAGGAAAACATTTTACTTATGAAACTGGAATAGGGATTGGTTATAGGTATGCTTATGCAAAACAAGCAGGATTTTTAGAAAATGAAAGTGAAGGTACTGTTAACATACACCTAAGAATTGGATACAGATTTTAGCCTGAATAAGTAATGTTGAACAATATCTAAGAAGCATTGGTAGGGTAGGCACAACATAAACTCTCGATGATTTGAGGTAGATAGAATCGATGGCTAACATTTCGAAAAACTGATTAAAAAGTAAAAACCACAATTCCAGTAATACTACAGATTTTTAGGCCTAATTTTGCTTAACATCCTCTAAAAGCTGAGATTAACTGGAGATATATACAAGCTTTTTATGCTATCAGACGACTAAAACAAAAAAAATAACATCCATGTTGCGAAAATGTTTTAGTTTAGAATTTTAAGACTGGTATAACACAAGATGTTATGTTATATCTATATCCAGTAATTAAAAAAACACAAACTAAAAATTCAACAAATGGCAGAAATTTGGATAATAGTAATAGCGGTATCTATTTTTTTAATAATCACTTTAATTTATTGGAAGTTTACCCGTGAAACGATCAAAACAAAATATGGGCATAATTGGAAGATATGGGGAGCGAGAACTTTTTATTGGCAAGATGCTATATATATTTGTACGGGCGTTACATCTATAATATTGGTTCTCTTGAAATGGACAAATGTTCTCATTTTTTAGAAGTCAAAAAAACAATAACAAAAGAGAATACCTTTTGCCAATAAATAAGCATTCGTAGGGGAGGCACAACATAAGCCCTCGAGGATTTAAGGTAGAGTAACTCTATGGTTTGCCGATGATCCCATGATGATGAGTAAATTTGAGAGATGGTATTTCAGGGAAAGTGTAGAGATTTTTTAGCACATTCACGAATTTGACGACTGTTTATTGTTCAGTAGTGAACTCAAAGCTATCTTTATCTTTTAAAAAGCCTAGTTTTTCTCGAGTCGTTTCAAGGTCAGATTTTTTTAAAATGACAGTTTCTATGACCTCCTCTTCTGGAAGGTGAGAGCTTAAGGGTTCTCCCAATACATTATAGGCCGCAGAATGACCTAAGTAAGGAAAATTATTTCCATCGGTTCCAATTATATTAACGCCAATACAATAACTCATGTTTTCGATAGCACGGGCTTTTAATAAAGTATCCCACGCGGAGATTCGCTTTGCTGGCCAATTGGCAACATAAATCAAGACCTCATAATCATCTTTATTCCTAGCCCAGACTGGAAAACGCAAATCGTAGCAAACCATCAAACAAATGTTCCAACCTTTATAATGCACGACACACCTTTCGTTGCCAGGTGTATACGTTTCCTGTTCTTTTGCTAAAGTAAACAAGTGTTTTTTATCGTATTTTGAGACTTTTCCATTAGGCTCTACAAAGAACATCCTGTTGAAATACTTTCCATTTTCTTTTACCATGGCACTTCCCGTTAGCGCTGCGTGGTGTTTTTTAGATTGAGCTTTCATCCATTCCAAAACGTCTGGCACTTCTTGTGCGTTGGCTTCAGCATTCATAGAAAAGCCTGTGTTAAACATTTCGGGTAAAATAATCACCTCGGTATCCTTTGGGCAAGTGGCTATTTTTTTTTCAAAAACAGCTCTGTTTGCATTGGGATGTTCCCAAATTAAGTCGGCTTGTATATAAGAGATCTGAAGAGTATCGTTCATTATTTAATACGTTTTGGTCATGTTTTCGTCTACAACAATAATAAAATTCGCTAGACCTTTGTGTTCCTCCTTCAATTGATGCACGTTTTTTTGTTCAACCGTGGTTAGGGTTAGGATGTTGAGGTTTTCTCTGTAGGTTTTAAGATACCAGTAAATACCTTCAAAAAAATTGGAATGGTAGCTTCCGTTAAGGTGGACAAAGACTTGGTTTGGTTTTAAATTTTCTAATATAAAATGAGCCATAGTCGCGTCTTTTATGGCTTGGGCTTTTACGAGATCTTCCCCTCCATGTCCCCCCATCATGTCTAGCATATTTTGGTATGAACTTAAATGGATATCAAAAGGAATAGGCAATGGCGCTATCCACTTCAACTCGTTTTTAGGAAGGCTATCTAAAGCTGAAAAGCCACCATTTCTGTACACACTAGTGGCATAAGGTCTTGGGATATTGGTCGCTATATAGGGGATAGAATCTCGTTTTGCTAGCTCTACCAATGGCTTATAATCTGTGGAATAATTGCTCCAAACTCTAGCCTCTTTTTTAAACTTAGGTTCTGTAAGGCTATCTTTTAAATACAAGTTAAGAACAGATTGTGTGTCGGTTTCAAACATTTCAGCACCGATGGCAAGGTTGATTTTAGAGGTTTTTAAATCGGAGACAACTCCAAATTGTAACCAATGGGAAATAGGATTATTATGATACTCTCCAAACAGAACCACATTGGTTTTGCTTAAACTGTCCAGCATAGTATCATAAGAGATTTTTTCTCCTTCTTGGGTATACAGGGAAAAGGCTTTTTTCTCTTGAGAGTAAGTCAAATTAAAAACAAGTAGCAAGAGGAGCGTTAAACTTAAATGGGGTTTTGAAGTCATAAGAATATAATCTAGGCTTAAAATTAATAAGAATTCCCCTTAAAGCTTTACTCGAAAAGCTTTTATATTTGATCTATTCTCAAAACATAAAATCTATGAACTTTTCACTGCGCATTTTTATCTTCATTTTTCTAGCAAGTTGGATCGGAAAAGCCCAATCTGATCTGACTGTCAACCAAATCATGCAAGATCCACAATGGTTTGGAACGTTTCCCTCTAATATAGAATGGAACGAGGAGTCGGACATTATTTATTTCGACTATAATCCAGAACAACAGCTTTCTGACTCGTTGTATCAAAAAAGGTTGAAAAACAAATCGAACATCGAGAAAGTAAGCCTTACAGAGCGTAAGTCAAAAATTCCTGCTTACGGGGATTATAACGATAAACAAACTCAAAAGCTTTTCGTGAAATCTGGAGATTTATACCTCTACGATAAGAAAAAGAAATCGGCCCAGCTCATCTTGGATCTTGGAGAACGCATCCAGAGTCCAAAGTTTATTACGACTTCAAAGTATGCCTTTATTTCAAGAAATAATCTCTTTATTTATGATGCTGATCTAGGGCAAATTCAGCAGAAAACCAACATAGAATCTGGAAGCTCTAACGACCAAACCTCTAAAAAATCTGAAAAAAATCAATGGTTAGAAGATGAAAATTTAAGTCTCCTTGAAGAAGTGCGTACTCAAAAGGAAAACTCCGAACTCAGAGATAAAAACAAAGAGTTATTTGAGGGTGAAAAATTCGTCTTTTATTTAGATAAAAAAAGAGCCTTTAATTTCAACATTAGTGAAACAGGTCAGTTTTTAGCCTTTCAAACTTACGAACCTTCAGAATCAGAATCTACAGAAGTTCCAAATTATGTAGATGCTTCTGGCTATACAAAACTCTTGGAGGCGAGAAGCAAAGTAGGCGACCAGACTCAACAAAGAGACTTGTGGCTTTACCATATCGAAAAAGACACGGTTTTCAAGATAGATGTTTCCTCACTGCCTGGCCTCACAGATTTACCTAGTTATACCAAGAATTATCCAGATCGAGAATGGGAAAACAAGGAACGTGAAGTCAGTTTTTCTGATGTAAAATTTTCTTCTACAGATCAACAGGCAGTTTTGTCTATGAGAGCTCAAGACAATAAGGACCGTTGGATTAGCCTTTTGAATTTGGACACGGGCGCTTTAGAAACTTTAGATAGACAACATGACGAAGCTTGGATTGCGGGCCCTGGGATTGGTAGTTATTACGGTGGAGGAACATTGGGTTGGCTAGGCGATAATACTCATGTGTATTACCAGTCTGAAGCGACAGGATACTCACATCTATATGTTCATGATGTTAAGAAGAACAAACAAATTCAGCTGACAGATGGCGAGTATGAAATCTTTAACCCCCAACTGTCTTTAGACCAAAACTCATGGTTTTTTACGTCTTCTGAAGTGCATCCAGGAGAGCGTCATTTTTATAAAATGCCGGTTATGGGAGGTGAAAAAATCCAACTGACGTCAATGGAAGGTAAGCATCAAGTGAGTTTGTCTCCAGATGAAAAGTATATGGCGGTCTTGTTTTCGGATTCCAATACACCAGAGGAACTTTATTTAAAGCGGACTAAAGCGAATTCTTCTTTAGAAGAACTCACTTCTGGACAGTCTGACGCTTTTAAAAGTTATGATTGGAAAACACCAGAGTTGATTCAGTTTACCGCTGAAGATGGTGCCAAACCTTATGCGAGACTTTATACTCCAGACAAAGATGTTGATAAAAAAGCCGCGGTAATTTTTGTTCATGGGGCAGGTTATCTTCAAAATGCTCACAAATGGTGGTCGAGTTATTTTAGAGAGTATATGTTCAATAATCTTTTGACCGATCTTGGATATACGGTTTTGGACATAGACTATAGAGGAAGTGCAGGATATGGGAGAAATTGGAGAACAGGAATTTATAGACATATGGGAGGAAAGGATTTATCTGACCAAGTTGATGGGGCTAAGTATTTAGTAGATAACTATAGTATAGATCCTGAGAAAATCGGGATGTATGGAGGAAGCTATGGCGGCTTTATCACCTTGATGGCTTTATTCAATGAACCAGATACTTTTGCCGCCGGAGCAGCTCTAAGATCTGTAACGGACTGGGCTCATTATAACCATGGCTATACCTCCAACATTCTGAATGAGCCTCACCTAGATCCAGAAGCTTACCGAAAGTCGTCACCTATTTACTTTGCTGAAGGTCTTGAAGGGCATCTGTTGATCGCTCACGGTGTTGTAGATACCAATGTCCATTTTCAAGATGTGGTAAGGCTGTCACAACGCCTTATAGAATTAGAGAAAGAAAATTGGGAAATGGCAGTCTACCCAATCGAAGGACATGGCTTTACTCAGCCTAGCAGTTGGACAGATGAGTATAGGCGTATTCTAAAACTTTTTGAAAGCACAATTGGGAAGTGATTTTTGAATGGCGTTTTGTAATTTATAATTACAAAACCATAGGGCGTACCTAAAGGCACACTTTTTTCGTTAACCTTTTTTTTACCGAGAGTTAGTCCCTAACGGGACAAAGATCATAATCTATAGTGTGTTTTTAAAAAAAAACAAACACTTCAATTGTCCCGTTAGGGACTAAAGATGGGTAACATCATGATATCATCAGATTGTGTTGTGAGGTACAACATAAAAATCGGGAGCTAGTCATAAGGAAGTCGAAAAGCAACACGCAAACCATAGGGCGTACCTAAAGGCACGCTATTTTTTCGTTTATTTTTTTTTACCGAGAGTTAGTCCCTAACGGGACATATTGAGAAAGTGATTTGAGGGGTTCAAAATTGGGCTTAGCTTTATCTTGTAAAAGAGAACAACATTCTTAACTGTCCCGTCAGGGACTAAATATAGGTAACATGGGTAACACAAAGCATCATGATATCACCAGATTGTGCCGTCAGGTACAACATAAAAATCGGGAGCTAGTCATAGGGAAGTCGAAAAGCAACACGCAAACCATAGGGCGTACCTAAAGGCACGCTATTTTTTCGTTTATTTTTTTTTACTGAGAGTTAGTCCCTAACGGGACATATTGAGAAAGTGATTTGAGGGGTTCAAAATTGGGCTTAGCTTTATCTTGTAAAAGAGAACAACATTCTTAACTGTCCCGTCAGGGACTAAACATAGGTAGCATGGATAACACAAAGCATCATGATATCATCAGATTGTGCCGTGAGGTACAATATAAAAGTCAGGAGCTAGTCATAAGGAAGTCGAAAAGCAACACCCAAAATCATAGGGAGTACCTAAAGGCACGCTATTCTTTCGTTAACCTTTTTTTTACCGAGATTTAGTCCCTAACGGGACATATTGATAAAGTGAGTTGAGGAGTTTAAAATTGGGCTGAGCTTTACCTCGTAAAAGAGAACAACATTCCTATTTGTCCCGTTAGGGACTAAACATAGGTTACACAAAGTACAATCATACCAACAGATTGTGGCGTTAGCAACAACATAAAAATTAGGAGCTAGTCATAGTGACGTCGAAAAGCAATCCCCAAATCATAGGGTGTACCTAAAGGCACGCTATTTTTTCGTTAACCTTTTTTTTACCGAGATCTAGTCCCTGACGGGACATATTGAGAAAGTGATTTGAGGGGTTCAAAATTGGGCTTTGTGTTACCTTTTAAAAGAGAAGAACAACCCTAATTGTCCCGTTAGGACAAAAAAAGGATGATATGTAGCATAATCCTATCAATAGATTGTGCCGTCAGGTACAACATAAAATCTGGAGCTAGTATAAGGAAGTCAAAAGCAATCCCCAAATCATAGAGCATACCTAAAGGCACGCTGTTTTTTCGTTCATCTTTTTTTACCAAGAGTTAGTCCCTAACGGGACAAAGATTAAAATCCATAGTGTCTTTAAAAAGAGAAGAACACTCCTAATTGTCCCGTTAGGGACTAAATATAGGTAACATGGGTAACATAAAGCATCATGATATCACCATATTGTGGCGTTAGCAACAACATAAAAATCGGGAGCTAGTCATAGTGGCGTCGAAAAGCAATCCCCAAATCATAGGGCGTACCTAAAGGCACGCTGTTTTTTCGTTTACCTTTTTTTTACCGAGAGCTAGTCCCTAACGGGACAAAGATTAAAATCCATAGTGTCTTTAAAAAGAGAAGAACACTCCTAATTGTCCCGTTAGGGACTAAATATAGGTAACATGGGTAGCACAAAGCATCATGATATCATCAGATTGTGCCGTGAGGTGCGATATAAAAACCAGGAGCTAGTTATAAGGAAGTCGAAAAGCAACACTCAAAATCATAGGGCGTACCTAAAGGCACGCTGTTTCTTTCGTTTTTTTTTTTTACCGAGAGTTAGTCCCTAACGGGACAAAGATTAAAATCCATAGTGTCTTTAAAAAGAGAAGAACAACCCTAATTGTCCCGTTAGGGACTAAATATAGATAACATGGGTAACACAAAGCATCATGATATCATCAGATTGTGGCGTCAGGTACAACATGAAAATCCGGAGCTAGTATAGGGAAGTCGAAAAGCAACACTCAGATCATAGGGCGTACCTAAAGGCACGCTGTTTTTTTCGTTCACTTTTTTTACCGAGAGTTAGTCCCTAACGGGACATATTGACAAAGTGAGTTGAGGGGTTTAAAATTGGGCTTAGGGTTACCTTTTAAAAGAGAAGAACACTCCTAATTGTCCCGTCAGGACAAAAAAAGGATGATGTGTAGCATAATCCTATCAATAGATTGTGCCGTCAGGTACAACATAAAAATCAGGAGTTTGTCATTGGGAAGCCCGCAAACAATACAACAGGGCAATTTTAAAAATTTCTAATAACAGGCGGTTAACTGGCTTAAATAAATAAAGCGGTTACAAATGAATTTGCAACCGCTTTATTATGAATTGACTTAGCTTAAAAGCTAAATTGATGATCGACTTACCAAATTCTCACTCTATCTTCTGGAGCGATGTATAAGTCGTCTCCTTCTTTCAAGTCAAAAGCTTCATAGAAGGCATCTACGTTCTGTAGTGGAATATACGCTCTATATTGTCCTGGAGAATGAGGGTCTGTTTTGATTTGTGTTCTCAAAGCTTCTTCTCTTACTTTGGTTCTCCAAACGGTTGCCCAAGACATAAAGAAGCGTTGCTCAGGAGTAAACCCATTGATTTTTTGGGGCTTTTTTTCATTCTCATAATGCAACATTAGGCCATCATAAGCGCCTAAAACTCCACCTAGATCCCCGATATTTTCTCCTAGTGTGAATTTACCATTGATGTAAACACTATCAAGAACTTCTACGCTGCTGTATAAGTCCGCTAGTTTATTTCCTCGTTCAGTAAATTGCTCAAGATCTCCATCGGTCCACCAGTTGTTGAGGTTTCCGTCAGAGTCAAATCTAGCCCCACTATCATCGAAAGCATGAGAAATTTCGTGACCAATAACAGCACCTATTCCTCCATAATTTACGGCAGCATCTGCCTCATAATCATAGAAAGGAGGCTGTAAGATAGCAGCAGGAAAAACGATTTCATTATAAAGTGGGTTGAAATATGCATTCACCGTTTGTGGAGACATTCCCCATTCTGTTTTATCCACAGGCTTACCAATTTTACTTAAATTATCTAAATAATTCCAGTAAGATACCGCTTGCATATTTTCGTAAAAGGTATTTTCAGGAACCACTTTAAGATCACTGTAATCCTCAAACTCATCTGGATATCCAATTTTGACAGTGAATTTGTTAAGCTTTTCAATGGCTTGTGTTTTGGTTTCCGCAGTCATCCATTCCAAATTATCAATTCTGTTTTTGAAAGCTGTAATGACATTCGCTACCATTTTTTCAGCCTTTTCTTTAGCCTCTGGCGGGAATTTTTGATCCACATAAAGCTTACCTACAGCTTCACCAATACTTCCATTTACGACAGAAAGAGCTCTTTCGTCTAGTGGGCGTTGAGCTTTAGCACCGCTTAAGGTTTTGCTATAAAACTCCCAGTTGGTCGTAGCGATGTCTGTGCTTAATTGATCTGAAGCGTCGTTAATAGTAGACCATCTCATCAAAGTTTTTAAATCTTCAAGAGAAGTTTCGACCATCAACTCGTCCAAAGCGGCCATGTATTTAGGCTCCATTACCAAAACGGTATCTGGCAAGGTTTCAACGCCTAGATCGGTCATATACGTTTTCAAATCGATATTTTTAGCGACTTCTCCAAGATCGCTTACAGCATATCTATTATTGAAATTTCTAAAATCTCTTCTAGCAACTTTATCCAATCTAGGTTCTGCTAGCTTAGTTTCTAGAGCTAAAATAGTTTCAGCTTTAAATTTAGCTTCGTCTTGAGATTCTCCAAAATACATCAACATACTTGCGATATGCTCTTTGTATTTTTCTCTGATCTCTTTTGAATTGTCATCCTCCTCAAGATAATAGTCTCGGTCTGGAAGACCTAAACTTCCAGTTCCTACGTAAGCAACATTCACATCGCTATTATCTGGGTCTGAGTAAGAAGAAACTCCAAAAAATGGGGACGACACGGAAGTCGGTTGTTCTGCAAGACGTTTTTGAATATCCTTCTTGTCCTTAATTTCAGAAATCAAATCAAGCTTCCCAGTGATCGGGCTTACCCCAGCAGCGTTTCTAGAAACGGTATCCATGATAGAGTTAAACACCTGAATGGCTTTTCCTTGATCTGAATTTGCATCATACTTTCCTGAACTTTCAGCTTCTTTAAGAATCCCTAAAACATCGTTGTCCGTAGATTTTCTTAAGATTTGAAAACCACCCCAAGATGTTCTATCATCTGGAATCTCTGCAGTTTTCATCCAGCCTCCGTTGACGTAGCTATAAAAGTCGTCTTGAGGGTTCACTGCTGTGTCCATGTATTTCATGGTAATCCCTTTCTCTTCGTTATCGGCTTCTTTGTTAGACTCCTGACACGAAAAAAGCAAAGCTGATGCACTGAATGACATCAACAGTATTTTCACTTTATTCATAATGGTTTATTTAATATGTTGGCTAAAAATACGTCTTTAAATCTCTATTGGGTTTAATTCCCCGAGGCTTGCCTCGTGTTTTAAGGAAAGTTTGAAAACGGATGGTTTTCATCAATCAAAAACGACCATCTAAATGCCTCGTGAGCTTGCCCCGAGGATTCTTTACTATTTTCGCTCAAAAATTCTTAATCGATCGTTTTTAAGTAGACCTTATCCAACTCCTCTTTAAGCTTTACGAC
Source organism: Psychroflexus torquis ATCC 700755 (assembly GCF_000153485.2). Taxonomy (NCBI): domain Bacteria; kingdom Pseudomonadati; phylum Bacteroidota; class Flavobacteriia; order Flavobacteriales; family Flavobacteriaceae; genus Psychroflexus; species Psychroflexus torquis. The sequence goes on along the minus strand of NC_018721.1, from coordinate 1,955,553 downwards.
CTTATCCACATCTGGATTTGGTATAGCGATAGACAAGACATAGTGTACTATTTTCCAAGTTTCATCTTTCTGCATTGTCAGTACACCAGATCCTCTACACACTCCCATGTGTTTTGAATCTAAGGTTTCGTCGAACCAAGCCATTTGTTGATTGGGGCTTAGGTAAACATTTCGATTTACAGGTGTAAATGTCCAGGCTTTACCAGCGTCAAAATAGGGCTTCGCAAAAGCTTTAAATTCTTTATAATTCCATACTTCAGAAGCATCAGACCCAACAAACACAGCATCTTCTGTCATTACATTGAAATAGGTTTTAAAATCAGCCGTTTCTGCTGCTTTGTGCCATTGGTTGATCCTCTGTTCTATAGCCTTCTTTTGTGCTACAGAAACAAAGCTTAGACAAGCGAATAGAAAAGTAAAGAGTAGTTTCATGACCAATTGCTTTTAGGGAGTGTCTTTTTCTCCAAGATTATCTTGTATGATAAAAACTTCATTTAATTGAATATTGAGATTTCTAAAATCAAACTTCAGTTTTGCACTTAATTCTTCAATCTCTGAAAGGATAGGTTCAATTCTAGTTGAGTTTTCCCTTAATAATTCTGAATGTGTTTTTAAGGTGACTACTCTCGCTAGGATGGCATTGGTCTTAAAAATATCGGGGATAGTTTCAGATAAAGAATCTGTTACTGAGCGAATTGTCATTGAATTATCGATAACATCTTGAATGCTATAGGTCTCCAAACGTTCTATCTCAGAGTTGAGTGCAACATACATCATCCAATCATCGGTTACTTTTCTAGAGCGGGGAGATAATTTAATAAGCTTAATGCTGTCTAACTCTATTTTCTTACCCAGATCTTGACTGATGTTAGCTTTCTCTTCGCTAGTATCATTTCCGTTCTTTTTCTCTGAACAGGATAAAGAAGAAAGTATAAAAAAGAGAATTCCAATTATTTTAAGTTTAAACCGCATACACATGATAAAATGTTTTCAATATCAAATTTAGAGGTTGATAGGCTAAGTTTTTCATAATTACGGATATTTTATTTTTAAATGCTTTTCAAAGCTTAAATTTGCTGAAAAATATTATTTATGTCATCAAAAATACTAATAGTTGGTGCTTGCGGACAGATAGGTTCAGAATTAACCCTTGCCCTTAGAGAAATTCACGGTAATGATATGGTCATTGCCAGTGATATAAAACGCCCAAAATCTCCAGAGTCAAACTCAGGTCCATTTGAAATCTTTGACGCCACCAGTTATTCAGATTTTGAAAACGTGGTAAAAACTCATCAGATAGATAAAGTGTATATGATGGCAGCTATGTTAAGTGGTACTGCTGAAAAATTTCCAGACAAAGGATGGGATCTTAATATGACTTCCTTATTTAATGTGTTGAACCTTGCTAAAAACAAGTTGATTTCAAAAGTGTTTTGGCCTTCAAGTATTGCTGTGTTTGGCCCTACAACTCCCAAAAATGATACTCCTCAACGCACAATTATGGAACCGACCACGGTTTACGGTATTAGTAAGCAAGCTGGAGAACGTTGGTGTGCGTATTACCACAAACGCTACGGAGTAGATGTAAGAAGTATTAGGTATCCAGGGCTCATAAGTTATAAAACGCCGCCAGGAGGAGGAACGACAGACTATGCGATAGAAATTTTCCACGAGGCTTTGAAAAACTCTAAATACACTTCTTTTTTATCTAAAGATACAGCGCTTCCTATGATGTATATGGATGATGCTATTAAAGCGACAATTTCCATTATGGATGCTCCTAGTCAAGACATAAAGGTGAGATCCTCATACAATCTGTCTGGAGTGAGTTTTACCCCAGATGATTTATCCAAGTTGGTTAAGCAGCACATTGAGAATTTTGAAATTGATTATGAGCCTGATTTTCGTCAAGATATTGCCGATTCATGGCCAAGTAGTATAGATGATTTTGAAGCTAGAAAAGATTGGAATTGGAAACATAATTTTGACTTGAACATGATTGTTAAAGAAATGCTAGAAGGTGTGAAATCGCTTGAGCATGTCAACTAACGAAATAAATACGGATAGGCTACTCTTAACTTCAGATTGAGTTTTCAGCAAATAATATCTTTTGCTGAAAATTTAATTATACTACGACGTAGCTCAGCACATGTTTTTTGATTGATCGAAGTTGAAAATAATTAGCATAGCCTTAGTTGTGGTAATTATTTTTGATAAAAATCAGGCGAAAAAGCCTGTGCCGAATTTGTGTCAGTAAAACGATTTATTGCGACATTATAGGTTTCAATTGGTACAAGATTCCTATCAATTATGATTTCTATATTAAAGGCAAATATTTATACCTCTGGAGAGCTACTTAAGCTTCTGAATGAAAAAAATAGTAGTGTATCTCAAAGGCAATTGCAGCGGGATTTGAAATCTATAGAGGAAGCTATTTTAACTGATCATGACCAATTAAAAAATATTTTTACATCAGGACATTGTCTAAGCCTTCTCATGAATCTTTCGGTTTTTATTCTTCTCACACCTCACGCACTTGGTTTTATAAGCAAGATTTGAATTTAAACATAAATAAATCAATCTAAAGACCATGACTTACCCTCTGTGAGAGACTCCAAATCACCACAATAATAAGCACCAGGAACTGGGTCATATGATAGTACTTCTTCACCTATTTTTTCATTGGTAAGATAGGCTTGTATTGTCATAGTTTTGATAGTATTGAGAAATTCTGAGGTCGTTTTCCCTTTAAAATCTGGATTAGCCTCACGTTCAGTATCAACCTCATCTTTAACCATCAAATGTTCATCTAGAAAAGCTTTGAGCTGAGAGTCTTCAACCTCACTTAATACTTCGACGCCTTGGTGTTTACCGATTTTTGTCATGGTGTTGCTAAAAGCAGCCTTGAAGAGTTGTTGATCTTCTATGGTAAAAACTTCATCAACATAACGGTCTATAAATTCGGGTACATTGACATCTGTAGCAGAAGGCAAACTGGTTTTAGGTAAAAATACGTTTACCAATTTGATTAAAACTTCAGCTTGTTCCGGCATTAAAAATTTAGGAGTCCATTTAGCAACTTCGGTTGTACAGCTGTTCAAAATCCCTAAAATAGTTGGAGTAATCACCACAAATCCAGCGGCATACCCCATGCGTTTTATCGCGTCTCTTCTTTTCATGTGATATTTTTTAAGTTAACTTTTTTTTGAGTTAAGTTCTTTTTGAGTTGCCCTGCAGCATGATGAGCTGCTCTAGCTGTAAATGCCATATAAGTCAACGACGGGTTTTGACAACCTGATGAGGTCATAAAAGCACCATCTGTGACGTACACATTTTTACAGGTGTGAACTTGGTTATGTTCATTCAGCACAGACGTTTTAGGATCTCTTCCCATACGAGCTGTACCCATTTCATGAATGCCCAGCCCCATAGCTCGTCGGTCTTCAAGGTCGTATCCTTCTACGTTTTTAAAACCTGCTATTTCTAGCATTTTTACGGCTTGCTCTTTCATATCTTTTCGCATTGCTAATTCATTTTTCCCAAAATCAGCATCGAAAGTTATAGTTGGTAAGCCCCATTCATCCTTTATATCGTAGTTCATATACATACGATTACTGCTATCTGGTAAGGTTTCTCCAAAAGCTAACAGGCCAATATTCCACTGCCCCGGTTTAAGTATAGCTTCCTTAAGTTTTGGACCATATTTCAACTCTGCGACCATCTCAGAAATACTAGATCTGCTTGCGCCTCCTTGATATCCGTAGCCTCTTAAAAATTCTTTTTTATCAGTATTACCACCTAAATTTCGAAAACGCGGAATATACAAACCATTGGGACGTCGCCCTTTATAGTACTTGTCTTCAAAACCATCTGCAATACCAAAGGCACCTACATGAAAATGATGATCCATAATATTTTGTCCTAATTCACCACTATCATTTCCAAGGCCTTTGGGAAAACGACTAGACTTAGATTGAAGTAAAATTGAGGCCGAGGCCATTGAAGAGGCACAAAGGAAAATTACTTTGGCTTTAAATTCTATTTTCTCTTTTGTTTCTGCGTCAATGATTCGAACGCCTGTTGCAAGTTGTGTGGTTTCATCATAAATGACCTCATAAACAACAGAATGTGTTCTAAGCGTCATATTACCCGTAGCATCAGCTGCAGGTAATGTAGAAGAATTACTGCTAAAATAGGCGCCGTAAGGACAGCCTCTCATACACCTATTTCTATATTGGCATTGCACACGTCCTAAACCTGGCTTAGTTCCCTCTGTAATATGAGCTGTACGACCAATGGTTAATAAGCGTCCGTCATCAAATTCTTCGCTCATTCGAGCTTTTAAATGCTCTTCTACGCAATTTAAATCCATAGGTTTCAGCAATTTTTGGTCTGGCAATTGCGGTAAACCTAGATTTTCTCCACTTATACCAATAAATTCCTCCACTTTATCATACCAAGGGGCAATATCTTTATAACGCACAGGCCAATCTACGCCAATACCTTCTTTTTTATTAGCTTCAAAATCTATATCGCTTAAGCGGTAACTTTGTCGTCCCCACATCAAAGATCTACCACCAACGTGATAGCCACGAATCCAATCAAACCTCCTTTCCTCGTTATAGGGGTGTTTTAAATCATCAACAAAAAAATGTTGATGAGGTTCTCGAGTTACATAACCTGTTCGATGTTGTTTGAATTTTCTTTCTTTGGTTTCTCTTGTTGCACTTATACCATTTGGAAAATCCCAAGGATCCTTATGGGCGGTGGGGTAGTCTTTTACATGTTCTATATTACGGCCTCTTTCTAAAACTAAGGTCTTAAGACCTTTTTCACAGAGCTCTTTAGCAGCCCAACCTCCAGAAATACCAGTTCCTACAACAATAGCATCAAATTGTTCATTAGAAATATCAATCGTTTTAGCAGCCATAGATTTTTTTTGAATAAATAATCATTCTTTAATTACTTGGGAATAAAAATACACTTTTTAGCTTATTTTACTATTTTGCGGTTGTATTTTTTAGATTAATTTAAAATGAATTAAATAGATTAATTGAAATTTACCTAATTTTTTGGATTGGATAAACTTCAACACAATTTTAAATATGATCTTTTGATATTAAAAACCAAATAATTTAATTTTAATGAAACGTTCTATTTTACTCCATTCTGTTTTTTGTTTTCTGTTTATTACTTTATTGACAAGTTGCAATAAGTCCAAAAATAATTCTGATGAAAATTCAGAAACTAGGATTGTAAAGGCCGAGACGAAACCTTTTTTTAAGCTCTCGTTAGCCCAATGGTCTCTTCATCGTTCTTTTAATGAACAAGGAGTAGATCCCTTTAAATTTGCTGAAATAGCAAAAAATATGGGCTTTGAAGGTTTAGAATATGTCAATCATATCTATGCCAAACAAATCGATTCTTTGGGTTTTATGGCTGTGATTGATTCACTTAAAATATTGAGTGAAAAACAGGGTATGGACAATGTGCTTATTATGGTTGATGGCGAAGGTGATTTAGCAAGCCCAGTTACAGCCATTAGAAATCAAGCTGTAGAAAACCACAAAAAATGGGTAGATGCCGCTCAAAAACTTGGCTGTCATTCTATCCGAGTTAATACTTTCGGAACAAATGACCCAGAGGAATGGTTACCTTCTGTGGTTGATGGTCTCCAAAAACTATCAAAATATGCTGAGACCAAAAACATCAATATACTTTGCGAAAATCATGGCTGGCTTTCTTCTGATGCTCCTTTGTTGATGGAAGCTATCGAACAGGTAGATATGGAAAATTGTGGAACCTTACCAGATTTCGGAAATTGGTGCACAAAACGAAAAGCAGGAGAAAATTGGGGGGAGTGTCTTGAAGAATTTCCTGATAAATATCAAGGTATTGAATTGATGTTGGCAGAAGCAAAAGCAGTAAGTGCTAAGGCATATGACTTTGATGAAAATGGAAACGAAACCACTTTAGATTTTATGCGTATCCTAAAAATGGTTAAAGATTCTGGATACACTGGCTATATTGGCGTTGAGTATGAGGGGGATAGACTAAGTGAAAAAGATGGCGTTGAGGCCATTAAAAATTTATTATTAAAATCATCTGAATCCATAAACTAACTTAACTTAAACCACTATGAAAGTATCTAGGTTCATACAATTGTCTATAATGATGTTTTTGGAGTTTTTCATCTGGGGCGGATGGTTCGTAACCTTAGGCTCTTTTATGGGAAATAACTTAGAGTCTTCTGGAGCCGAGACAGCTATGGCCTTCTCTACACAATCATGGGGAGCCATAGTTGCGCCATTTATCATAGGACTTATTGCCGATAGGTTTTTTAATGCTGAACGTATTTTAGCGGTACTTCATCTCATGGGTGCTGTTTTGATGTATCAAATGTCTCAAGCCAGTGGTTTTTCAGAGTTTTATCCCTATATCTTAGGCTATATGATTGTGTACATGCCTACTTTAGCACTAGTCAATTCAATTTCATTTTACCAAATGAAAGATCCTGCCAAATACTTTCCTTATGTTAGGGTCTTTGGAACATTGGGTTGGATTGTTGCTGGCTTAATTATCAGCTTTGTGTTTAAATGGGATGCCGCAGAGAATATTGCAAATGGTATGCTATCCAATACCTTTATGATGGTAGCTATTGCTTCTGCAGTTTTAGGGCTATATAGTTTTTCCTTACCCAAAACTCCACCCCAAAATAAAGGGGGTGCTTTAAGTTTATCTGAAATTTTAGGCTTAGATGCACTCAAACTTTTAAAAGATAGAAACTTTTTAGTATTCTTTATGTCATCTGTGCTTATTTGTATTCCATTGGCATTTTACTACCAAAACATCAGCCCTTTTCTGACAGAATTAAAGGTTGAAAATTCTACAGCTTGGGCTTCCTTAGGTCAAGTTTCTGAGGTGTTTTTTATGCTTTTATTGCCCTTTTTCTTTAAAAAATATGGGTTTAAAAAGACTTTGCTTTTTGGAATGTTAGCTTGGGGTGTTCGCTATGCCCTTTTTGCCTTTGGCAATTCAGGTGATTTATTTTTCATGCTGATATTAGGTATTGCTCTACACGGAATTTGCTATGATTTTTTCTTTGTTTCAGGTCAAATTTATACCGACTCCAAAGCTGGAGAAAAGTACAAAAATGCAGCGCAAGGCCTCATCACTTTAGCCACCTATGGCATTGGAATGTTGATCGGATTTTGGGTCGCTGGACAAATTGTAGATAAGAACGCTTTAGCAGATGGAACACACACTTGGCAAGACGTTTGGTTATTTCCTGCCATTTTTGCTGTTGGCGTTCTCATATTATTTGGAATATTCTTTAAAAATGAAACCATTAAATATAAAGCATAACTTATGTCAAAAAAAATAAGGCTAGGCATTTTGGGTGGCGGTAGCGATTCTCTTATAGGTATCCTTCACCGAATTGCTTCAGCTATGCACGATAAATATCAAATTGTAGGCGGAGTTTTTAATGTAAATCATGCTGATAGCCTCGCTTTTGCCAAATCAATAGACTTGCCAAGTCATCGTGTTTACAAAGACTTAGATACTTTAGTAGATAAAGAGCTAAAGCTTCCTCAGTCTGAACGGATGCAAGTGGTATCTGTGCTCACTCCCAATTTTTTGCATTTCCCCATGGCTAAAAAATTGTTAGAAAATGGGTTTAATGTCATCTGCGAAAAACCCATGACAACTACTATTGAAGAAGCTAAAATCTTACAAAAAACCTTACAAAATACAAAGAGCGTTTTTGCTGTAACCTACACCTATACAGGTTACCCGATGGTTAGACAAATGCGTGAAATGGTTTTGAGCGGTGCCATTGGAAAAATTCAAAAAGTAGATGCTCAATACTATCAAGGCTGGATAAATCCCATCATTCATGATGCAAAACAGCGTTCGAGCATTTGGCGCTTAGACCCAGATAAATCTGGTATAAGTTGTTGTTTAGGAGATATTGGCACGCATGCTTTTAACATGATTGAATATGTGAGTGATCTTAAGATAGAATCTGTCTTATCTGATTTAAATTTTGTGTACAAGGATAATAAAATGGACGTAGATGCCACTGTCCTTCTTCGTTTAAACAAGCAAGCCAAAGGTGTTATTTGTACAAGCCAGATAGCTACAGGAGAAGAAAATAGTTTTATAGTGAAAATTTATGGAGATAAGGCTGGATTGAGATGGGAGCAAGAAAATCCTAATTACCTATTTTTGATGGAAGAAGGAAAAGCTCTGCAAGTTCTTAAACCAGGACACACTTATAATTCTGAATTGGCTTTAGACGGTACCAAACTTCCACCAGGACATCCAGAGGGTATTTTTGACGCGATGGGTAACATCTACAAAGGCGTAGCCAAAGCTGTTTCCAACGAACCTTACAATCCTGCAGAATTCCCAACTATTTTAGACGGCACACGAGGTATGAATTTTATTGAAAAAGCTGTAGAGTCTCATCATAAAGGAAACATATGGATTAAAATCGAAAACACTTAATCATGAAAACTATTAAAGGTCCAGCTATATTTTTAGCTCAATTTATGGACGATAAACCACCATTTGATACTTTGGACAACCTTTGTAAATGGGCTAGTAATTTAGGCTATAAAGGCATACAAATACCAACTACAGATACCCGCCTCATCGATTTAGAAAAAGCGGCCAAGAGCCAAACGTATGCTGATGAAATTAAAGGAAAAATAAATAGTTATGGCTTAGAGATCACAGAACTATCAACCCATATTCAAGGGCAATTAGTTGCTGTACATCCTGCACACGATTTGATGTTTGATGTCTTTGCTCCAGACTACTTAAAAGGTAAGCCAAAGGAGCGAACCGCTTGGGCTGTTCAACAACTTAAATATGCCGCTAAAGCTAGCCAACGCTTAAAAATAAATGTACATGCCACTTTTTCTGGTTCACTTTTATGGCCTATGATGCACCCATGGCCACAACAACCTAAAGGTTTAGTAAAAGAAGGTTTTAAAGAACTTGCAGAACGCTGGAAACCTATTCTTAATGCTTTTGATAATGCAGGTGTTGATGTTTGTTATGAAGTACACCCAGTAGAGGACATTCATGACGGGGATACCTTTGAACGTTTTTTAGCTGCCACGGGTAACCATAAAAGAGTAAATATTTTATATGATCCTTCACACTTTGTTCTTCAACAGTTAGATTATATAGCATTTATAGATCACTATAATGAATTTATAAAGGCTTTTCACGTCAAAGATTCTGAGTTCAATCCAACAGGTAAGAAGGGTGCCTTTGGTGGTTATAACGATTGGAAAGATCGTGCTGGTAGATACCGTTCACCTGGTGACGGACAAGTTGATTTTAAAACCATTTTTTCTAAATTAACGGAGTATGGTTGCGATGTCTGGGCTGTTTTGGAGTGGGAATGTGTGATAAAAAGCTCTGAACAAGGCGCCAGAGAAGGCGCTCCTTTTATCAATAAGCATATTATCGAGGCAACCACTAAAGCTTTTGATGACTTTGCAGGAGGCTCCCAAACTGATGAAGCTTATTTGAGACGCATATTAGGTATTTAATATTTTTTTAAACCATTAAACTATGAACAAATACATTTGGATAGGTCTGTTTTGTATTGGATTAACAAGTTGCCAAAACAAAAATTCAGAAACCAAAACCCAAGACAAACAAAGCAAAGAAACTTCAGCTGTAGAAAAAAAAGAACTTACAAAACCTGAAGAAACAGAAGTGTGGGAACCCAAACCCAAACAAATAAACGTTGATCCTATTTCAAAAATTCCTTCAGATGCTCTCGTTTTATTTGATGGCTCAAACTTTGACAGATGGACATCATCTGTAGATTCCACAGCTGTAAAATGGATAATGAATGATGACGGGAGTATGACGGTAAAAGACAAAACAGGCGATATCCAAACCAAGCAAAATTTTGGAGATGTTCAATTACATATTGAGTGGCGTTCTAATCCAGAAAGTAGTGTGACTGGTCAAAATAAAAGTAATAGTGGTGTGTTTTTGCAAAATCGTTACGAGTTACAAATACTTGATAATAATAACAACGAAACTTATGTAAATGGCCAAGTCGGGTCTGTCTATAAACAATCTATTCCTCTTGCAAGGGTTTCTGCACCAACTGGTAAGTGGAACACTTATGAAATCATCTATCGCCAACCCATTTTTGATTCCGTTGGTAATAAAATAAAGTCAGCTTATATTACGGCATTACATAATGGAGTGCTCATTCAGGATCATTTTGAGATATTAGGCACTACAGAATACATTGGTCTGCCAATAAACAAACCACACGGGAAAGCACCAATCAAATTACAAGATCACCAAGACAAGAGTGGAGTGAGTTTTCAAAATATTTGGGTACGTGAACTTTAATATTTATTCTAACTTATTATAAGTTAAGCAAAACAATTCTCTCTCTCTCTCTCTAATTATCATGCTTAAACACAAAATAAAGCCCTTAATCATGTTTGTTTCCATTCATATTTAAGGTAAATAGTTCTAAAAATCAATGATAATTATATCAGAACTTTGTCTAATACCAAATTATATTTATAATGCCGTATGAATAAATTGAATTATACTACGGCGTAGCTCAGCACAGGTTTTTTGATTGATTGAAATCAAAAATAACTGGCATAGCCTTAGCTACGGTAATTATTTTTGATGAAAAGCAGGCTAAAAAGAAACGATTTATTGCATCATTATAGGTCTAATTTGGTATAAGCCCCGAAATAAAGCATTTGTTTTTTTCGAGTTCTTAATTGTGCGGCGGCATTTTTTTAATTACATAAAGACTTTGTAGCCTTGGAAGTTTCTATAAATAAAAAACAGTGTCAAACATCTTCAAAAGGGGAAGCCTTAGATGTAAATAGGTCTCAAATTTCGACCTTGGAAAACGATTGGTTCCCAAAATGAGTATGTATAACTATTAAATTCAGTTTAGGAAACTGAAGAAAAAGCTCGAAGGCAAATGGAATAGTTCTTCCTGTGCAACCTAAGCGATAGGTTTCGTAGAATAAGACAAATTATCGGTCTTTTCTTTTTTGGTGAGTTGAGAAAGCGTGAGTTCTTTATTAATTAAGGTAAATAAGGAGTCTTTCATAAGGGATATACGAAATAGTTCATCTTTTTTTTCTTAAAAATTAGCAATAAAGTAGGGCTCACCAATTTATTTAATAACTTTAAAGCCAAGCGGAAATATTTTCAAATTAAAGATAAATAGAATGAACATCAATAAAGTTTTAGTTGCTAACAGAGGCGAAATCGCTATAAGAATTTTTCGCGCTTGTACAGAAATTGGTATAAGAACTGTTGGAATTTATACATACGAAGACAGGTATTCTTTACATAGATATAAAGCAGATGAATCTTACCAAGTTGGAGATGATAAGGAACCTTTAAAACCTTATTTAGATATAGAGGAGATTATTCGGGTTGCTAAGGAGAACGGCGTAGACGCTATCCACCCTGGCTATGGTTTTCTTTCTGAAAATTCAAAATTTGCTCAAGCCTGTGCCGATAATGATATCATATTTGTAGGGCCTAAAGTGGATGTGCTGAAGTCTTTAGGAGACAAAATAACCGCCAAAAAAGTGGCGATTAAAAGTGATGTCCCTGTTATAGAAAGCAATAAAAAAGATTTAGACACCTTGGAGATTGCGACCGAGGAAGCTGAGCGAATAGGTTTTCCTTTAATGCTCAAGGCAGCTTCTGGTGGTGGTGGACGAGGTATGAGAGTGTTGAGAAGCATGGGAGAGCTTGAAAAAGCTTATGGTGAATCTAGGAGAGAGGCCAAAAATGCATTTGGTGATGAAACCGTGTTTCTGGAGAAATTTATCGAAAATCCAAAGCATATTGAAATCCAAATTGTCGCAGATAATTTTGGAAATACCCTACATCTATTTGAAAGAGATTGTTCTGTGCAAAGGCGCTATCAAAAAGTTATTGAATTTGCACCATCTAAAGACTTGGATGAAACCGTTAAGAACAAACTTTACAGCTATGCTATAAAAATTTGTAAAGCTGTAAATTATAACAATATTGGTACGGTAGAATTTCTTGTAGATGATGATGGAAGCATTTACTTTATAGAAGTCAATCCTCGGGTGCAAGTGGAGCACACAGTTACAGAGGTGGTCACAGGAATAGACCTCATCAAAACTCAATTATACATAGCTGATAACTATAAACTATCGGATGAAGAAATTAATATTCCCAATCAAGAATCTGTATCCATCACTGGTTTTGCTGTACAATGTAGAATCACTACAGAGGATCCGAAAAATGATTTCAAACCAGATTATGGAATTATTTCTACCTATAGGAGTGCTTCAGGTTTCGGGATACGACTAGATGCAGGGAGTGTTTACCAGGGGGTTAAGATTTCTCCGTTCTTCGATTCTATGCTGGTAAAAGTTTCGGCAAGTAGCAGAACTTTGGACGATGCGTGTAAGAAAATGCGTCGTGCCCTAGCGGAGTTTAGAGTGCGTGGTGTTAAAACTAATATGGCCTTTTTAGATAACATTCTAAAGGATGCCACTTTCCGAGAAGGAAAAGTCACGGTCAACTACATCAAAAATACTCCAGAGCTCTTCGATATCAAAGAGCCAAGAAACCGAGCGACCAAAACGGTGAATTTTCTAGGAGATATTACCGTGAATGGAAATGCAGATGTCAAGAATACGATTAAAAACCCAAGGTTTTTAATCCCAGAAGTGCCTAAGAGTATACTAAAAGGACCCTATCAAAAAGGGACTAAAGATTTATTAACCGAATTGGGTCCTGAAGAATTTTCTAAATGGTTAACCAACGAAAAGAAAATTCACTACACAGATACGACCATGCGAGATGGGCATCAAAGCTTGTTGGCCACTAGAATGCGAACCTTTGATATGCAAAAAGTAGCGGCCAATTTTGCTAAAGATCACCCCGAAGTTTTTAGTATGGAGGTCTGGGGAGGAGCAACCTTTGATGTTTGCATGCGATTTTTAAAAGAAAATCCTTGGGAAAGGCTTCGTATGTTTAGAGAAGCTGTACCCAATATTTTATTACAAATGCTGCTGAGAGGTTCCAATGGGGTTGGTTATACGGCCTATCCGGACAATCTGATAGAACGTTTCGTTACCGAATCTTGGAATAATGGGGTGGATATTTTTAGAATATTTGATTCTCAAAACTGGATGAAATCTATTGTCCCATGTATCGAGTATGTAAGAAAAAACACGGGTGGTCTGGCAGAAGCGTCCATGTGTTATACAGGAGATATCATGGATCCAAACCGAACGAAGTATACGCTTAAGTATTACATACAACTAGCCAAAGATCTTGAAAATGCTGGTGCTCATATTCTTGCCGTTAAAGATATGGCTGGTTTATTAAAACCAAAGGCAGCAACAGAGCTTATTTCGGCCTTAAAATCTGAAATTAAAATCCCAATCCATTTACATACTCACGATACCTCTTCCATGCAAGGGGCCACTTATATGAATGCTATAGAAGCAGGAGTAGATGTGGTTGATGTGGCGCTTGGGGGATTATCTGGGCTTACGTCCCAACCTAATTTTAACTCTCTGGTTGAGATCATGAAATACCATCCTAGAGAAAATAAAATGAATAATGAGAAGTTGAATGAATATTCTATTTATTGGGAGCAAGTGAGAACTTATTATTATCCGTTTGAGTCTGGCTTAAAATCTGGAACAGGCGAAGTATATACTCACGAAATCCCAGGTGGACAGTATTCCAATCTTAAACCACAGGCAGAATCTTTAGGGTTATCAGATCGTTTCCACGAAATTACAGATATGTACGCCAAAGTAAATCTGCTTTTTGGAGACATAATTAAAGTGACCCCAAGTTCAAAAGTGGTTGGCGATATGGCTCAATACCTTGTGAGCAATAATTTGACTATTGAAGATGTGCTGAAAAATGGTGAAAACTTATCTTTCCCTCAATCGGTCGTTAGCTTTTTTAAAGGAGACTTAGGACAGCCCGTTGGTGGTTTCCCAAAGAAAATTCAGAAAATAATTTTAAAAGGAGAAAAGCCCTATACAGATAGACCTAATGCCCATTTAGATCCTGTAGATTTTAAAAAAGAATTTAAAGATTTCCAAGACATGTTCTCTGATGGAATTGACAGAATCTTAGATTTTGAAGATTTTATATCTTATAAACTCTATCCTAAAGTTTTCACAGACGCCTATAACCATCATACGAAGTACGGAAGTGTACACAATATTCCAACGAAAAATTTCTTCTACGGAATGGAAGCTGGTGAAGAAATTGTGGTGGAGTTGGATAGAGGAAAAACCTTATTGATTACTTTAGTTTCAATAGGGGAAACGGATGAAGATGGAATGGTCACTGTATTCTTTAAGGTTAACGGTCAAACTCGAAACATCCTTGTTAGAGATAACAATGTTAAGGTCGAAAAAGTAGCTCATCAAAAAGTCGATAAATCGGACGAAAAACATGTAGGCGCTCCGCTACAAGGTTCGTTGACTGAAGTTCTAGTGAAGAAAGGAGACAAGGTCAAAAAGAACCAGCCTTTATTCATTATTGAAGCTATGAAAATGGAAACTACTGTAACCGCTAATGCTGAGGGAGAAGTTAGTGACATTATACTAAATTCAGGAATAATGGTATATTCAGATGATTTGGTAGTGAAATTGAAATAAATATCTACTATTTTAATAAGTAAAAGTCTCTTTCAACTGTAGAAAGGGACTTTTATTTTTTTAATGCAGAGACGTGAAAACGGCAAAAAAATAATTTTCAAATCGTTTCCTAGTGCCTTCAATTAGGATCTTACAGGCCCAGCTAAGGGTTCAAGAGAATGCTAAGTTTAAAGCTAACTTATTCTACACTTGAAATTTTTCGAAACCCAAAATCAAAAGAGATCTAACGTAATATTCTGATCTATTGAGCTGGGTTAAAATAGATCAACAGCGATTTGTAAAGCACCATAATCTTGTAAATCGTTCCACACGGCAGTAGCGGCTACAGGAATAGTATACTTATCTAGGATCTTTAAATCTTTTGTATAAGATAGTCCAAAATTGTTGAAACCGGTTTTTTCTCCATAAAAGTGAGCATCACTTACAAATGAAAATGCTGCGCCAACATAAGCACTTAAATTCCAGTTTTTACCATCGGCAATACTGTAGGAAGCTTCTACGTAATTTGTGAAAGCATTTCGTAAGTCACCATTGGAATTTATATAGGTATCCCGACCTTGAACTATCGTACTCCAAGAAAACTGTAATGGGATTTGTTCTAATTTATGAGTTATAGAAACATCTATAAAGTGTGAGGTTACTGCTCTGTCGTAGTTGAAAATTTTAGCATTTGGAAAATCGGTGTAATTATTGATATCCCAAATAGCAAACGTCCAGTTGTTGTGCTCGTAAGACAGGTAGTAGTCAAATTCAGTATAATTTCCTGCAAATCCTACTCCTCCCCAAAGACCAGCTTTAAATTTTCTATTCTTGGATTCATAATATACATTAGCGGCAGTCATAGCTTCATCTGTCACACGATACCCTCGCCATAAGTGCATGTTTTTTACCGTTAAGTTAAAATTAAATGGGCGATAGGAGTCGTTATCCTCTTTGGTCTCTAAATTCTCTTTAGGTAAATTCGGAATTCTGTCATAATCTCTTTGACCATAAGACAAAGCAGTAGTGTTTAGGACTATAAAAAGTCCTATTATTTTTATAAAAGGTATCATTATTTTAGTTTTTAGCTAAGCATTAAATGAAGTAAGGTGGCTAGTACTGCGCCTATAAACGGTCCTATAACGGGGATCCATCCATACGACCAGTTGCTATGAGTCTTTCCTTTAATAGGAAGGAGGAAGTGCATAATTCTAGGGCCTAAGTCTCTTGCAGGATTAATGGCGTAACCTGTAAGTCCCCCTAAGGATAAACCGATACTCCACACGACAAACGCAATAGGAATTGCACCAACAGATCCAAGTCCAACGGGAGCACTATTTTCTCCATGCAACTCTGCTCCAGAGATATAAAATACAGCGATGATGAGTACAAAAGTGCCCACAATTTCACTTAATAAATTCCTAAATGTATTCGAAATCGCTGGATCGGTACAAAAGATAGCGCGCTTACCTGCAGCATCATCTGAGGCGTCAAAATGATCTTTAAAGAGGGCATAAACCGTTCCAGAGCCTATCATTGCTCCAATAAGTTGAGCTAAAATATACACTGGCACTTCTTTCCAAGGAAAGCTTCCTTCAAGAGCTAATGCTAAAGTTACTGCTGGGTTAATATGCGCTCCGCTATAAGGCGCAGCAACAAGCACCCCTATAAAAACAGCCATAGCCCATCCTGTGGTAATAACGATCCACCCGGAGCCGCTGCTTTTGGTTTCTTTTAATACGCAACTAGCAACCACTCCTCCTCCAAGAAGAATGAGTATAGCTGTCCCTAATATTTCTGCTATAAATGGTGTCATAATTATTTAGATTTACTCCAAGATTGGAGGGCATTAATCGCTCTGTACCAACCCTTGATACCGTCTTGAATTTTATCTTGGTCTTTTGTTGGTTGAAATTTGACATCTTCTTTCCAGGTGGCCTGAATTTCTTCCATATCTTTCCAAAAACCAACCGCCAATCCCGCTAAATAGGCAGCCCCCAAAGCAGTGGTTTCAGTTACTTTTGGTCTTATAGTAGTGGTATTTAAAACATCAGATTGAAATTGCATCAACATGTCATTAACAGTGGCTCCACCATCCACACGTAATTCTCCTATATCGATTTCGGAATCGGCCTCCATTGCTTTTAAGATGTCCATAGTTTGATAAGCTATAGCTTCTAAAGAAGCTCTTGCAATATGAGCATCAGTGGTTCCCCTTGTAATTCCAAACATAGTCCCTTTCGCTTCTTGGTCCCAATATGGAGCACCAATACCAGCAAATGCAGGAATAAAATATACACCGTCTGTAGACTCTACAGACATCGCTAAGTTTTCAATATCCTGGGATCTTTTAATAATTCCCAATCCATCTCTTAGCCATTGGACCACAGCACCACCTATAAAAATACTACCTTCTAGTGCATACTCAGTTTTACCATTAATTCTCCAAGCAACAGTAGTCAATAATTTGTTCTTTGAAATAATAGGTTTATCACCAATATTCATCAGCATAAAACAGCCTGTTCCATAAGTGCTTTTCACCATTCCTTTTTCTGTACACATTTGACCAAACAAGGCAGCCATTTGATCTCCAGCAATACCCGCAATAGGAATTTTGGAAGCAAATACTGTGGTTTTGGTATGTCCATACACTTCACTTGAATCTTTAACTTCTGGCAGCATGTTTTTTGGAATGTCAAATAATTCCAAGAGATCATCATCCCAGTCCATGGTATGAATATTAAAAAGCATGGTTCGAGAAGCGTTGGTCACGTCAGTTACATGGAGTTCCCCTTTGGTAAAGTTCCAAATTAACCACGAATCCATTGTTCCAAGAATAAGATCACCAGCGTTTGCTTTTTCTCTTGCTCCCTCAACATTATCGAGAATCCATTTGACCTTAGTTCCTGAAAAATAGGAATCTATCACAAGACCTGTCTTTTCTTGTATCATCTTTTCTTTACCGTCTGCTTTAAGCTGGTCACAATAGTCAGAGGTCCGTTTATCTTGCCAAACAATTGCGTTATAAATAGGATCTCCAGTGTGTTTATCCCATATGACCACTGTTTCTCTTTGGTTGGTGATTCCTATGGCAGCAATATTTTTACCATTTAGTCCTTTTTTGGTTGTTGCTTCAGCAGCAACACCTGCTTGTTTAGACCAAATTTCTAAAGGGTCGTGTTCCACCCAGCCTGGTTTTGGAAAGTATTGAGTGATTTCTTTTTGAGCAACAGAATAGATTTTACCTTTCTTGTTAAACACAATTGCTCTTGAACTTGTTGTTCCTTGGTCTAATGCCAAAATGTATTTCTCCATCAAATTATATGTTTTAGGGTTATTAATTAAGGTTGGTATTTTAGATTTGTTAAAAGATTACATGAGGTATCCTTTAGCGAGTTGAGTATAGTCTTCAATTTGCGTGGATATCCACGACTTATCTTTATTGAGCTCTTTTGCTAAAATTTCTGCAACATTAGGAGCCATTTCAATAGAACGCTTAGCGTCTAGAAATAAGACTCTCACTCTTCTTGCTAAGACATCCTCAACAGTTCTTGCCATTTCATGCCTTGCCGCCCACAAAACTTCTACATTTTGAAACTCCAGGTCTGGGTGTATCTTTTCTCCTAGGCTAGGGTTTTCTATTAGTAAAGTTTTAAGATGGACCTGATCAGTACCATAAACGTAAAGGTGATTCCCTCTTTCCTCTGTTTCCATCGCGCCATGTATCAAAAGACGTTCTGTGACACATTCTTTTTTAGGAAGTTTATTTAAAGCGATTACTTTATCGAGGGTATCTTCTGCCATTTTTCTGTAGGTAGTCCACTTACCACCCGTAATAGAAACAAGACCAGTATCTGAAACGAAGATTTTATGTCCTCTGGAAATCTCTTTTGTCTTTCCGCTATCATCTTCTGGTGCAGCAAGTGGTCTAAGACCGGCGTATATACTTTTCACATCTGCTCGTGTGGCTTTCCTTTCTATAAAACGGTTGAAGGTTTCTAGGATAAACTCAACCTCTTTCTCTGAGGCATTAGGCTCTGTGGTATGAGAATCTACCATTTCGTCGGTAGTCCCCACAATCACTTTATCATGCCAAGGGACTGCAAAGAGAACTCTCCCATCATCAGTTTTTGGTATCATTAGAGCATCTTCTCCAGGAAGAAACTCTTTATCAAAAACCAAATGAACTCCTTGGCTAGGTTGTATTATATTTTTGGAGCCAGGCTCGTCCATTTGCAAAATATCATCTGCAAAAACTCCTGTGGCATTGATAATAGCTTTTCCTTTAAAGAGATGTTCCTCTTTGGTTTCTTGATCGATGGCTAGAACACCAGATACTTTATTATCAGTGTCTTTTGTTAAATTTTTGACCTTGAAATAATTGAGTAAAGAGCCTCCTTTTTCAATGGCAGTTTGTGCAATATTTACTGCTAGTCTAGAATCGTCAAATTGACCATCTTGATAACTAACACTCCCTCTCAATTTATCTTTTTTAATCGTTTTTAACTTACGAATGGTTTCACTTTTATTCAGATGTTTAGAAGCACCTAAACTTAATTTCCCAGCAAGAAAGTCGTAGGCTTTTAAACCTAGCGTATAATAAGGACCTTCCCACCAAGTGTAGTTTGGAATTAAAAAGGTTTGATTTTTAACTAGATGTGGAGCATTTTGCTCTAGTAAGCCTCTTTCTTTCAAGGCTTCTGTAACTAGGGAAAAATTGGCTTGTGCAAGATATCGGACACCACCATGGACAAGCTTAGTACTTCTGCTTGACGTTCCTTTGGCATAATCTAACTGTTCCAGAAGAAGAGTTTTATAACCTCTAGTGACGCTATCTAATGCAATTCCAAGACCAGTGGATCCTCCCCCGATTACAATGACATCCCACTCCTTTACTTTTTTTGCGTTTTCAATGAGATGTTTTCTGTCAAAAAGTAGCTGTTTTATCATTTTGTTTTATTTCTAATATAAACCAAATATAATAAAATTATAATAAAACGAAAGAATAAGTGAAATAATTACTGTAAAACGAAACATAATGAAGCTATATTGATAATTTTAATGTTACAAGTGAAGCTATAAATACAAGCCTAGCCGACCTTAGTGTTTTAATATCACTTATATTTGTGACTTAAGTGAAATGCAAATGAAACGACATCAAGCTATTTTAGATTTATTACAGAAGGAAGGTTATATAGGTGTTTCCGAACTTTGTGACATGTTTAGTGTATCAGCCGTAACGATAAGAAAGGATCTGAAACTGCTTGAAAACAAAGGTCTTCTTTTTAGGAATCACGGTGGCGCTACTTTCGAAAATCCATATATTAATGATAGGAACGTTAGTGAAAAGGAAAAAATTCATGTTAAAGAAAAAAATGCAATAGCAGAGGCTGCTGTAAAATTAATCAAGCCAGAGGACTCTATTATGATAGGTTCTGGGACAAGTATGCAATCCCTTGCTAAAGCTATTAATATTGAGGGCAATCTAAATATAACCACTTCTTCGCTTAATGTTTCGTTAGAGCTCACCAAGTCTCCTCATTATGATATCCTACAGTTGGGAGGAAATGTAAGGCATAGCTCTTCATCGGTGACTGGTCATTTTTCTCAGGCGATCTTGGAAAATATTTCCTGTAATTTATTATTTCTTGGCGTAGACGGTATCGATATGAGTTATGGGTGTACTACTACAAGTCTAAGCGAAGCGATGCTGAATAAGAAGATGATTGAGTCGGCTCAAAAAATAATTATTCTAGCAGACTCTTCCAAATTCAACCGAAAGGGCTTTGGAAAGATATGTGATATTTCTGAAATTCATCATATCATTACCGATTCCGCAATCAGTAGTACCTTAGCTCAAGAAATCAGAGACCATGGTATCCAATTGACTTTGGTATAACAGCTTTAAAATTTACCTCAAAAGCTTAAGTGGCAGAACAAAATCTAGCCCTAGATTGAAATGATTCTCTTGATGTAAAATCTACTATTCTAAACTTGGAATTCAACGAAATCTAGAATCTGAAGATATGGATAGAGTGTTTGAATTCACAGGTGTTATCCTATGAATTGTTTACAAGTATTTACAAATCCTATAATGGTCATTTAAAATATGATAGTGTGTTTTACAGTCATCAGGCATTAGGAAATGTGTGTGTTCATGAATTTTTATTTACTGGGTGCTTTTAAAAATTCTTCAAGGATAGTGTTAGGTACTTGGTAGATATAAATGATGAGTATAGGTTCTAATTATTTATATAATCTATCGCTGCCTGAATGAGTTCTCCATCGCTCACAACATTGTCTGGAAGAATTGACTCGCCATACACATTCTGATTTCGATCAGCCATAAATGCAGTTGTAAGAAACAATGTAGAGCCATCACTTAATGAAAAACCAGCATTTGCGGTAGATAATCCACAGGTAGCTTCGCCAAAAGTTTCCGTGTTGCTCCGTCCGATAAATGATATAGCTATAGCTTCACCAGAACTAATTACTGCACGATTCAACAGAACTGCTACTTTGGAGTCTGAATGGAGTAATGTATAAGCAGATGTTACATTAGCGATAGTATTTTGCCCTAAAATGGCTGCTCCATTAGCATAAGACCATGGTGTGGATTCATTGTCTGGACCAATAAAGTACCCCGCTATACCTTCCCCCAAAACTGGTCCTACTCCTGCCAGCATGGGCCACATATTGCCGCCAGGGTTATTTCTTAGGTCTACAATCCAACCCGATATATTTTCACTGTCCTGAACTCTTATCTCGTTTTGAATATTTTCGGCAAAAGCTAAACTTTCGCTCTGATCGTTACCAGAAAAAGAATTAATCTTAATGTACCCTACATTATCTGGTGTTGGGACAGGAGATAAATCTGAGGGCGGACAAAATATAGATGATCCAGAAATAAATGTACCGTTTGTCTTCCTTATAAAGCTATGGTTGTCTTCAAGTAATTGCAAAGCTAAGCGGAGTGGATTATCTGTTCCAGTTACATTTTGAGCCCTAGTCAATACCCGAGTTCTAAAATCGTCCCAGCTAATGGTATTTCTATTAATTGAATTCACCTCCATAATATCTACTACCTCGTTTATGAAATTGGTAACTCTAATATTTGTTTCAGGGGAATCATCATCAGAACTGCAAGAAATAAATAAGAATAAAACGATGATGAGTAGGGGTTTTAGATTTTTCATGTCATTTTTTTTAAAATTAATTTCCATTGGTTAGCGTCACATTAAAATAAGACTTTTACACGAATATTCTATTAAATTTAGATCTCTCAACTATAATAATCTTAAATACCAGAGTCAAGTTGTAGTATAAACCTAGTGCATTTGAGTTCATTTATAATGCTGTATTTCGTCCCTAAATAAATCTGATTAAATCTTATTAGCTCCCTAAAGAAGCCAACCGAATTTAAGTAAATTTGCAACTTAATTTTGAATTATGTCTGAAGAAAAAAAATCATTGAACTTCATCGAGCAGATTATTGAAGAAGATTTGAAAACCGACTATAAAGTAAGTGATCTTAAATTCAGGTTTCCTCCAGAACCTAACGGATTTTTGCACATAGGTCATGCTTCATCAATTTGTTTGAACTTTGGTTTGGGGTTAAAGTATAAAGCGCCTGTCAACTTAAGATTTGATGATACCAATCCTATTAAAGAGGAAACGGTTTTCGTAGAGTCTATCAAGTCCGATGTGAAATGGCTTGGTTTTGAATGGGCAGAGGAATGTTATGCTTCAGACTATTTTCAGAAACTATATGACTGGGCGGTGGAGTTAATTAAAGCTGGTGATGCTTATGTGGACAGCCAATCGTCTGAAGATATTGCGACTCAAAAAGGAACTCCTACTCAGCCAGGAACAGCCAGTCCGTATAGACAGCGTTCTGTAGGAGAAAATTTAGAGCTTTTTGAAGCGATGAAAAATGGGGGAACTGCAGAAAAAGCTCATGTACTTCGCGCTAAAATTGATATGGCGTCTCCCAATATGATTATGCGTGATCCTTTGATGTACAGGTGTTTACATAAGGCACATCATCGCACAGGAGATGACTGGAAAGTCTATCCTATGTACGATTGGGCTCATGGGGAATCAGATTTTATAGAATCTATTTCTCATTCTTTCTGTACCCTAGAATTTTTACCTCACCGTGAGCTTTACAATTGGTTCGTCGATCGCGTAAGTCAACCTGGTCAGCTCATTCCAAAACAAAGAGAATTTGCACGACGTAACTTGAGCCACACCATGGTTAGTAAACGAAAGTTAGCGCAACTGGTAGAGCAAAACATCGTTAATTCTTGGGATGATCCTAGGATGCCAACTATTTCTGGCTTGCGACGACGAGGCTATACTCCAGAATCTATCCGCAATTTTGCCGAGAGTATAGGGATAGGTAAGCGAGAAAATATGATAGATGTAGCGCATCTGGAATTCTGTGTGAGAGATGATCTTAACAAAAAAGCACCACGAGTAATGGGGGTGATGGATCCTTTAAAAGTGATTATTACCAATTACCCTGAAGGGAAAGAAGAGTGGCTTGTTACAGAGAACAACCAAGAAGATGAGTCTGCTGGAGAACGCGAAATTCCTTTTTCTAGAGAACTATATATAGAACAAGAAGACTTTAAAGAGGAAGCTAACCGCAAGTTTTTTCGCTTAAAATTAGGCAAAGAGGTACGTTTGAAAAGTGCTTATATCATTAAAGCGGAAGAGGTAGTGAAAGATGAAGATGGAACTATTTTAGAGGTGCATTGTACCTATGATCCAGACACCAAAAGTGGGAGTGGCACAGAGGCTTCTCAACGAAAAGTAAAAGGAACTCTTCACTGGGTCTCTATTCCTCATGCTGAAGAAGTAGAGGTGAGACTTTATGATCGGTTGTTTTCTGTGGAAGATCCCTCAGCAGATAAGGACAAAGACTTTTTAGATTTTGTGAATCCTGATTCTTTACAGATCGGCAAAGCTTATGTAGAGCCTAGCTTAAAGTCTGCAAAAGTGGAAGACAAATTCCAATTCCAACGCATTGGATATTTCTGTGTGGATAGAGAGTCTACAGAACATAAGCTTGTTTTTAATAGAACGGTGACCTTAAGAGACAGCTGGAAGAATAAGTAGAAAAAAGCGAGATGAGAGTCTCGCTTTTTTTAGCTAACGCTATAAATAGGTCGGGAATCTTTAGTAACTGGAATGATAATTACAAAATAAAATTTTGCGAAAATTTTAGATAACTTTTTTAAATTCAATATCTTCAAAGGATTTTGAAGATGGATTGGTATCAATTATAAGTTTACAATTTTTAGAAAGTTTTCTGGAAAAAGACCTAATTGCAGTATTTGGACTTTCACTTTCTCTTAGAGCAGGGTTTTTATAAATTAAATCGGCGTGAGCAGGATTCCCAGTAGAATCAATATAAACCTTAGATTTTATAGATGCAAAAGATTCATCTAAAGGTGTTGAAATAATATCTGCATCAAATTCGCTTCTTTCATGTAGAACATAATTTTGCTTAACTCTTTCAAAATCTGATTTTCTAAAGACAAAAAAGCCTATATAAACTTTACCAATAGCAATATCTTTTGCAAGTTGTTTACATTTATTTTCATTACAATAAAAACTTCTTTGTAAAGAGACTCCACCCTTGTTAGGTAAAAAGATATCTTTCGAAACTAATTCTCTTTCTGATATGATTTTTTTCTTGAAATTTCGATCAAATATATAGTGAACCAAGATTTCATCGTCTGCAATTTTTTTTGGAACTAATAAGGACATTTAAACTGATAAGAAGCTAGATAAATCTTGAAGTAATTCATTTTTTGATAAGTCTAATATTAAAGAATCCACTTGTTTAGCATCAGTTCCGTTTATTTCTATAAAATAACCAAATTCTTTAGCGCCAATTTCTAATGAAAAAGCATTATCTACATCTTTTTCCCAATCAAAAATAACAGTACCGTAAGGTGTGCTGTATACCTCATCAATTTCTAATTGTTCCAAGATACTTGGATAAAGATTTTCTATAAAGGAATAGCATTGAGAAAGTACTTCTGAGGATATCTTGATATTCTTATCAGTCGAATTAAAGAAGTCTAAGATTTGACTTTTTAATAAATCTGATTTATCATTACTTGTTAATTCTGTAAAATGGTAAGTGTGCTTCAAGTCAAGTATTTCTTCTTCAAGATATACATTTTCCATTTCAATATTGTTTCTGTGTAAAAAATTGAATTTTTCAACTTCCGGATTTAAAGCAAAAAAACTTGTTAATAATGCCATAATCACTTCAATTTTATTAAGTTCTGACTATTTACTGTTAATATGTCTTTAAGAATTTTTTTGTTTTCTGTATGAGCTTTATTGTAAAGTAAGCTAAAGCTTTTATTTTTATTTAATATACTAAATAATTCGATATTACCAAAGCGTTGAACGTATTGATGGTCAATTATTATTCTTTTAATATCATTATTAAAAGAAATTTCTGTTCTTTCTTCGTAAACAAAACCGTTTTCATCATTGCCCTGAGAAATTAAAATTAAGGTTCCATTTTTAGATGACAAAAACTTCTTATTTAGAAGTTCTGAATCATTATTAAATATTTCAGCAACAGGGATAGATGAATCTCTATCCATCCATATAAATTCATCCCTGTAATTTAAACTAATCGCTTCAACATAAAAATCGTTTATACCAGAAAATGAATTTAAATCAGAGTCTAACTGAACTTTAAATGTATTCCAATTCTTATATTTTCTATTCTCTAATGACAGAATCGATTGATTTTCTTTGCTGTTTTCTAACTTAAAAACATTATTTATCGAACCCTCATCATCATAACTTTCAAATATAAAGCCCTTAATTTGTTCATTACTTATTCCTAAATTGTTATTTTTAATATTAATAGTTGTTGCCTTCAACATTCCTTTTTTAGGATAACTTTTAAAACCTATAACATCTTTTGTTTTTTCAAAGATATCCTGTGGCTTTAGAAAAGCTTGTGGAATGAAAACAGATGCTACAGCTCTACTAATCGAATGATTTTCAGATATAGGCTTTAAAAATTCTAACATTTAATTTAAAAAATAAATTCATCAACAAATGTAGATTATTATTTGAGTCTAAATAAACAATTTCTGTGAGTTTTAGCAAACCTATAAATTAGCAACTTGGTAAAATATAAAAAACAAAATGCCAATGCTAGCTTAGTTTTAAATGTCCTTTCGGGCTTCTATCTCGCTTTTTTATTTAATCATGCACTTTAATATAAAATTCAAGAGTTTTACTTTCAAAAATTTGATTCCCACTTTTATCTGTTGGAGCGATGATTTCAACATAATCTTCGCCTACAAAGCCTCGACGTGGTTGGTATCTAAAAATAATTTCTCCAGTATCTGGATTTTGGTCTAGCTCACTTACCCTGGAATGCTGACCCCTAATTTGGAAAACGGCACTTCTGTTGTCCTCGAAATTGCCTAAGCTAGTTTCCGCGACACGATCACCTGAACTCCCTATATTGATTTCAAACAAAGTGATGGGTTCTTCAGGAAAAGGATAATAAAGACCGTCATCATCATTATTCCATAAGTCCTCACAGGAGATTAAACTTAGACTAACAATTAAAAGGAAGACTAGTTTTTTCATTATAAAGGGTTTAATTTCTTAATAGTATGATATTGATATGCTTGTCTCCTCTTTGCAGAGATTTTCTTTATGGGTCGAGCTTGGTCAAAACTGATAGTTAAGGCAGTTTTTACTTAGGCTTCTCTACCAAATTTCCATCGGAAAATAAAGCAAAACGACCTTTGTTTCCATGCGTAAATTCTGCTTTTGGCCATGGCCAACCTCCAAACTGGGTCTGTTGGTACTCTCTTATGATGCTGTTCATTTCTTCAGTAGAATTGGCCACAAAAGGGCCTTGCTGAACAACAGGTTCGTTGATGGGCTTCCCTTGTAGCAAAAGTAGCTCAGCTTTTTTATTACCATTTACAAGTTTGAGTTCTTGAGACCCCTCAAGGTCTAAGGAATGACCAGCAGGAATCTCAGACCCTTCGGTTTTAATTTGATCTCCTTCATAAAAAAACAAAACGCGGTTACTTTCTGCCTCTCCTGGAGGAAGTGTAAACTCCGCACCTGATGCTAAGCTAATTCTCCAGACTTGGATATCGGTATTATCTTCTGCTGCCAAAGAATCTGGAGTGGGATCCAACGCTTTTTCTGACTTGTATTTTCCAGCGATAATTTTGATACTCATAGCGTTTCCATGCTTATCTTTTTCTTCAATAATAGGAATATCTTCGTGCCAAAGCATTTTGTAATGAGGTTCTACTTTTTTGGAACGCTTGGGTAAATTCAACCAGATTTGAAATAGTAAAAGAGGATTTCCTTTGTCTTGATTTATAAGTGGAAACATTTCAGAATGTAAAATGCCTTTTCCTGCGGTCATCCATTGTGCGTCACCTTGGCCAAATCGCCCTTTGGCCCCCATAGAATCTGAGTGATCTGCAAAGCCTTTTTCTACTAAAGTAATGGTTTCAAAACCTGCATGGGGATGGTAAGGAAACCCAGGTATTTCTTGTCCATGATACATCCGCCAGCCGTCTTTTTTATTAAAATCATTCCCCAAAAACCGATCTTTTAAGCTTTCCTTGGAAGGACCAAGTTTGGTTCCTCCCTTCGGAAATTGATCCTCATGAAAAGCACAAAACAAAAAAGGATCTTTGGTTTCCCATTGAAAACCAAGCTCCTTAATTCTTAAAATAACATCACTCATTCTCTTTTTATATTTATTCAAAGTAATAAAAAGCATCTTCCAAATGCTCTATACGTTTTCCTAATTTATTTTTAATAATAGCCACAATATCAAACCTTACCTCTAGGTCGAGGTCTTTATCATTAATATAAAAATTAACGGCTTTTACCAACCGTTTGATTTGCGCAGGTTTCACAAAATCTTGAGGGTCACCAAACTCTGGCGTACTTCTGGTTTTGACTTCCACAGCGACTAAGGTTTTACCAGTTTTGGCAATAATGTCGACTTCTGCTCTATCGTAGACATAATTAATTTCTAAAATAGTGTAGCCTTTTGCTCGAAGAAACTCTACCGCTTCTTTCTCTCCACTTTTTCCAAGTTCATTGTGCTCTGCCATGGTTAATAGGTTAGCTGAATTTGACTAGAAGACACCTCAAGTCTTGCGACTTTACCAAAAATGAGAGGCAAATTATCCTGCGTGTGTCCCACTGGAAATTGAAAACAGACAGGATAATCGTAAACTTGCACAGCTTCAGAAATGATTTCTTCGGCGGTTTTCCCGAAGGGTACGGTGTTATCATTCATTTGTGTCATGCCACCAACAATAAGACCTTTAATCACCTTCAAAATACCACTGCGTTTTAAGTTTTGCATTATTCTATCGATATGATAGAGGTATTCATCGAGATCTTCAAGGAACAAGATTTTCCCTTTAAAGCTAGGAGCAGATGAACTCCCTAATAGGGAATAGAGCACAGATAAATTTCCTCCAATGATTTCGCCAGAAGCTGTTCCGTTTTTTTGTAAGGGATGAATGTTTTGTGAGGAGATACCGGCATTTTCTCCAAATAATACTTTTTGAAGCTGAGTTGAGGTAGAGTTTGATTTAGCCTCAATGTCAAATGCCATTTGTGCATGAAGACTGGCAATTTCTATACTCTGTAAATGCATATGAATAGCCGTCACATCCGAATAACCAATAATCCACTTGGGTTGTTTTTTTAAACTAGAAAAGTCAATATGGTCAATGATTCTTACAGAACCATAACCACCCTTTGCACACCAAATAGCTTTGATGTCTGGATGATCCAGTTGGTTTTGAAAATCCTTTGCCCGCTCTTGGTCGCTTCCTGCAAATTGGTGTTCTTGTTGACCAATGCTAGAGCCTAAAATAGGCTTGAGCCCCCAGCTTTTTAATAGGTCAATCGCAGGCTGAATCTCTGCTTTAGAAATATATCTTGCGGTAGCTATGATAGCGACTTGGTCGCCAGTTTGGAGTGGAGGTGGAAGACTCATAATCGGATTTGTAAATTGTTTATAACTTCTAGTGCTTCTATGGTTTCATTAAAGCCATAGAAAAGTATCAAGAAGTTATAAATCTATCATTTAAAAGTAATAAATTTTATAGATCAAACCCAATTCTTAAGTGAATATCTGCTGTAAAATCACCAGTTCTTTCATTCCTAAATGGAAAAAACCCAGTTTTTTCTGTGTTATTCAAAAAGAAAGCGTAGCCAAAACCAAAACCAGCTTCATAAGAAATATGCTTTCCTAAACTACGACGAATGCCCCATTTCGGAACAAATCTGATCTGATCTAAACTTCTTATCCTATCATTGTTCGTAAAAGACACACTTTCCAAGTTTAAAGAGGCTAGTAAAGCAACAAAGTTCCCGCTATTACGATCGATGTTTTTTCCTTTTTTTAATCTTCTGTCTAAATTATAATACCATCTGGGCTCTAAGCTTAAATGGAGGATGCCGTAAAAGTCACTATTAGGTCCAAATGACTCAAATTCTCTAATGCCTTCTACTCTAAAGTCAAAACCCACTTGACTTCTTAGGGCAAATTCATTATTAAGCCGGCTTTCGTTATACAGCCAAGTCCCTAAGAACCCAGTTTGGATGCCATAAATTGATTTTTCTACGCTTGCAGTGGTTGAGTTATTTTGATCTTGAGCGGATGCTTGTGATACAAAAAAGAGACTAAAAAATGCTAAAAAAATTATTTTCATAATAAGGGAGGTATTATTGATGAAATTTAAAAATTAAGACACAATAGTTTAATTTTCAACTAAAGTTAGAGGACCTCTAATAGTTCATTGAGATTTCATTGTCCTCCTCGTCAACACCCGTAAAATTAAGTACATACTCATTTTCATTTTCTACAATTTCTAATATACCAACTTCAATTTCAATAGTTTGCCCTGTTTGGTTTTCAACATTTATGTTAGATAAAATTAATGCTGCGGCAAGTGAATCTTCACCTGGATTGGAAGCTCCTGTAAAAATGTATTCACCAAGGTCTGGCTTAGTACTATTATCTGTATAAATTCCAAAAGAAATACCATTAACTATATTGTCTTCTGGTGTTGGCTCACCATCTACTATATTTAAATTGGTGTCGTATAAAGTAATTCCAAAAGCATAAAGTCCTTCCTCTAAGCTATCGGTTCCATATGACCCAGACTTGAGTTCAAATTCTTGATTTCCAACTTTTAAAAAGTTTTCGTTTTCAATGGGAGGAGCAGAATCATCATCACTGCTACATGAAAAAAAGAACATAAGGATTAGCGCCGTAAGGCAAAGTTTTGAGATAAGCTTCATAATAGGATGTTTTTTGGTTAAGTTCTAATATATTTATTTCTGTATAGTTCAATGGCTTTTTCACACATATTATACAATAGCCTTAGTCTTTTTATGTAAAGGGGTTTATTACATTTGTGCTTTAGAAATTTTAGACTCATGAAGAACCCAAAACGCTATACAGTTACCGCAGCATTGCCCTATACCAACGGGCCTATACATATAGGACATTTGGCAGGGGTTTATGTACCAGCAGATATTTACGTTCGTTACTTGAAACTGAAGGGAGAAGACGTCGCTTTTCTTTGCGGAAGTGATGAGCATGGTGTCCCTATTACAATCAAAGCCAAGAAGGAAGGCATAAGTCCTCAAGATGTTGTCGATAAATACAACGCTATAATCAAGCAATCGTTTCAAGATTTTGGGATTCAATTTGATAATTATTCAAGAACTTCTGCTAAAATCCACCATGATACGGCGACTGAGTTTTTCAAGACCATGTACGATAAGGGAAAATTTATTGAAGAAACAACAGAACAACTCTACGATGCCAAAGCCAATCAATTTCTAGCCGACCGTTTTGTAACAGGGACTTGCCCAAAATGTGGCAATGAAGAAGCTTATGGCGATCAATGTGAAAAATGTGGCTCTTCTCTGAATGCTACTGATTTAATAAATCCAAAATCTGCTATCACAGGAGATGTACCTACGTTAAAGTCAACCAAGCACTGGTTTTTACCGTTAGATCAATATGATGGCTTTTTGAAAGATTGGATATTAAAAGATCATAAAAAGGACTGGAAAGCTAATGTGTATGGACAATGTAAATCTTGGCTAGATGAAGGTTTACGAGCTAGGGCAGTTACTCGAGATTTAGATTGGGGTATACCAGTTCCTGTAAAAGGAGGTGAAGGTAAAGTCCTTTATGTTTGGTTCGATGCTCCAATTGGGTATATTTCTTCTACCAAAGAATGGGCAGAACGGGAAGGCAAAGATTGGGAGCCTTATTGGAAGGATAAGGACACTAAGCTTGTTCATTTTATAGGCAAAGATAATATTGTGTTTCATTGTATTATTTTCCCTGCGATGCTGAAAGCAGAAGGCAGCTATATCTTACCAGATAATGTACCTGCCAATGAATTTTTGAATCTAGAAGGCCGTAAACTATCCACTTCTAAAAATTGGGCAGTTTGGTTACACGACTATTTAGAAGATTTCCCAGGTAAAGAAGACGTGTTGAGGTATGTGCTTACAGCAAATGCTCCTGAAACCAAGGATAATGATTTTACGTGGAAGGATTTCCAAACCCGAAATAACAGTGAGTTAGTTGCCATCTATGGGAACTTTATCAATAGAGTGGTGGTTCTAACGCATAAGTATTATGAAGGAGTAGTGCCAAAAGCCTTTGACTTTAGCGAAACTGATCTCAAAGTATTTGAGGATATTAAAACATTTCCCTCACAAATTTCAGCTTCTATCGAGAAATACCGCTTTAGGGAAGCCCAAGGGATTATGATGAATCTGGCGCGTCTTGGCAATAAATATCTAGCTGATGAAGAGCCTTGGAAACTGCAAAAGACAAATCCTGAGCGAACATCTACGATTATGTATGTGGCTTTGCAAGTGTCAAGTGCTTTAGCAGTCTTAAGTGAGCCTTTTTTACCTTTTACCGCTTTAAAATTGAAAACCATGCTCAATTTTGAAGGCTTTTCTCATCCATTTTGGAATGATATTTCGAAACTAGATGAATTGCTTCCTTCTCATCATAACATCAATACAGCTGAATTCCTTTTTAGTAAAATTGAAGAGGAGGAGATACAAAAGCAAGTAGATAAACTTGAAGCTTCCAAAATAGAAAATGAAGAGAAAGAACTAGAACCCCAAAAAGAAGTAGCTACTTTTGAAGATTTCTCCAAACTCGATCTTAGAGTAGGAACCATAATAACGGCAGAGAAAAAGGCAAAGACCAAAAAATTAATGGTACTCACCGTAGATACTGGTTTAGATCAAAGAACTATAGTTTCTGGAATTGCAGAACATTATAAGCCAGAAGAGCTTATTGGTCGTAAAGTAAGTGTTGTCGTCAATCTTAAACCTATTACACTTAAAGGCACCTTAAGCGAAGGGATGATTTTAATGACTGAAGATTCCTCTGGAAAATTGACCTTTGTGAACCCAGATCCGTCTGGAGACGTTGAAAATGGTTCAACAATTAATTGATATATTTATATTATTAAAAAATCATTGCTCATGGAAAACATTTCAACTGACAGTGTTGGCGAATATGCAAATTATTTGCTAGACAGCATCTTAACCTATCTTCCAAGTATCATCGCTGCTATAGTTCTCTTGATCCTAGGGTTATGGGTCATAAAATTGATTATAGGTCGTTTAAGAAAAATAATGGAAAAACGCGAGGTAGACCGAGGCGTAAGAGGTTTTGCCTTAAGTATCTTGGGCATAGTGCTCAAAATCCTTTTGTTTATTGTCATCATTACAAAACTTGGTGTAGAAACCACTTCGTTTGCAGCAATTTTGGCAGCAGCGGGTTTAGCTATCGGTCTTGCTTTACAAGGATCGCTTTCCAACTTTGCTGGAGGGGTTCTCATTATTATACTGAAACCATTTCGGGTTGGCGATTTTATTGAAGCTCAGGAGGAATCAGGTTCAGTGACCGAGATCAGTATTTTTTATACGATTCTAACAACTCCAAACAATCAGCGCATTGTTATTCCTAACGGTCAATTAAGCAATAATAAAGTGACCAATTATTCTTATGAGCCTACTCGCAGAAATGTAATGACCGTTGGAATTTCCTACGATAGTGACATTAAAAAATCTAGAGAAGTCTTATTAAACATCGTTAATTCTGATGAACGCGTTTTAAAAGATCCTGCTCCCGTTGTTTTTGTAGGAGGTTTAGGAGATAATTCCGTTGATTTGTCTTTACGATTTTGGGCTAATCAAGACGATTTCTGGGAATTACACTTTGATACGATTGAAAAGCTAAAAATGGAACTTGAAGATGCAGGAATTTCCTTTCCATTTCCACAACGCGATGTACATTTATACGATATGAATAAGAAAGTTAAATAATTTTTGTTATATTTATTAAGAAAAAAATTATTATGAAAAATTATGTTTCTTTAAGTCTATTAATTTTGGTTCTATTTTCTTCTGAAGTTAATGCTCAATACGCTGGTCAGGGAGAATTTCTCCGAGAACTAGTCGTCCGTGAATCTGGCGATATATACACTATCGATACCGAAGATGGACAAATGAATTTAAAAGACATTGAAGGTTCTCCGTTTCTTACTGAAGAATTCAAGTCGGGAGTTATTATCAATAACTCCAAAGAAAAATCAAAAATTAAGGCCAATTTGAGATATAATATCTTTTATGATCAAGTTGAGGTAAAGTATGAGAATGAATTGAAAATGGACCTAGTACAAACAATGGTTCTAAAAAGAGTAGATATTTACGAGTACTTAGTTGAAGGAAAGTTGTTCAAGCTCTATTTTAATGATGAAATCTTTTTTGATGGCGATAGCGGCTATTTAGAGGTCTTAAACAGTGAAGATAAAAAAATTGTTTTATTCAAAAAATACTATCAGAATTATATATCAGCAAAACGAGCGTCAACCACCTACCAAAGAGATACTCCTCCTCAGTTGATTACAAATTTTACTTATTATATTTCTAAAGATTCAGGTCAAACCTTTTCTTCTATAGAAGCCGATAGATGGGATATTTTAGATTCTTTTGAAAATAACGAAAAAGAGGTAATGAAAGATTTTATTAAATCTAACAAATTCAAGTTTAGAGGAACCGATAAAGAACTTGAAAACGAACTAAAACGAACTATATCCTATTATAATTCTCTTTAGTTAATTAACTATTACTCACAAAATCTTTGAGGTAATAAGGCTCAAAATAAGCCACATTCTCAAAATCACCATTATCAAACTTCCGTTTCGCTATAGGGCATTGCTCCTTTGCAGACGGGAGTTTTTCTTTGTGAAAAATAGCATTGGGATGGCTGCAGATCGCTTGAAATTTTTCCACACCATTTCCTATAAAGTGAACTTCATTTGTATCTAATTCCTGATGGAATGAGGTTTCCTCCAATATTTCAGCCTTAATTCCTCGCTTACTTTCAAAACTAGCATTAAAAATTTCAGAATAGACTTCCATTCTTCTAGCATCTATCATTGGGATGATGACCGCTTTATCGACATCGATCTGCTTTGCTAAACACAACAAGGTCGATACAGAAATGAGAGGAATGTCTAGGGCATAGGCTAGACCTTTCGCTGCAGAAACGCCTATCCTTAAACCTGTATAAGAGCCAGGACCCTTACTTATAGAAACGGCACTAAGTTCTTTGATAGATATATTCTCAGAGTGTAGTAGCTCTTTAATAAACGTATGTAACTGTTCAGAATGTGAAAAGTTCTTATTGTCTATCTCCTTTAAGGCTAGCAGATGTCCCTCTTTTCCAATGCTTATAGAACAATTAGTTGTAGAGGTTTCAATACAAAGAATCAAACTCAATAAATAAGGGTTTAATAGTTAATAATTCGAATTCCAAAAAACAATTCTAAGACTTTTAAGTTGAAAATATAGTCGTATTTAGAATTAATTAATCTGTTTTCTGCATTTGTTAATCTAAATTTAGATTGACTTAGTTCAAAAGCATTAGACACACCAACTTCAAAGCGTTGCTGAGCATACTCAAAAGCTAGTTCTTGAGACTCGACAGCTTTTAAGGCTGCTTCATAAGCTTTGGCCGATCCCTGAGCATCAACATAAGCTTGATATACATTGGATTCCAAATCCAATTCAGCTTGCTCCAGCTGAAATTCTGCACGTCTGGTATTCACTTCCGCTC
Organism: Psychroflexus torquis ATCC 700755; assembly: GCF_000153485.2. Lineage (NCBI taxonomy): Bacteria > Pseudomonadati > Bacteroidota > Flavobacteriia > Flavobacteriales > Flavobacteriaceae > Psychroflexus > Psychroflexus torquis. The sequence continues at coordinate 1,920,648 of NC_018721.1, read as the reverse complement.
TCTTAATAGAGTTTCTTGTTGCAAAACCATTGAAAACCGGAATATCAAGTTGTACACCATAAGTTAAACCGTCATTTCTCCACAATTGGTCTATAAAATTTCTCGGCCCTATGGTTTGGAATTGAAAATTTGGAACGACTACAGCTCCTCCTGTAGACTCTAGAATTCCAATTTGTCTGGTGGGACTGTTTGGATCTAGACCGCCTTGAACTGTTCTGTCTCTATCTGTTTCTCTGGTGTTGTAGTTGACAAATCCGCTTAATGACGGGTAAAGCTGTGATCTAGCTATTTGAACATCTTTTACAGCTAAGTCTACATTTTGCTCTGCCACTTTAACTTCGTAACGCTCTTCCCTTGATTTTGCAATAATCTCTTCAGGTGTTTTAGACATGATATCTGTGATAGGGACGTTATACTCCTCATCTGCAATATCAAAATTTTGATAATTTTTTATAAGTAGTGTTTGCGCTAAGCTGATTTTAGAGATTCTTAAATTATTTTCAGCGACAACGATTTGTTGTTCTTCATCTGCATTTGTGGCCTTAATTTCTAACAAGTCTCCCTGAGGGGCAGTTCCTATCTCTACAGTTTTTCGTGTTTGTTCAATTTGCTCCTGAGTTACATTATTTTGCTCTATTAAAACTTCAAGTTGCTGTTTATTGACAAGGATCTGTAAATAAGCATTTGCTACAAATAACGCAATATCATCTTTCATCAATTGAAGTGAATACTGACTTGCCAGTTGCTCTAGTTTAGCTCTCTGGAATACTCTTAAATTTCGTAAACCGTCAAATATGGTTATTCCTGAGGTTGCATTTACAGAAAAGTTACGAGTCACTTGACTCTCCAGAACTCCTGTGGTTATATTTTGAGTTAAACCAGAGTTCCAGGTATTGTTAGAATTTCCATTAAGTGAAGGCAGGTAGTTTCCTATAGCTTCACTTCTACTGATGTCTGCGGTTTCTAGATCGAGCATCGATTGCTTAATGGATATATTATTATCCATGGCATATTTTACACAAGCCTCAAGAGTCCATCTTGCAGGTATATCGTTTTGCGCATTAAGACCAGAAAAACATCCTAAGAGTATAACACTTAATATTGATAAGGTAAATTTCATTTTCATAATCTTTAATTATCTTCTAGACGATTTAGAAATTGGTCTTTCAACTCTGTTCCAAATTTTTATTTTATCATCTTTAACTATACCAGACTTTACGTGAACGTTTATACCGTCACTAAGGCCGAGTTCGATATCACGACGTTCAAATTCTTGATTGCCTACTTCTACTTCCACAAAAGGAGCTTTGGTTTCTCTATCAAATTGAATTAAGGCTTCTTTAATAGCCATCACATCTTCTGCTTTTTCAAGAATAATAGAAGCGTTTGCGCTTAAACCTGCACGAATAAATATGCCTTTGGTCTCTTTTAAGCTGCCTTCAATTTCAAATTGTACAGCACCATTTTCTTCTACTCCTTGTGGAGCGATGTAATCTAAAATGGCATCGAAAGTTGTGTTTTCTATAGCACCTACTGTAATTTCAAGAGGAAGGTTTTCTTTAATTTTTCCAACTTCAGACTCATCTACTTTGCCTTCAAAAATCATATCGTCTACTTTGGCAATGGTAGCTATGGTTGTTCCTTCATTAAAGTTGTTGGCTTCAATTACTTGGTTACCAACTTTAATAGGCACATTGAGTACCATTCCAGAGATGCGCGCTTTTATTTCGGTTGTTGCAGCGTTACCTGCATCTTGAGTTGTTCCCGTTTGAATGATTTCGTAATTTTCTTCAGCAGCAGCTACGTTTTGCTTTGCATTGTCCATAGCATTTTTAGCCAAATCAAAATCGTTTGCAGAAATCACACCTTTTTCAAATAATTCCTTTTGACGATTAAACAGTTTATTTTCGTTTTCTAAATTAATTCTAGTTTGTCGCAATTGGTTTTTAGCAGAATTCAAGCTAGTTATATTTGGCACTACTTTCAGTTGAGCTACTAAATCTCCAACTTGAACCATATCACCAGGCTTAACCAATAATACATCTACAATTCCTGAGATGTTGGGTTTTACTTCTACCTCTTCACGTGGTTTTAAAGTTCCCGTAGCAACTGTTTTCCTAATTATAGTTTCAACAGTAGATTGCTCAGTTTGAAAAACTAATAGACTCTCTTGATTTTTTTGATACAAATAATACAGGGATCCACCAAAGAGCGAAACGATGATTAATATAACAACAATGGTAACGACTTTCTTCATTTTTATTTAGGTATTAGTTCTTTTAGTTTTTATTCAGTACGTAAGGCATCAACTGGTTTTACTTTTATTGCATTTTGGGCAGGAATAAATCCGGCTAACAATCCAGTAATGATTAATATGGTTAAGGCAATAATAACGGTTTGCAAATCTACGCTTGGATTCACAAATGGGATATCACTATCTTTTGGTAAAAATTGATTAATTAGTCCTAGAATTCCTGTGGCAAAAACAATTCCTGCCATTCCAGCAATTATAGTTAAAAAAACGGATTCGAATAAAATTTGTCCACGAATTTCCCATGGCGTTGCACCAAGGGCACGTCTTACACCAATTTCGTTGGTACGTTCTTTTACCACAATCAACATGATATTGCTAATACCGATTACTCCGGAGAGTAAAATCAAAATTCCTACAAAATAGGCAACTGCATTTAAGGCAATAAACAAACCTTGTATTTTTGAAAATTGTTCGTATAAATCGAAGTTGCCAATTGCACGATCATCTTCTGGATGAATTCGATGGTTGGTTTTGATGATGCTAAAAATTTGTTCTTTTAAACTGGTAATCGAAAAATCATCTTCTGCTGTAATGGCTATCCAGCCTACAACCTCTCCATAGTTAAAGGCTTGAGAGAAAGCTGTAAAAGGAGTGTAAACTTTTTTTTGTTCTTCCTCAGCATCACCACCGCCAAATCCACGTTTTTTATAAACGCCAATCACCATAAAATTTACACTATTGACCTTGATGTAAGTACCCAGTGGATCTTCATCAATTTCATAAAGTTCATTCAAAACACCTTCGCCAATAACGGCAACTTTACGCTTGTTTTCTATGTCATTTTGATTGATAAAACGCCCTCTTAAAATCTTCAAAGATTCCTGATTCAAGATTTCAGGATAGTCTCCAGACACATAAAAATCTCCGTTTTTTAAGCCTCGAACTACATTGTTAGATCCTCCAAATCCACCAAGTTGGTTTCTTGGAGAGACATATTTTAAACCATTCACTTTTTGTTCAATAGCCGTTATATCATTGACGTCAAAGTTGTAACGTCTTCCTTTCGGCAAACCATCGTAAGGTCTCGAAGCAGTCTGAGTCCACATAAACATGGAGTTGGTTGATATACCTGAGAATATCCCTTTCACACCATTCTCCAAACCATTTCCAGCTGCTAGTAAAAGTACAAGAATAAAAATTCCCCAAAATACACCAAAGGCGGTAAGCACCGTCCTAAATATATTAGAGGATAGTGATTCAATTACTTCATTCCATTTGTCTCTATTAAACATATTATTCGTCTCTTAATGCATCTATGGGTTTAATTTTTGCTCCGCGCCATGCTGGGAAAAATCCAGCAAAAGCTCCTGCTACAACCAAAATAACAACTGTGGTCAAGGCAATGCTGAAGTCTACCGATGGATTTACCATAAAATCTAATTCAAACATAGGCCCTACAATTTCTAATAAACCTAAGCCTAAAATTAAACCGATTATTCCAGAAAAAGCAGTCACAAAAATAGATTCATGTAAAACCATCCCAATGATAGACATGGGTCTAGCGCCTAAAGCTTTTCGGATGCCAATTTCTTTGGTGCGTTCCTTAACAATGATGAGCATAATATTACTCACCCCAATTATTCCTGCCATCAGAGTGGCAATACCAACAAACCAGAAAAATATTTTCATGGCAGATATAAGTTGATAAATATTTTTGGTGTTTTCAATGTTATTACTGAAAGACATTCCGCTTGTATCTAAAGGACTAATCAGTAATTTAGCTTTGAGTTGGCGTTCAATTTGAGCTGTAAATTTGTTGGATATAGCTAAAGCTTCGTCGTAATCATCTATTTTAGGTAAAGTAAATCCCATAGATCTGATTTTATTTCCTGCACCAGAGACAACTTGCGTTGTGGTTATAGGCAAAAATACACGAGATTCTTCCCTATCTCCACCTGGGTCCGTGAATACTCCAACCACTTTATAATTTAAATCTCTTATAATAATGTATTCTCCTAAGGGCGATTTATCTTTAAATAAATCCTTTTTAACTTGATTTCCAATAACCACATACTTTTCAGAATTATCAACATCGTTTTGATTGATAAATCTTCCTTCTATGATGGATGCATTCTCTAAATACTGAAAATCAGGCATAACTCCTTGCACACGATAGCTTCCAAATTCTTTTTTATAGGAAATTAATCCACCTCTATTTTGATAAACCGAAGATTTATAAACTACTTCATCTTTACCTCCTAAAGCCAGTTCGTAATCTTCATCGGTAAACTGAATTCTTCTTCCAGGATTTAAGCCTTTGTATGCTAAGTTAGTAGTACCTGGGTAAATATTAATAATGTTTGATGCGTCGTTTTTAAATTGTTTTTCAATGCCATTTTGCATGCCAACACTCACTCCTAACAATATAATAAGAATAAAAATCCCAGAACCAACTGAAACCCCCGTAAGAAAAGTCCTTAACATATTCTTTGAAATGGTTTCGAAAACCTCTTGCCAACGTTCTAAACTAAACATTTTGCATTGCTCTTACTTGGGTTATTTTTTTATCTTCTATAATGACACCATCTTTTAGATTCACTATTCGCTTAGTCATTTGAGCGATATCTTTCTCGTGGGTAACTATTAAAACAGTCCTGCCTTCATCATTTATTTTTTGGATTAAATCCATGATTTCATAAGACGTTTTGGAATCTAAAGCTCCGGTTAACTCATCTGCAAGTAGCACTTTTGGATTACTCGCTAATGCTCTTGCAATGGCAACTCTTTGTTTTTGTCCTCCCGAAAGTTCATTAGGCTTATGAGTAGCCCAATCTGCAAGGCCTACTTTTTCAAGATAAGCCATAGACCTTTCCATCCGTTTCGCTCTTTTCATACCTTGGTAGAACAAAGGAAGAGCGACATTGTCTATAGCAGACTTGTAATTGATTAAATTGAAAGATTGAAAAATAAAACCTAAAAACTTATTTCTATATTGAGCGGCAAGCTTCTCATTAAGATTTTTGATTGGCACCCCGTCTAACGTATATGAACCTTGGTCTGCTTCATCAAGCATTCCAAGAATGTTAAGAAGCGTAGACTTGCCAGACCCAGAAGATCCCATAATAGCAACCAATTCTCCCTCTTCAACATTAAAATTGATTCCCTTCAACACGTGAAGAGAGTTCTTTCCCATTTTGTAGGACTTATGCAAATTTTTAATTTCTATCATAATTGAGTAGTTACTTCCATTAAGACTTGTAAATGTTAGAAACGTTACAGAGCACCTTGTTATTAAAGTGTTAAAATTTAAATAATTTTTATGAAACTATATAATGTTTAAAGTTTAGATAAAATGAAAGTGGGGTTATCTTTGTTTAAAAAACCTTTGGACACAATCAATTTAAATAACATTAGAGTTTATGCCTATCACGGGTGTTTACCAGAAGAAACTAAGATAGGAAGTGATTATAAAGTGGATATAAGTGTTGATGCAAATCTGGATATATCAGCGGAATCCGATGAGCTATCTGATACAGTAGATTACGTTCATCTCAATAAAATCGTAAAGGAAGAAATGGCTATAGCTTCTAAACTTCTGGAACATGTCGCTAAGCGTATTTTAGATAGAATCTTCGCTGAACTCGAGATAGTGAAAAAGGCAAAAGTTAAAGTTGCTAAACTAAATCCTCCATTGGGAGGCGATGTGGAGGATGTCAATATTACTTTATCTAAAAAAAGAGGTTGAATCTAATTGATAGATTAGCATTGGGAATAAAAAAAAATTCTTAAATTTGCAGTCTTCAAAAAAGGTGTCGTGGCCGAGTGGCTAGGCAGTGGTCTGCAAAACCATCTACAGCGGTTCGAATCCGCTCGACACCTCAACAATACATAGATTAAAGCCTGACTATCAGATAGTTAGGCTTTTTTGTTTATCAACTTGTAACCCACATTTGTAACCCACAAATTAAAATAACCCCTCTTTAAGGTTTAATATAAGTTATTTACTTGCATTGAATTTTTTGTTGCTTTCTCTCTATTAATTCTTTGAATTCAACTATTAAATGCAACTTTTAGATTTAATCATTATAGATTTTTTTTAAAACAGTCTTTACAGAAATCACTGATTGCCAAATAAAACAGATACAAGAGAAATTATATCTAAGACCTAGAAAAAGGTTTAATTATGAAAATCTTATATTTGAAATGAATCAATTTCTATTTAATGCTGAAGATGCATTTATGACTTGAATCCAAATACCAAGTAAAACCCTTTATTATGAAAAAACTATTACTTATAACCACATTTCTTTTTACACTTACATTTTACGCCCAAGACAACCCAGATTTTTATCTTGCCCCCAATGGGATGACTTGCCTATGTCCAGAGGCTGAATTTGGAGACACAGGAACCTTAACCATTAACGGTGAAGCCAAAACCTTTACAAAAAGGAGTCGTGCACAACTTATTGCATTCTTTTATTATAATGATCAACAAAATCCCGATATCACCTTAACCTGTACAAGTGGTATAAGTGATATGGGATTTATGTTTTATAATGCAACTTCATTTGACCAACCCCTAAATAATTGGGATGTAAGTAATGTTACAGATATGGCTGCTATGTTTTATGGTGCAACATCTTTTAACCAACCTCTCGATTCTTGGGATGTAAGTAATGTTACAGATATGAAAAGCATGTTTTATGCAACATCTTTTAACCAACCTCTCGATTCTTGGGATGTAAGTAATGTTACAGGTATGAATATTATGTTTTATAACGCTACTTCTTTTAACCAACCCTTGAATTCTTGGGATGTGAGTAATGTTACTAATATGCGAAGCATGTTTAATCGTGCAGAGTCATTTGACCAACCCCTTGACAATTGGGATGTAAGCCAAGTAACTTCTATGGCTTCGATGTTTGCTAATGCAGCTTCATTTAACCAACCCCTTAATAATTGGAATGTAAGTAATGTTACTTATATGAGTGGTATGTTTGCTAATGCAACTTCATTTAACCAACCCCTAAATAATTGGGATGTAAGTAAGGTTAAAAATATGATAGGTATGTTTTCGAGAACTCCATTTAACCAACCTTTAAACAGCTGGGATGTAAGTAGTGTTACTAATATGGAGGGCATGTTTAATAGGGCTGCATCTTTTAACCAACCCCTTAATTCTTGGGATGTAAGTAATGTTATAGATATGGGATCTATGTTTGATGGTGCAAAATCTTTTGACCAATTTCTCGATTCTTGGGATGTAAGTAATGTTTCTAACATGAAGTTTATGTTTTATGGTGCAGAATCATTTGACCAACCTCTAAATAATTGGGATGTAAGTAATGTTACAGATATGGCTGTTATGTTTTATCTTGCAATATCTTTTGACCAACCTCTAAATAATTGGGATGTAAGTCAAGTTTGGGTTATGGAAGCTATGTTTTCTTATGCAGAGTCATTTAACCAACCCCTAAATAATTGGGATGTAAGCCAAGTCACTGATATGAGGATTATGTTTCAAAATGCAGAGTCATTTAACCAACCTCTCGATAATTGGGATATAAGTGGGGTAACTGCTATGTATTCTATGTTTAGAGGCGCATCATCATTTGACCAACCCCTAAATAATTGGGATATAAGTCAAGTAACTGGAATGGGAAGTATGTTTTTAAGCGCAACTTCATTTAACCAAGATCTATTAGGATGGTGCGTAGAGCAAATACCAAATGAACCCCAAGGTTTTGCTTTTAACTCTGCTTTGCAAGACGACTTCTTCCCAAATTGGGGTGCAGAGTGTAACTTATCAACAACAAACCCAGACGCTATTGGATTTAATATTCTAATATATCCTAACCCCTCAAATTCAAAAGTGTTTATAGAAAATGATGGGCAAATAATTCTTTCTAAAATTAAATTGATTGATATGTTAGGTCGAGACATTAAGATCTTCTCGGCAAGTCAAATAACTCATGGTCTTGATGTTTCAGGAGTAGATGCGGGTAATTATTTTGTTCAGTTTACAACAGTAGATAACCAACAATTTGTAAGGCGATTAATTGTGAAGTAATTATTTATTGTAAAATATTTTAATTATTAAAGCCTCTACAAAAACTGTAGAGGCTTTTTAGTTAGTTGAAGAGATTTCAAACCCTTTAAAACTGAATATCGAAAAACTGTTTAAGAATTAATATAATTGGGCCTATAAACTCTTAATAAGAATATTAAATTTTTAATAAATCAATTGTTATTTAATGCTCAAGTTGCATTTATGACTTGATTCAGCTTCCCTTTTTAATGTCGAAAAAAAAATTACTTTAAAAATACTTTCTTTTAGGGTAGTACGATTCGTATGGTTTTAGTCTTTTTAACTTGTGTAATTCTTCGCGCGCGCGTATTGTTTCCCTTTTGCTCTTTTATAGTATGTAATTTTTGTAATAATAAAGATTTCGGTTTTCACTTTACCCGTTTATAAGTTAACACTAACTCTTTTATGGTGTCTAATTTGTCGAGTAATGAATATTTTTTAGGTTTCCATTTTACGATTCATATCCTTTGATGATTAAATTTAGACTTGAATAAACTTGTTTAATCAAAAACAGCCTAAAGTGAATTATTTACTTTAGGCTGATGTAATAAATATTTTAAATTGTGTAATTAACTCAGGTTTCGCACCCATTATTTACAGGGTTTAATTGGAAAAAAATAGCATGAAAACCAAGGGGAACCCCTGGTTTTACTGTATCTTTAAGTAACTAAACACAAAGTACAAAACATGCTACAACACGAATATATTGCAAAAGTTCAAGAAATAAAAGGGAAGTTTAATAAGGTTTGGTTTAATTCAGACTATTTACGGGCACATCTAAATATTTTAGGCTTCAATAGAATAAAAAAACAATTCAGTTGGTGCAAAAAGGCGGGTTTTTCATTTGAGGATTTGATCGCTACGCTCTTGATTTTGCCCCTTATTGGAATTAATTCTATTTATGGACTTACAACTGACAAAGATCCAGAACTTAATAAATGTGGAAAAGATTCATACTATCGAATCTTGGCAAATCAAAAAATTAATTGGAGAGCTTTTTTGGCCCAGTTTGTAAAGCAATATCTATTGAAAGATGAACTCTTCACGCCCTCAGCAGACCCTACAAGATGCTTGATCTTTGATGATACTGATCTTTCAAAAACAGGAAAGACTATTGAAGGAGTCTCAAAGATCTACAACCATGTGTCAAAGACCTACTATTTAGGTTTCAAGCTACTTGTGGCTGGGTATTGGAATGGAAGTGTTTTTATCCCCATTGATTTTAGTCTGCACCGTGAGAGCAAAACATCAAGATTAAAATATGGTCTAACCGCAAAGCAGCGTAAGGCCCAAAAGAAGACACCAAGATGTAGTAAAACAGTTGCGGCAAAGAGGTATAGGGAACTCAATAAAAAGAAAACAGACCTAGTAGTGCAAATGTTTTCCAGGGTTGTAAAGCGTAAAATTCCTGTAGACTATATTTTAATAGATACCTGGTTTACAAGTGTGGGATTACTTAAAAAGTTACGAAGTATTTGCAGTTCGACCCATATTATTGGGATGTATAAATACAATAGTAAAATTGAAGTCAGATCAAAGGTCAAAACTTTAGCACAACTTAAAAAACAGAAAGCAAAGCCCAAGCGCTGTCGTAAATTCAATTACTACTACCATCATTACATAGCTGAAATTGATGGGCTCAAGGTTGCTCTCTTTATCTCAAAACGTGGGAAGAACGGCAAATGGCACACCTTAATAACCACCGATACATCACTCAAATTTGTAAAAGCAATTGAAGTATATAGTATTCGATGGTCAATTGAAGTCTTTTTTAAAGAAGCCAAGCAGCTCTTTGGCCTTGGAAAGTGTCAGTCTACCAATTTTGATGTCCAGATTGCACAAATAACAATTGCAATGACCCAATATCTGCTTACAAGTATTAGGTACAGAATGGAGGCTTATGAAACCATAGGCGGATTATTTAAAGATTTAAAACAGGATTATATTGAAAATAAGCTGAATATCAGAATATTGGCAGTTGTCAACTTAATTTTAACCAATTTGGAAAAACTAGTAGAATCAATTGATATTGAACTTATTACATCCAAAATAATAGAGGATATTGAGAGTTATGGGTTTCTAACAAATACCCATAGCTTTAATCATCAAGGTGTTAAGTGAAATTGATTAGGTGCGAAACTTGAGTAATTAAGTAAGTATTTACACTTTAATTAATTTTCGCTTTCCATGATTACATTACTCACAAAATTATCAAATTGAATAATTGATTTGTTTAAACAACTTTCAAGAAGTTTAGCCCTTTGTTGCATAGGGTTGGATGCAGTAATTGAGAATGAACTATTGCCGTTTCCAATTTTTTGACTTTCATTATAAGCTGATGCATTTACTTCAAATTCGTTTTCATAATCCTTACCCTTATAAGTTGTATTGACGTGTATCACTGCGACTGCATTGACATTGTATTGACTATTTCCAGTCAAGAGTGTTGACCCAATAGATGAGGCTGATCTCTTAATAAGCAAAAGGTCGACTAACTCTATTTCTATATCCATTTTATTGTCAGAATAATTATTGAATTTACTAGAAAAATAAGAGTCCCACAATCTAGTAAATGCAGTTGTAGAAGCATATTCAAATGCTTGGTTATTTTTTTTAAGTTTCCGTTCTTCATTACAGATCTAAGGGTAATAAAGCCATCTGGAACATCAGAAACTAAATTATAATCAGCCTCAATATTCTTATTATCTGCCATGAGCATAGTTTGATCACTAAGATTAGTGAGTGATGGAATAGGTGTAATAAGGAGATTTTTCCAAAAGAAAACAGACCTAAGAAAAGTTACGGTGAAACGAATAAAAGAAGTTGAAAGATTATTAAATAACTCAAGTTTCGCACCCATTATTTACAGGGTTTAATTGGAAAAAAATAGCATGAAAACCAAGGGAAACCCCTGGTTTTACTGTATCTTTAAGTAACTAAACACAAAGTACAAAACATGCTACAACACGAATATATTGCAAAAGTTCAAGAAATAAAAGGGAAGTTTAATAAGGTTTGGTTTAATTCAGACTATTTACGGGCACATCTAAATATTTTAGGCTTCAATAGAATAAAAAAACAATTCAGTTGGTGCAAAAAGGCGGGTTTTTCATTTGAGGATTTGATCGCTACACTCTTGATTTTGCCCCTTATTGGAATGGCTCTAGTTTAGGTCTGCGTTGATATTAAGTTTTCATATCTAGATTCGATTTGATTATACCGTTTCAATGTACCTAGAGCAATTGTTTCTTCCACAAAGGCGTTGGCTCTATCGCTTCTAGACTTTATATTTTCCTTTATTCGATACCAATTCATATATTGTTGTAGATATTTTGTTGATACTCCCCAAAAGGTATTTTCAATCCATTTTTTAACTCTATTGTGAGTAGAATTAACGTGTTGTATGTGATACTTTCCTTTTACTCTTTCTCCTTTTGATGCATTTACGATGTGGAACTCTGTTTCGCTATCTTTGGCAAACCCTTTATAACTGTGATGGGCATCGCTACACAATATGGTTATATCCTTTATAACACGTTTACCGATAGCATTTTCTATATCTACTTTTCCTATTCGACCGAGTTTAGCCACGCTAAGGTCTAATGTTGATTTTCTATCCTGTGTTACAATTACCGCAACTTGATCTTTACTTATACCTCTCTTTTTAGACTTACCGCCTCTTTTTCTTGATTCCCTATCTTTTACCTCCATACCTTTTTCTGATCTTAGGAAAAAGGTTTCGTCACTCTCTGTAATACCTGTAAAGTTGTCTTGGTCATCGTCATTTTTAGTATCGAATGAAGCTAATATCTTATGACGCCAATCAAAGGCTGTCTTTTTATTGATGCCTAATTCTGAACTTATTTTATCTAAACTTTTTTCTTGAACCATAAGACTTAAATAAGATGAAATCATATCCTTTCTTTGAAGTCCCGCCATCCAAGTGCCAGTATATTCAGTAAAGCTTCTATTGCAAGACTTGCACTTATAGCGCTGCGAGCCTTTGTCAACTCCAAAACGAACATATTTTTCATGTAAACAATGTGGGCATCCGCCCATTTTATTATCTAAAATATGGCGACGGGAAGCCCGCTCAACCAATTGATTATGCTCAAGTGAATCTGTAATATCCTTTAACAGATTATCACGATCTAGAGTGGATAGTGATAGTATTTCCTCTTTTAGATTATCTATGTTCATAATCTAAATATACATATAATAGCTGTATTAAACTAGAGCCATTGGAATTAATTCTATTTATGGACTTACAACTGACAAAGATCCAGAACTTAATAAATGTGGAAAAGATTCATACTATCGAATCTTGGCAAATCAAAAAATTAATTGGAGAGCTTTTTTGGCCCAGTTTGTAAAGCAATATCTATTGAAAGATGAACTCTTCACCCCCTCAGCAGACCCTACAAGATGCTTGATCTTTGATGATACTGATCTTTCAAAAACAGGAAAGACTATTGAAGGAGTCTCAAAGATCTACAACCATGTGTCAAAGACCTACTATTTAGGTTTCAAGCTACTTGTGGCTGGGTATTGGAATGGAAGTGTTTTTATCCCCATTGATTTTAGTCTGCACCGTGAGAGCAAAACATCAAGATTAAAATATGGTCTAACCGCAAAGCAGCGTAAGGCCCAAAAGAAGACACCAAGATGTAGTAAAACAGTTGCGGCAAAGAGGTATAGGGAACTCAATAAAAAGAAAACAGACCTAGTAGTGCAAATGTTTTCCAGGGTTGTAAAGCGTAAAATTTCTGTAGACTATATTTTAATAGATACCTGGTTTACAAGTGTGGGATTACTTAAAAAGTTACGAAGTATTTGCAGTTCGACCCATATTATTGGGATGTATAAATACAATAGTAAAATTGAAGTCAGATCAAAGGTCAAAACTTTAGCACAACTTAAAAAACAGAAAGCAAAGCCCAAGCGCTGTCGTAAATTCAATTACTACTACCATCATTACATAGCTGAAATTGATGGGCTCAAGGTTGCTCTCTTTATTTCGAAGCGTGGGAAGAACGGCAAATGGCACACCTTAATAACCACTGATACATCACTCAAATTTGTAAAAGCAATTGAAGTATATAGTATTCGATGGTCAATTGAAGTCTTTTTTAAAGAAGCCAAGCAGCTCTTTGGTCTTGGAAAGTGTCAGTCTACCAATTTTGATGTCCAGATTGCACAAATAACAATTGCAATGACCCAATATCTGCTCACAAGTATTCGGTACAGAATGGAGGCTTATGAAACCATAGGCGGATTATTTAAAGATTTAAAACAGGATTATATTGAAAATAAGCTGAATATCAGAATATTGGCAGTTGTCAACTTAATTTTAACCAATTTGGAAAAACTAGTAGAATCAATTGATATTGAACTTATTACATCCAAAATAATAGAGGATATTGAGAGTTATGGGTTTCTAACAAATACCCATAGCTTTAATCATCAAGGTGTTAAGTGAAATTGATTAGGTGCGAAACTTGAGTTCTTCTATATATCTAGGTAACACAGAAATGTAACTTTCAACATAAGGCTTGCCTGTTTTTGCAACGGCAAAACAGTTTTTGAGTATCTTCTTGGCTACGGCGATTAAAGCTAGCTTTTTACTCTTTCATTTGGCTACATATTCCTATCCTAAACTTTAAGTGGATGCTAAATAAATCCGAACTACCACTAAAACCCGACCCTGCAAACAGCACAATTATTTTCCCACAACCATAATAAGCCACGACCACTAAAAATAAAAGAGCTGTTTATTGCCATCCCCCACACATTTAAGAATTACCAGCTATGATATTCTTACCATTTTTTTAGTTCTCCTATAAATTGATTTATACCAAATTATATTTATAATGCCGTATGAATAAATTGAATTATGCTATGACGTAGCTCAGCACAGGTTTTTTGATTGATTGAAATCAAAAATAACTAGCATAGCCTTAGCTACGGTAATTATTTTTAATGAAAAGCAGGCGAAGAAAGCCTGTGCCGAATTCATTTCGGTAAAACGATTTATTGCGCCATTATAGGTCTAATTTGGTATTAGAGCTAATAAAAAAATCAAACCTCTTCAACCAAAATTCGGTCACAAATGGATTTGCCTAAAACCACATCTGTATAACCATCAAACGAAACAGTTAAACTTCCATCAAAAACTTCAATATGGTCAACAGTAATTTTTGTATTGAGTTGGATTGATTTGTTATTCAAGAACAATAAAAATTCGTTGGAACTATCCCGTAATGCTTTTACTATAATAGTTGATTGTACGGAAATTTGAGAAAGCCGATTGTAGTTAGGTCTATTGAAATTTCCGTTTTTATCAGTTAGTGGCGAACCGTGTGGGTCTATTCTTGGAAATCCCATCAACTCATCCATTCGGTTAAAAAATTTATCTGTTTTAATATGCTCTAATTCTTCCGCAATTTCATGAACCTCTTCCCAACCAAATTTCATTATTTTCATTAAAAACATTTCAGACAATCGGTGCTTTCTGATAATTTCAGCGGCCCGTTGTTTACCTTTTTCGGTTATTCTTATCGGTTTGCATTTTTTTGAAATTATAACCCCTTCAGTTTGTAATTTTTTATCATATCGTTTGCAGTGGGCTTACTTACCTGCAATTCTTCCTAAATCAGACAAAGAAATATCCTCGTTCTTTTGATGTAAATAGAACAAAGGCTTAACATAATTCTATTAAATATCTGAAGCCATAAAATAATTTTTAACAAAAAAATAAATAATTATCGAATCATTAGTTTAGACAAGTCTAAATTATTAGTTTTGCAGTTCTAAATAATATTTTAGAAAACTAAAAACAGAAGATTATTATGAACGTTTCAAAAAAACTCCCAGATCTACCGTATAATAAGCAAGCCTTGTTATCCTTTGTAATGGAAGAAACGTTTGATTATCATTTCGGTAAGCATCAGGCCGTTTACGTTAAAAATTTAAATAGTCTTAATCAAGACGCCGAACTTGAAGAAAAGACGGTTGAAGAACTCATTTTAGAAAGACATAAAAAGCAAGACACAGCATTGTTTAGCAACACTTCACAACATTGGAGCCAGAGTTGCCTCTCGCCAAATGGAAGCGGTAGACTCGGTAGAAGCATCAAGGAACTTACGAAACACTATTTTCAAAGTTTTGACAAATTTAAAGCTCAATTTTTAACACTGGCTACAAAATTGTTTGGAGCTGGATGGGCTTGGTTGGCACAAAATGATGCGGGCAAATTGAAACGTATTCCAATGAAAGATTTATATACAACACTAACGGAGTCTAAAGAACCGATTCTTACCTCAGTTGCTTTGGAACATGACTACTACATAGACTATCGTAATGCACGTTCCAAGTTTGTAGAGCGTTTTTGGAATATCGTCAACCATAATATTGACAATATAAATCTAAACAACTAGGTAATGTGTGAAAGCCGTTTAAAGCATATTGAAAATCACTGGAAAGCAAAGACTGAAGTATCGAACGCTTTGTTTAGAAAGGGCGATTATGAACAATCCTTAAATGGATATCGGGACGCACTAGACCATGCCAAGATTTTGAACACCTATAATAAAGAAGCTACTCGACTTAATATTCCATTTGTACAACTGTTTGCGATTTCGTGCAACAACATTGCTTTTACCTATGAAGAAATGAAAATGAAGAAAAAGGGAAGCAAAATGCTCAAAAGGGTAATTTATTTCTTGTTGACGCTCGGTGGGAATAGCACGGTAAATTCAGATGAAATCCAAAGCGAGCTGAAAATAGCGATGCTCAACTATACGAATTATGCTGAGCGGAATAGTCTACAAACACAAAACATTACTAAAGTACGTGAGGATGTAGAAGAGCACCTCACATTGATTGATTGAGTTCACCATTTTCAAATTTAAAATAAATTAAGCTTAACTAACCTTTAAATCAACTATTAATAAAATTAGAACAAATGAAATTTATACTTATTTTACTATCACTATTTTCCATAACTACCGCTATTGCTCAAGACAAACAGGCCGTAATATCTGGAACTGTAACCTACAATGGCGACCCTGTTCCCTTTGCAAATGTTTATGTTAAAAATGGTACGAATGGCACAAGTGCAGATATTGACGGTAAATTCACTTTAAACGTTCCGTCGGGAACTATTGCTATTGTGGTACAATCACAAGGATTTCGAACTCAAACAAAGCAAATAAGCAGTGAAGCAGAAATTACACAAGAAGTTAACTTTTCCCTTGTAGAAGATGTACTCGGTCTTGAAGAAGTTGTCGTGAGTGCTACCAGAAACCGCATCAGTAAGAAAGAGGCCCCTGTAATTGTGAATGTTCTCAGTTCAAAATTATTTCAGGCCACCCAGTCAATATCGCTGGCAGACGGGCTTAATTACCAGCCTGGAGTTAGGGTGGAAACCAATTGCCAAAACTGTGGATTCACCCAGGTACGCCTTAACGGGCTTGGGGGTCAGTATACACAAATACTCGTAAACAGTCGTCCTGTTTTTAGTGCGCTCAACGGTGTATATGGTCTGGAACAAATTCCTGTAAGCATTATAGACCGCGTGGAAGTGGTTAGAAGTGGTGGTTCTGCACTTTTTGGCTCTAATGCCATTGCAGGAACTATAAATGTAATTACCAAAGAGCCTATTAATGACAGTTGGGAAATAAGTTCCAATTTAGGAATTATAGGTGGTGAAGCTTTAGACCGCAACGTAAACTTAAACGCTTCAACAGTAAGCGAAGATTTAACTAGCGGCGTAACTGTTTATGGTATATTCCGTAACCGTGATGCGTTTGATGCCAATGATGATGGTTTTAGCGAGATCACAAAATTGACTAACAATTCATTAGGTGCAAAAGCCTTTTTGCGACCTAACGATAATAGCCGTATAGGTGTAGATTTTACAGGAATTAAAGAGTATAGACGTGGTGGAGACCGTCTTGACCTTGCCCCACAATTTACCGATATTACAGAAGACCTTGACCACAACACCATCTTTACAGGTGTGGATTATGAACTGTTTGACGATGCCCGTAAAAACTCTGGTACTGCTTATGTTTCCGTACAGAATACAGACCGTGACAGTTATTATGGTGGTTTAGGTGGTGGACGTACCGCCGCGGATTCTATTGTTGCGAACAATGCATTTGGAAAAACAACCGACCTTGCATTTGTTGCAGGAACAAAATACACACGTAATTTTAAAAGGGATGTTTTCACAACAGGTCTAGAGTATCAACTCAATGATACCAAAGATGCCATACCAGGTTATAACCGTTTGGTTGATCAAAAGGTAAGCAGCATTGGTCTCTACGCGCAGTACGAGTGGAAACCTTCTGAAAAATTTACGGCATTAGTCGGTGCACGTCTAGACCACGTTGATGTAGATGGTTTCTATACCATACAAGATGTGGCGCGATCATCTAACGTTAGTGAAACGGTACTAAATCCACGATTGACTATTTTGTATAATATTAATGAAGATTTACAGTTTAGAGGAGGTTATGCCCGTGGATTTAGAGCACCGCAAGCTTTTAATGAAGATTTGCATATTTCATCGGTAGGTGGAGAACAGCGTTTTGTAATTGTTTCTGATGATCTTGAAAGTGAATTTTCAAACGCCTTTACCGCATCCTTCAATTACACAAAAGATTTCAACAAGACCCAAACCAATTTCTTGGTAGAAGGGTTTTATACCACGTTGGAAAATCCTTTTACCATTGTAAGTACAGGGACATCTTTACCCAATGGTTCAATTCTTGAAGAATCAAGAAACGGATCTGGTGCTTTTGTTGCAGGGACAAACTTGGAATTGAGTGTATCGCCAAGTTCGGATTTCTTATTCCAAGCTGGGGTAACCATACAACGTTCCATATTTAAAGAAGACCAAGTATTGTTTGAAGCAGATGGCAGTGTACCTGGTGAACAAGATGTTATTTTAGAGGAATTTGTAAGATCACCAGACGTCTATGGTTTCTTAAATGTAAACTGGACAGCTTCTGAAGCCTTTAGGTTTGACGTGACAGGAAGTTACACTGGCCCGATGATTGCACCACGTGTTATTAGTGATTCTGGTTTTATAGACTTAGTAGATACCGAATCATTTCTGGATATGACGACAAAGGTTACCTATCACTTTGACTTAAAAGATACATTTCATGTTGAATTGAGTGGTGGTGTTCAAAACTTATTTGATAGCTATCAAGATGATTTTGACCGTGGAGCGGGAAGAGATTCAGATTTTATTTATGGACCAAATCGTCCAAGAACATTCTTTGTAGGGTTGAAGTTTGGAGACTTTTAATTTAACATTTATGAAAGATTTTATTTGTTTTATATTCATTTTTTTAGCCGGGCTCTTGTTTGTAAGAGCCCAAAGTGATTCTGAAATTGAATGGAAAAGCTGGCCAGAATTGGAACAAGCAATTAAGGAAAAACCAAAGCCAGTTTTTATCTTCTTTCATGCTAAGTGGTGTTCTTATTGCAAAAAAATAGAACGAGAAATCTTTACAAAGCCAGAAGTCATACAAAAACTAAACAGTGATTATTATGCTATAGAAATGGACGTAGAGCAAACCGATACCATCACTTTTGAAAGCGTGAATTTTATAAATAAACAAGCACTGACCCAGCGCAATGGAGTTCACGAAATACCTTTATTGCTGGCCTCGCGAAAAGGATTTCCATTCTCGCTACCAGCCACGGTTATTTTAAATAAAGATTTTACACTGAAAGACCGCTTTTTTGAGTATTATACGTCTAAACTTCTGCTGAATTTTCTCTAGTCAAATACAATGTAAACTGATCAATTTTACTTTTTCCAAAAGCAAAACATGGCTTGATTAGCCTTTTGGCTATCGCAACTAATGCTAGTTTTTTACTCTTTCCTTTGGCTATTATTCCTTCATAAAGCTCTCTACACCCTCTATTATGTTTGCAGACATAAAAGGAGCATAAAAACACAAGATTACGAAGCTTTTTATTATCCACCTTACTCAATCTTGCTCAGTTTCTAACACGACTTCCAAACTTCAAAATCGTTGGTGTAATCACTAAGTAGCTGCACAACTGTAAGGCCATCACAAATTTTGAAAACCCATCGGTAGCTACAATTAAAAACAAAGCTGTCTTCTGGCTTAAAAAAGGGATGCGAGTCAGCAATGTAAGCTCTTATTGGTGTCTCCATTTTTATATAGAAATTGTGCTGGTCTATACTAATAATAGCCAGTTGCTTCCATTACAACTAAACATTCTTTAAGCAAATCTTTAAGAAATTTCTTAAAACCAGACGCATCGTTTCTATACTGATTATGAACTGTAGTATTTCCGTGGACATCAAAAATAGCTTTGCTGATGTCAACTCCAAAAGTTTCCTTATAGTCATTCATAAGAATTGATTTAGGAGAGAATCAGTTACTTTATTCACAACAATACTTTGACAAGCTCAGTACAAGCTTAAAACGAGATTTAAAGTCTCACAGTTCCTATAAATTCTGTCTAGAAAAGAAAGAAGATTATTCCGGAGGCTTCGGGATTGTCGAAGTTTGAAACTTCACCGTATATAGTAATCTTAATCCTCCCTTTTGTTCTGATTAATACCTGAAACTAAATATTTAATTAGAAATCTAACTTAAGAAGTGTATTTTTAATGATGGGTTTGAGCTGAATTTGAACTTTTTAGCATTTAAAAAATGAAGTGCTAAACCGAAAGCGAAGTGCCTTAAAATTTACTGCTAATTACACAAAAACCGTTAATCTCAAGTAATGACACATGAATAAAATACAACTAGCATTAGTAATCGGATTGAGTTTTTTCTTCCAACAATTTACAAATGGTCAAACCAATCAGAAGGTTAATTTTTTGCAAAAAGTCGGTGTTTTGGATAGCCTATATTCCAAAAGTCTAAATGAATACAGAGAAATTTATGTGCAACTCCCAGCAGATTACAAGCCCGATGAAAACATAAAATACCCCGTAGTTTTTGTTTTAGATGGTGAAGTATTTCTCCCTACAGTGAATGATGTACAAAACTATTATAGTGGTGGCTTTACACCCGAAATGGTCATTGTTGGCATTTCAAACGATAAAAACAGAATGCGCGACTTAACAACTTCAAAAGTAACTGAGATGTATGGAAGTCCTTTTAAACAAGAAAACGGAGAGGCTGCCAATTTCACTAAATTTATAGAGACTGAACTAATTCCATTTGTAGAACATAACTATCCTGTCACCAATTTCCGAACCTTAATTGGTCATTCCTATGGTGGCTTATTTGCTCTTTATTCGTTAGTTCATCATCCACAATTATTTTCAAACTATCTGGTTATTGACCCGAGTTTAGATTGGGATAATCAACAATTAATTAAGGAAGCAAAAGCTAAAGTTTCAAGTGCAAATTATAAAGGGAAGTCACTATTTATGTCCTTGGGCGGTGTTGTTTATATGCAGAGGTCTGGGATGACTTTAACTGAAATAAAAAAAGACACAACAGACTTTACCCTATTTTCACGATCTAATATTGATTTCTCAGAAGTGTTGAATCAAAACAAACAAAATGAATTAGCTTTTGAATGGAAGTTTTATCCAAGAGATTTACATGGTACTATTTCCTTTCCTTCCATTATGGATGGTTTAATTTCTGTTTTTGAATGGTACCAGACTGAAAATATTGACAAATATAATTCGCCAACTACCACCGCAGATGAAATTGATAAGATTGTTAGGTATCGCCAGCATAAACTTGAAACACATTTTGGCTATGCTGTACCTCCTTTTCCTGAATTCTTATTAAATATGCAGGGATATATGAGTATGGATATGGGCCAAATGGAAAGAGCTAAGGTGAACTTTGAACTTACTATTGAATATTACCCGAATAGCGCAAATGCCTTTGATTCCATGGCGGATTACTATGAAAAAAATGGTGATAACGAAAATGCTATCAAATTTGTAACAAAAGCTTTTGAAATAAGTGGTGAGGACTCTTACAAAGAAAGAATGGAAGCATTAAATAAAGGATAATAGAGGATAACACATGGAGAATCAGTTAGGGCAGTTTCGCCTATAGACATAGGATCCACACTAATAATGATACTGAATCCTCAATTGCCAATTGGAAATAGTGGGTATCCATTGAAAGAACTATTTAACTATAACTAAGTATTTTATTAGAAATCAAACTTAAGCCCCGATAAAGGATGATTGGAAAATTAACGTGTACTGCGCAATTACTAACTGATTAAAAAAAGCGCCTAGTAACATTTACAATTAATCGCTTTTGTTGTTGCCTACTTGGAAACCCCTTCAGAATTTCTTCTGGTTCGTTTTCTTTTACTAATTTAGGTCTAAATAAGGTTTACATCCATACAAGAACCTGTCGCCAAAAAATAAAAGCTTATTATGGAACGCTAGGACTTAACCAATTTTACGATTATGAATTCAACTGAGTTTTTAGAGAAATTTGTCTGTGATAAATTGATTGAGAGTAATCGCTATTCATCCTTTTCCATCGCTCTTGAGGATGCTAGAAAAATAACAGGAAGAGACGTAGCAACTGGTGAATTAAAACATCATATTCTTACAAACAAAAATAATGGTCATTTAGAACCATATTCGTTCATTGGTATCACCAACTATTTACTGCTATTAGAAATAATTGGTAAAGTATTTGAACCAAATGTGTCTTCGAGCGGTAAAAAAGGAATTCGCGGGGCCCTGCAGCATTTCTCGGATATAGATGAGAAAGACCAATATGTGATAGAAGCTCTACGTAATGCTCTTGTGCATAGTTATTCACTTGTCAATATCCCATCAAACCAAGATCACAACGAGAATTCTCAACATCTATTCACACTTAGTGCATTTGAAGATGCGCCATTAATCCGATATCCAGATATTTCATGG
The DNA here is from genome assembly GCF_000153485.2 of Psychroflexus torquis ATCC 700755. Lineage (NCBI taxonomy): Bacteria > Pseudomonadati > Bacteroidota > Flavobacteriia > Flavobacteriales > Flavobacteriaceae > Psychroflexus > Psychroflexus torquis. Next base: position 1,898,388 of record NC_018721.1, on the reverse strand, counting down.
GATGGAAATTTCAATAACAAAGCTGAAAATGGAAGTACAATTGTACAAACCAATAGGTTATTTGATGAAATTGAGCTCATAGTTGAAAATGTAAGAGTCGGTGTTCGTGATGGTTCAATTAAAAGCAGAATTAAACTGCTCGAGCTAAAAGCACGCTACACAATTTATAGGTAATGCTATTGGTAACACAACCAAAACCCCATGCGGGTTTTGGTGCTAAATTAAAAGTAAATGAATATTAATAAACATACCGTTAAGCTGAAAGATTTGTGGCAATTTAATCCCGCGCTACTCATAGCCGAGCCTATGGTAGCGATAAGAACCCGCATACCTAAATTAAAAAACTTCTTCATAAATGAGACTTGAAATAAACAAAATAGAGACATTAACTGGACATAAAAGCTCCATATACGCTTTAGATATAGGGACCGCTGAACATCTTATCTTCTCTGGTAGTGCTGATAAGATAATTGCTCAATGGAATTTAAAAACATTTCAAGGTGAAAAATTTGTGGCTAGTTTTCCTTCCGCTTTATATTCTATCTGTCACATTCCCCAAAAAAAAATAGTGTTGGCAGGAACTTCAAAGGGTGATGTTTATGTATTAGATTTAGAAAAGAAGAAAGAAATAAAAATTTTAAAAAACCATACTTCTCAAGTTTTTAATATTAGGTATTCTGAAGAAACCAATCGCATTTATACCGCTGGAGGAGACGGTAATCTTGCGATTTATTCACTTGAAACTTTAGAATTAATCAAGCTAAAAAAAGTGTGTGATGAAAAAGTACGAAACATCGACTTTAATTATAAAAATTCTGAAATAGCTGTTGCTTCGGGCGATTGCAACATTCGTATTTTTGACCTAAAAACATTACAGGAAAAAAGGGTCTTTCTTGGACATGAGCTTTCTTCAAATGTTGTGCGATTTAGTCCTGATGGAAAATTCCTTTTAACGGGAGGTAGAGATGGTGATTTGAACATCTGGCAGGTTGAAGATTACGAACTATTAAAATCAATTCCTGCGCATCCTTGGGCGATTTACGATATCGCATACAGCCCAGATTCTAACTTATTTGCTACAGCTAGTCGTGATAAAACTTTAAAAATTTGGGATTCGAAAACATTTCAACCACTAGAGGTAATTGACAAAGAAAATTATGACGGACACCAATTTTCTGTAAATAAATTAATTTGGAGCTCCTTCAATAATTATTTGATTTCTGCAGGGGACGATAAAGTTATCATGGTATGGGAAATAAATCTAATTGAGTAAAAAATCGAGAACTACTTAGTGAATTAACTCTTTGTATAAAGAAATGTATAGTCACTTATGGTGATTCCATATTCAAGTTTTGCCCCCATTATTTCTAAGCTACTAGACACAAAGTACAGAACATACTACATCATGGAGATACTGCAAAAGCACATGACATAAAAGGGGAGCTTAATAAGGTTTGGCTTAATTCAGAGTATCTAGAAGAACATTTAAACATTTTGGGTTTCAATAAAATAAAAAACAGGATCGGTTAGTGCAAAAAGGATGGTTTTTCATTCGAGAGTTTGATTTCTATGCTTTTAATTCTCCCATTACGGGGATGAAATCTATTTATGAATTTACGACTAATAAAGACAATGAATTAGGGTAATGTGTTAATGATACATACTATAGAACCTGCCTTCTGGCAGGCAGGTTTTAGCAAATAAAAAAATAAATCGGAGAAGTCTTTCAGTGATTTGAATATAGAACCTTTGGAGAAATAGAAAAATCCTTAGAGAAGATGTTCTATTTTACGACAAAAAGAGATGACACGGACTATTAGGAAAAATAACACCTTTGGAAAAATAGAACGCTGACAAACACCTGATTTTAATGAATAAATTAACCGCATAATTTAACTAACGAAATCTAAAAGAATACTTTTGTTTTATAGGGGTCAAAACATTTTTTAATCTAAATAAAATAAAAGCAGAATAACATTTAAAGGTTAATATAAAACGTTTCAATTTTAACATTAGGTGTTTTTGTGTCAGGTTTCTATGTGGTGCGCCAGAACTTTTGATTAAAATGTAAAAGGCTTTTAAAATGTCTGAAATATTAAACTCACAAAGTGAATAATTAAAGATATTGACCTACTATGAATACTAGACTTACAGAGGACAAAAAATTTAAAGAAGCGGTTGGAGCTTTCATTATCGCCTTTTCAGAATTAGAATACGGCTTAGCAGATTTAGGTTCTATGACTGAATTTAATTTAAGAAAAAAGATAGATTATTTTACAAAACATGTGGGTTTTCCATTTGAAAAAAAAGTTGAAAATTTAACTGGATTCATTGATGAAAATTTGGTCGAGTTGAAACCCATTTGGGACGAATTAAAAGTAGAAATTGGACAGTTAAATTATGAAAGACGCTTTATTGCTCATGGCTTTATTCAATACTTCTTACCACATGAAAGTAGCACTACATCAACGTATGTTAAGAAAGGAAAAAAACTGGTAGAAAGAAAGCATGACTCAGACTCAGTAAAAAAACTAACGAATAGAATTCATCATTTGAATACTGGTGCAAATGGCATTAATGGTGCTTTTCATACTCTGTTTTCAAAATCACGAATAAACAATTGGAATTCGTTGGTAAATGATGACAGTAAAATCGTTTATAAAGCAAACAATGAAATAATACCAATTTAGTTTTTAAATGTTGCATTAAAAATTTGAATTATTTTTTACTTAGTTGAGGAAAAAAATATAAGAATAGCAATAGTTACGGTTCTATTTTATGACGATTAGTAAGTGAAAAAGAAACTGATTTTATACGACATTTGAATGCTAAATTGGTATAATATCTGATTGGAAAGGAAAATGATATATGTAACACAGGTTAAAAACCATGTCTTGCTGAAGCATCAAAACAACTTTTTATACGAACAGTTGTAAACATTTGAGATAAAACAAAATGATACATTTAATAGTTGGAAATACAGGTTCTGGAAAAACGACGTATTCATCAGAATTGAAAGGAAAAACAAAAGGAATTATTTTTTCAATTGACAAGTGGAATAAAACGTTATTTCTAGACGACAAAAAATCGACGGATGGACTAGAGTGGTTTCTTGAAAGAATAGAACGAGCCGAAAAAATGATCATGGATTTAATTCGACAGTTGGAAAACTCAGAAACTGATTCTATTTTGGATTTAGGGTTATCAAAATTTACACATCGTGAAAAATTTAGAGAGTTTTCAAAGTTGAATGGTTACGAATTGAAAACTCATTTTTTAGACATTTCAAAAGAAACTCGACTAAATAGAGTTACTAAAAGAAACACAGAAAAAGGAAAAACTTTTGAATTTGTAGTCAGTAAGGAAGACTTTTCTTTTATGGAAAACTGGTTTGAAAAACCAAATGAAAAAGAACTGATTGGCGGAATAATCATAACAGAAAAAAATGTGTGAGCCAACAGCGCAAAAAAAATTGCCACATTAGACCTTTACACTAAATTAAATTTATGATGTCATATGAATAAATTGAATTATACTACGATGTAGCTCAGCACAGGTTTTTTGAATATTTAAGTTAAAAATAATTAGCATAGCCTTTATTACGGTAAAACGATTTATTGCGACATTGTAGGTATAATTATGTATTAATAAAAGAAAGTTGTCAATAAGCTTGAAACGACCCTTTAAACAGAATTATTTGACAAAAATAGATGAGTAAAATAGCATGAAAAAAGCAGTATTCTTCGACATGAACGAAACCTTATTAAACCTGAGTTTACTTAAGAAACAGTTTGATAAGCACTTTGATGATAACTACATTCTAAAATATTGGTTCACAAAACTACTACACAGTTCAACTATAATGGGAATTATGGGCGACTATAGAAATTTCGGAGAATTAGCAGGCGTGGCTTTAGAAAATCTGTTTTTCGAAAATAATAAATCTTTAAGTAGTGAGGTAAAAGCTGAAATACTTGGAGAATTTAAAAAGTTACCTGCTTACGAGGATGTACGACCTGCTCTTCGTGTTTTAAGGAACAATGGTATTCGTGTGATTGCTGTTTCTAATTCGTCTTTAGAAATGATAAAAGAACAGCTAACTAATGCAGGAATTATTGACCTTTTTGATTCTTATTACTCCGCAGATAATGTCGAGAATTACAAACCTTTTAAGGATATTTATCTTTCAGCAGCTCAGAAAGAAGGATTACAAACTGAAAATATTGTAATGGTTGCGACACATGATTGGGATTTGTATGGAGCAAAAAAAGCAGGACTCACCACAGCTTACATAAAACGAAAGCAAGTAATTTATAATCCCTATTATTTACAGCCAGATTTTAATGCATTAAATTTACTCGATTTAATACGACAGATAATTAAGGCTGAGAATTAATAGGTAAAAATTTGATTCTATCTCAGGGCTTATAAAATCGTGTTTATATCCAAAAAGTATATAAGTTAGATCGATTATAACACAAAAAAATAGCATCTTATATTTTTATGGACTTGAGGTTTGTATCCTTTTAATTTACTTATAATGAGATGGAAAAATACCAAGCAATCGACCAAATATTCTTAAACGAACCAGCATCTAAACGAAGAAAAAACAAATGCCAATAGAAAACATACCTGAAATTTATTTTCAGAATATAAAAACAGATCAAGATATCTTCGTGTACGATTTTAAGATGTCTAGCGATGTCGTAAAAAGTAAAGTCAATTTAAGCATGAATATGTTTAGCTTTCTACAAGTTGGTAAAAAGCAGGTTCATTTTGCTGGTACATCGGTCGCGGTAAATAAAGCGCAATCCTTGTTGCTTAAAAAAGGAAATTGGCTTTGGACTGAGCTATTGGATACTGAAGCCGTTTATTACTGCAAGCTTTTCTTCTTTTCTGAAAAAAAACTGACTGACTTCTTAAGTAAGTACACAAACAATGTTAAGCCTTATAAAGAAGAGGTTCCTTATTTTGTGATTGAAAATGATGATTATATTGCTGCTTTCATTAATTCTTTATCGTCTAATACCTTTACGGATCATAGTTACAGCGATGCTTTATTGGTTTTAAAATTTGAAGAAATCATGTTGTATTTGCTAAACAAGTATGGCTCTACTTTCGAAGACTACTTACACTCATTGATCTCGAAAGAGATTTCGCTGTTTAAAAATGTCGTGGAAAGCAATGTAAATTCCAACTTAAAATTGGAAGAAATAGCTTTTCTCTGCAATATGAGTTTATCAACTTTTAAGCGTCATTTTACTTCCGAATATAAAGAACCTCCCGGAAAATGGCTGCAAGACAAGCGCCTACATAAAGCTAAAGAACTACTGGAAGGAGGGGATTTAAAAGCCTCTGATATTTATTTAGATATAGGCTATAATAACCTGTCCAACTTTAGTGTAGCTTTCAAAAAAAAGTTTGGAATTAGTCCAACGGACCTCTCAAATTAATGTGACCTATTTCAAAAATTTGTAAATTCAATAGGTTGATAAAATTACCATGTCTTTTTATTTAAGAACACTTCATACTGAATTTTTTTCATAAGTTATTGACCCTCATGAATAGTTTCACAAGTAAGCTCTCGCTAATAAATGGAGACTCTTTTGTTTGGAAAATCAACGGTGTAAGTACTAACATATTTCAAGCCTATCTGCGAGAATTTTCAACACATAATCCAAAGGAATACAAAATTGTAGTGATTGATGATGCAGGATTTTATTTTACAAAAAATATAGAGGTACCACAAAATATAGTTCTTTTAAGAATACCCCCATATAATCCTGAGCTAAACCCATGCGAACATGTATGGCAATACATTAAAAATCGATTTAAAAATCAAAGATTCAAATCGGTGAAAAGTTTAAAAGAGTGGTTAAGCGAAATGCTCTGCGACATGAAACCTGAAACCATTACGTCTATAACAGGAAATCAACATTTTCTAAAGACTTTTAATAATTAAATTGGCATTGTAAACGTTTTATGCTGTTGATTTAAAAACTGTGGAATACTGGTGGTTGCCTCAAAATTCTCTTATTTACATCCCTACAACTCTACAATCAATCCTACTTAAAGAGAAATATCGATACCTTTATTTAAACTCTTTAAAATGGAGTTAACCTAGGACATAACTTTATTTACCATTAGTTAATAAACTGACAACTTTGTAATAATCTAAAGATAAATGGATGCAAATACATTTACCTAACTTATTATTTCTTGTTTTATGTTTAGGTATCTTTTAAGCTTTTCAGCATTTTTAATATTCTTTGGTAGAGCGTATCAATTTTTCTTTTTTGGAGCTCCTTACAGAGCCATATTTTGGGACGAAAGTCTTTTGTCACCTGTTGTAGAGGGGCTATTTAATTATTCTTGGCAAGAATATGCCACCAACTTAAATGTTAATACATTCATAGAAAACCTCACCATTTTAAGTAGTGTAGTTTTTTTAGTTAGTGCTTTACTTTGCCTTTTTTGGCATCAAATAAAACTCCACATTTTAAAAAAGACAATTCTTGGGACTGGTATTTTCTTGTTGTTTTTTATGGGGATTTGTATGGTTAAATCAAAAAACTACGACATCCTTCAATTATTTGAACTGAGCATCCAACTGATCGTTCCATTAGTTATTTTTTTTAATGCCTCTTTAAAGAACATGGATGTATCAAAACTTTCTAAATGGCTTAAAATAGCAGTAGCACTAACTTTTATTCCGCATGGTCTTTTTGCTATGGGACTCTTCTACGTCCCCGGCCATTTTATAGACATGACCATAAAAATTCTAGGAGTTAATGAAACTCAGGCAACGCAGCTTCTATTTATGATAGGGGTTTTAGATATTATTGTTTCCATATTTATATTTATTCCCAAGTTAGCAAGACCTACGCTTGTATACGTAATGATCTGGGGATTTTTGACCGCAGTAGCAAGGCTTGTATCTGGATTTAATCCAGATTTTTTTTGGTCGTCGTTACACAACAGCACATACCTCACCCTTTATAGATTGCCACATGCTTTAGTGCCTTTAATTATTTTTTTAATCCTCCCTAAAACTCATACTCTAACTTTTAAATTACTTACTAATGAAAACTAAATTACTCTTCTTTTTTGCATTTTGTTTGATGACATTTTCTGTTGTTGCAAACAATGACAAGTACCGGCTTATTCTAGTAGATGATCCAGCAACAACTATGACCGTAGCATGGAATCAAATATCAGGTTTGAATTCAACTCTTTATTATGATACTATTGATCATGGGACCAACACCTCTGCATATACCTTTTCTCAAACGGAGGACAGAGCAATAGTTTATAGGGGTATGGATAATAGGTTTGTACGTCTTACTAATCTAAATCCAGACACTAATTATTACTTTGTAATTTCTGATAGTCGAGGAGTAAGTCAACGTTATTGGTTTAAAACTTCGACAGATGATACGAGTCCTTTGTCTTTTATAGCTGGTGGAGATTCCAGAAATAACAGAACACCTAGGCAAAATGCAAATAAGCTAGTCAGCAAGCTAAAACCGAATGCCGTCCTATTCGGTGGTGATATGACCGATGATGATACCGATCAGGAGTGGCAAGACTGGTTTGATGACTGGCAACTTACTACAGCAACGGATGGTAGAATGTTTCCCATCGTTCCTGCAAGAGGAAATCATGAAAACCCAATTGTTATTTATAACCTGTTTGACACCCCAACTACAGAGTCTTATTACGCGCTCACTTTTGGAAATGATTTGCTGAGAACCTACACCTTAAATTCTGAAATTTCAGTTTTAGGAAATCAACTGACTTGGTTAGAGAACGATCTTGCTAACTCCACAGAACACAAATGGAAGATGGCTCAATACCATAAACCTATGAGACCTCATACGGCAGGTAAATCTGAGGGGAATAATGAATATGGCGCCTGGGCGCAGTTATTTTTTGATGAAGAAGTGAGATTAGTAGTAGATTGTGATTCTCACATGGCAAAAACCACCTGGCCTATTAAACCTTCCTCAAGTCTAGGAAACGATGAAGGTTTTGTGATCGACCAACTCAATGGAACGGTTTATACAGGAGAGGGTTGCTGGGGCGCTCCTTTGAGGCCTAATAATGATGACAAAAGCTGGACCAGAAGCTCAGGCTCTTTTAATCAATTCAAATTAATATTTGTTTACCCAGATGAAATTAAACTAAGAACCATCATTGTAAATAATGCAGACAACGTAGGAGAGGTGGCTAACAACGATCCCTTTACACTGCCATCAAATCTAGATGTATTTACACCACCTACTGGTGCCGTGGTTACTATATCTAATAGTCTAGATAATAATTGCAATGAAGTAGGTACCGCTTGTGACGATAATGACCCTTTAACTATCATTGATGAGGAAGATGGCTTTTGTAATTGTGAAGGAGTATTAGCAGAAGATTTAGTTCAAGAAACAATTTTAGTGGCTAATTCTAGTGACGACGCTGAAGAGGATCTAGAATCCGGCAGTGTAAATACCTCTCATACAGAATTAGAATTCATTTATGATAGCACAGATCAAATTGTAGGAGTTAGATTTGAAAATATTCAAATACCGACTGGTTCTACTATTCATCGGGCCTATATTCAATTTGAAACGGGGAGCACTGCAGCAGGTCAAGATCCCACCAATTTAATGATTCATGGAGAACTGATAGGAACAAGTGCCTCCTTTTCAACTCAACTTAATGATGTTTCCTCGAGAAATTTGACACAAAATACAGTGTCGTGGAGTGAGATTGATATGTGGAGTACCATAGATGAAGCAGGCGTTTATCAAAGAACACCCTATTTGAATACAATCACAAACGAAATTATCAATCAGACTGCCTGGACTTCAGGAAACGCTATGTCTTTTATATTTTCTGGACAAGGTAAAAGAGTGGCAAAGTCATTTGACTCCGGAAATCCACCAGTATTAAAATTATTTTATCAAGAGCCATGTCCAGAAGCAGGAACTATTTGTGATGACGGAGACCCGTTGACGGTTTTAGATGTAGAAGATGGCAATTGCAATTGTATAGGTTTACAAGAGTCTGGAAATCTTACTTTTCAAGTGACCGAGGCAACAGATGATGCTGAGGAATCAGAAACAGGAGGTGTGATGTATACTACGAGCTCTGATTTGGAATTGGTTTTTGATGCTTTTGCAGGTCAAAACAACCAAACTATTGGCATACGATTCGGTAGCGTAAGCTTGCCAGAGAATGCTTCTGTTCTAGACGCACGAATACAGTTTACCACGGATGAAACAGGAAGTGACCCTACTAACCTGATTATTAAAGGTGAATTGTCTTCGAGTAGTGCTACCTTTTCAGAAAGTGTGCCATTTGATATCACTGGAAGACCACACACGTTTACCGCTGTGCAATGGCAAAATATTCCTTCTTGGAATACCGTAGGAGATGCTACAGATGACCAAAAAACACCTAATTTAAGAGCTATCGTTCAAGAAATAATCGAGCAAAGTACTTGGTCTATTTTTAATCCGATGACCTTTATAATGCAAGGTGAGGGAAAACGAACAGCCGAATCTTATGATGGTAGCTCAGATGATGCACCTCGACTTATCATTACCTACACACTCAACAATACGTGTCCAGAGGAAGGGACGCCATGCGATGACGATGATGCAACTACTGTAAATGACGAAGAAGATGGCTTTTGTAACTGCATAGGTTTCTCAACCCTAGACCTTATTGAAAATGACATTGTTGTAAACACGAGTAGCGATGACGCAGAAGAAGTGCTTTCAACTGGAGTGGTAGATATTACTAGTAGCGATTTAGAACTCATTTGGGATGGTGAAGATCAAGTGGTAGGTGTAAGATATAATAACGTGAACTTACCTGACGACGCTTTTCTGTACCGAGCATATATTCAATTTCAAACAGACGAAGACGACAATGATCAAGACCCAACCAATTTAATTATTAACGGTGAGCTTGCTGACGATAGCAGCGCATTTATAAATACTAATTCTAACATATCTTCAAGAGCCTTAACAAGTAGTCATGTAGATTGGAATGCTATTTCATTATGGGATCTTGTAGGGGAAGAAGGCATCAACCAAAGAACTCCATATCTAACAAATATGATCAACGAGATAAGAGCTCAAGACGGTTGGCTTCCAGGAAATGCGATGACTTTCATTTTTTCTGGTAGTGGAAAACGCGTGGCAGAGTCTAAGGACGGTAATGCGGTAGGGCCTGTTCTAAAGTTGTTTTATAGATTCTCAAATCCATGTATTCCATTTGGAACAACCTGCGATGATGGTGATGCAAGTACTTTTTTTGATATACAAGATGGCAATTGTAATTGTGCAGGAATACCAGAAACAGGGACATTAATCTATGACGTCATAAACAGTGCAAATGATGCCGAGGAAGAATTGAGTAGCGGTGTTATATCTTTAACTAGTACTGATTTAGAATTAACCTTTGAAAGTGGCTCTGTAGAGCAATTAGTAGGACTAAGATTTACAGATATTCATTTACCTGCAAATGCCACTATAACAAGTGCTTATGTTCAGTTTACAGTAGATGATGACAATAATGGAACTACTAATTTGAGTATTGCAGCTGAGGCTAACTCATTAGAGTTTACAGACACAGCTTTTGATATATCAAGTAGATCAGTTTTAAATAATACAGTACCATGGAGCAATATTCCTGCTTGGATTAATGAGGGTGATGCTACTTTAGACCAGAGAACACCCGATTTAAAAACATTAGTTGAAGGCGTTTTACAGGAATCTAATTGGCAATTATTAAATCCAATTGCATTTGTTTTTTCTGGAACAGGAGAAAGAGAAGCAGATTCCTTTGAGGGAAATAATGCGCCACAACTCATCATAAATTATGATTTGGGAACGCTTTCTACTGAACGATTTGAAAACATTAAAATTATTGTTTATCCAAATCCAGCTCATAATTTAGTAAATATTAAGTCTAAAATTAACATGGAGCATATCACCATTTACAATATGTTAGGAAAGGTTGTGGTCAACCATAAGGCGATAGATACGAACGTAACCTTAGATATTTCTAATTTAAGCAATGGTATGTATTTTATTAGAATCAAGCAGGTAGACAACGTTCAAGAGCAATCTTATAAATTGATTATTGATTAGTTTTCCTCCTAGTATTTATTATCTTTTTTTAAACTCCCAAGCACTAGTGTTTGGGAGTTTTTTTTGCTGCCCTTCTTTACTTCAGAATATAAAGAACCTTCTGGGAAATGGCTGAAAGACAAGCGCCTACAAAAAGCTAAAGAACTACTGGAAGGAGGTGATTTAAAAGCGTCTGATATTTAATTATACCAAATTATACCAATTTAGTTATTAAATGCCGTATTAAAAGCCTTTAGAAAATGATGGTTTCCTGTTATAGATTTAATGGTTTCAGGTTTCATTTCGCAGACCATTTCGCTTAGCCATTCTTTTAAACTTTTCATCGATTCGAATCTTTGATTCTTAAATCGATTTTTAATGTATTGCCATACTTGTTCGCATGGGTTTAGTTCAGGATTGTATGGGGGTATTCTTAACAAGACTATATTTTGTGGCACCTCTATATTTTTTGTAGAATGAAATCCTGCATTATCAATCACTACAATTTTATATTCCTTTGGATTATGTGTTGAAAATTCCCGCAGATAGGCTTGAAATATGTTAGTACTTACACCATTTATTTCCCAAACAAAAGAGTCTCCGTTTATTGGAGAGTAACTACCATATAGATAGGTCGTTTTATAAATATGTTGATAGGTCACTATTGGCTTTACACCGCTAGCGGTTATGTATTTTCCAAGATGATTCATCATTCCAAATCGAGCTTCATCTTGAAAGTATAAATTAACAGAGTCGTAACTATCTTTATTAAGACTAATTCTAATGTTATCTAGCGTATTAGGGAGTTTTTAAAAAAGCTTTTTCAGCCTCTACATCTTTTTTGTAGTGAGATTTCCTAGGAGTCTTGGGTTTTGTTTTAAAATGCTGAATCAAATACTCACGGATCCGTTGGTACTTAACAACTACGCCATACTCTTGTTCTACCCAATTTTGAGCATCCCAGTATCCCAAAAAAGGATTATTTGGGTCATGTACTCTTTGGGATAAACCCTTATGTATTTGTGGTGTAATAATTTTAGACGTTTTATTTTTAGGCTTATCAGTTAACATCATCTCAACCCCACCAGCATTGTAGTTCACAATCCACCTTTCTAGGGTTCTGATATGAATCCCTAAAAAATCAGCTAATTCTTGTCGGGTTTCAAATTTGCCAGACTTAATGGCTAGCAAACTCTTTAAACGTTTTTCTGCTTTTAACGTTTTCTGTTTTAACAAGAGTTTGTTTAGCTCCGAATCTGATTCCTTGATCTCTAAAATTGCTTTTCTTCCCATTCATAAATATACGAAAAATATACGGCAATACAAAACATATTTGGTATTAGACCTATAATGACGCAATAAATCGTTTCTTTTTAGCCTGCTTTTCATCAAAAATAATTACCGTAGCTAAGGCTATGCTAGTTATTTTTGATTTCAATCAATCAATCAAAAAATAATTCAATTTATTCATACGGCATTATAAATATAATTTGATATTAGATATGGGTTATAATAACCACTCTAACTTTAAAATCGCTTTCAAAAAAAATGTTCTTAATTAGTCCAACGGATATTTAAAATTAATATGACATATTTTAAAAACCTATAGTTCAGTAGGTTAATACAATAACTATATATAATTATTTTAAAAAATAGTATACTGAACTTTTTTCATAAGTTATTGACCCTCACGAATAACTTCATGAGTTAGCTCTCGCCATACATTTGTAGTATAACAAAATCCCGCTTGTTTTCGTAAGCAGGATTTAAAAATCAAAATATATAATTATGGCAAATGTAACTAAACCTATATTCAAAGAAAGATATGAGAATTTTATTGGTGGTAACTTCGTTGCTCCTATAAAAGGTCAATATTTCGATAATGTATCTCCCGTAGATGGGAAGGTATTTACTCAGGCAGCACGTTCCACTCAAGAAGATGTAGATCTGGCTTTAGACGCCGCACATGACGCGTTTCCCTCGTGGAGTAGCTCTTCAGCTGCAGAACGAAGCAATATGTTATTAAAAATTGCGCAGGTCATGGAAGATAACCTAGAGTATCTGGCAACTTTAGAGACCATTGATAACGGAAAACCAATCCGTGAAGCCCGTGCAGCCGATATCCCTTACTGTATTGATCATTTTCGCTATTTTGCTGGAGTTATTCGGGCAGACGAAGGAAGTATTTCAGAACACGACAAGAACACATTAAGCATAGCTTTAAATGAGCCTATAGGTGTTGTTGGTGAAATCATTCCTTGGAATTTCCCAATGCTCATGTTAGCTTGGAAAATCGCGCCAGCTTTAGCAGCAGGTTGTACAGCAATTGTGAAACCAGCAGAACAAACGCCAACCAGCGTTATTGTTTTAATGGAGCTTATTGGTGACATCTTACCTGCAGGCGTATTAAATATTGTAACTGGTTTTGGTGCAGAAGCTGGACAGGCTTTAGCAACATCAAAACGCATAGATAAACTTTCCTTCACTGGTTCTACAGAAACAGGTCGAAAAGTATACCACAATGCAGCAGAAAACATTATTCCTGTAACTATGGAACTAGGTGGAAAATCTCCTAATGTTTTCTTTCCATCAGTAGCAGAGCAAGACGACGAATTCTTTAGCAAATCTATTGAAGGTGCGTTGATGTTCGCCCTTAACCAAGGAGAGATCTGTACGACACCATCTCGTATTCTAGTTCACGAAGACATTGCTGATCTTTTTATAGAAAAGATGCAAGAACGCTTAAAGCTAGTTAAAGCGGGTGACCCTCTAGATCCAGAAACAATGATTGGTTCTCAAGTTTCTAAAGCACAATGTGAAAAGATTCTTGACTACATCAATATCGGTAAAGAAGAAGGAGCCATTGTATTAGCTGGTGGAGAAGCTGGTAACCATGAAGGTGATCTTTCTGGAGGATACTATGTACAACCAACCGTATTGAAAGGAACAAACGACATGCGTGTATTTCAAGAAGAAATTTTTGGACCAGTTGTCGCATTGACTACCTTTAGTTCTACGGAAGAAGCAATAGCTATTGCTAACGATACCCCTTATGGCTTAGGAGCAGGTGTTTGGTCTCGTGATGCTCATGAATTATTCCAAGTTCCACGTGCTATTCAAGCTGGTAGAGTGTGGGTAAATCAATACAATACCTATCCTGCTCACGCTCCTTTTGGTGGTGTGAAAGATTCAGGATTCGGTCGTGAAAACCATAAAATGGCGTTAGATCACTACCGTGTTGTAAAAAACATGCTGGTTTCTTATGACAAGAAGCCTATGGGACTCTTTTAAGTATAAGTGAAATTTATTTTCAATTAATGAAAACCCCAGAAAACTCTGGGGTTTTTTGGTTTATGACTTAAGGTGCTAATAGCCCTTTTTAAAACGTCTATTAAATTAAAAAAAATATGCTTATTTGAATACAGCAGCTTGTGATTTTTGTAAAACCATTAAGCTGATGCATTTTTAAAATTGACTAAAAAAGGGACAAAAAAGCTAAAATAGTCTAACATTGACGGTAAATAATTACATATTGCTACAAGAGAGCTGTAATAAGTTAACCCCTTATTGATAAAGGGGGGTGCTTTATATCAATTTTGATGACCATTATTTTATTGAAGTCAACAAAATTATATAGCCAGTAATCACTTGAAATTAGGGAAAGTATAAATACCCTAGTAAAATTTTAAAAGAAAACTGCTGCTGATGCCCAACTTGGAAGTACTACAAGAAAACAACGATTATATAGTCGTGAACAAAATGGCTGGGCTTATTAGTGAAAAAAGTCCTTATGAGAATCTCACGGTTGAGAATCAAGTGCTGCATCACCTTTTAAAAAAGAAACGGAAGCCCTATATCGGGGTTATACATAGATTGGATCGCGTAACAAGTGGTGTATTGGTTTTTGCTAAGAAAAAAAGTATTCTTGTGGGATTCAATGAGCTGTTTAGCGGTAGAAAAGTTCAAAAAACCTATTTAGCAATTGTTCAAAAGAAGCCCTTAAAGAGCAAAAAAACCTTGACTAATTTTCTTGTCAAAAACAACCTAGAAAAAAGAGCGGATATCGTGTCTTTAAAATCTAAAGAATCTCTAAAATGCATTCTTTCTTATCAAGTTATAGACGAAAATAATTTTGGCTATCTTTTAGAAATAAAACCTAAAACGGGTCGGTTCCATCAAATAAGAGCCCAGTTAGCGCATATGGAACTCCCTATTATCGGAGATGAAAAATATGGTTCAGATCAAGAATACCTTCCTTTATCGATTTGCCTGCATGCTTGGAAATTATCGTATCAAGTCACTGGCTCCACTGATATTAAAACATACGAAGCACCTGTCCCAAAAAATGATTTTTGGAAGTTTACAAAAATCTAAATTTTACGGCCACACTTAGGTAGATTTCATAATTTATAAAGCACCGCATAAAAAATTTCGCTTTATAAAGCTGTCAAAATCCTAGTGCATACTTAAAGGTTAAAACCCTGTCTATTTTTGTTCTAACAACACCTAAAAGTTGGTTGATGGCTAAAGGGTACTCTTCAACATAATCTAAATCATATTCTGAAAGATAAACACTAAGTTTTATAATATGATGGCCTGTATTTTCAAAACAAGGGTTTAATTCTTTTCTTGCTTCTTAGTAAATATAAAAACTACTTTAATGAGGGGTAAAGTAAAGAATAACGTTGCCCACAATCTGAAAAAAAAGCCCACCGCACAGTCAAGCTCTTTTTATTTTGTAAGGCACGAGCAAAATAAAAAGAGCTTATACTTCTCTAACTACTTCAATAATAATTTTTATGAAAAGTGAAATTGTTGTCCCAAATAATTACTAAATTTGGGACATAAATAGATGAATAATGACTAAATCAGTTCAATCTAGAATTGAAAACGAAATAAAATTAATGAAAAGAGGGAGTATTCTATTCCCCTCTAACTTTGATGATATAGGAAATGTTGAAGTTGTGAAAAAAACGTTACTCAGACTTAAAAACAAAAAGTTCTTAGTAAGACTAGCTCATGGAATATATTTATACCCAAAACAAGACAAACTTTTAGGAGTTTTATATCCGACAATAGAAGCAATTGCAGTAGCAATTGCTGAACGAGATAAAGCACGAATTATACCAACAGGAACAGCAGCTCTTAATAAATTAGGATTATCGACTCAAATCCCAATGAATGTTGTTTTCTTAACTGACGGAACTCCAAGAAGTATAGTAGTTGGTAAAAGAACAATAAAATTCAAGCGAACATCCCCAAAAAACTTAGCTGTAAAAGGAGAAATTACAAGTTTAATTATTCAAGCACTTAAGGAAATTGGAAAAGACAATGTAACAGCAGAACAATTAGAAAAAATTAAAATACATCTTGAAAAAGAAATTAAAGAGTATGATGCTAAACTAGCTCCTGTTTGGATTTCTAAAATTATAAAGAATAGCAAATCATGAAAAACTTTATAAGACTTAGCAAAAAAGATAAACTGAACATATTCAATCAAGTCAGTGAAAAAACTGGGTTTCCATCTTCTGCAGTTGAAAAAGATTGGTGGGTAACTTTATCATTGAATATTATATTTTCATTATCTTACTCAAAACATATTATTTTTAAAGGAGGAACATCTTTGAGTAAAGCATGGAATTTAATTGAACGTTTTTCAGAAGATATCGACTTAGTAATTGACAGAAAATATTTAGGCTTTAAAGGTCAATTGAGTAAAACTCAAGTTAAAAAGTTACGTAAAGCCTCTTGTTCCTTTATTGGAAATGAATTTTATAAAGACATCAATGATGCTTTAATTAAATTAATGTTCAAGATTATGAATTAGTTGTTCAAGAAACAAAAGACACAGACACTGATCCCTTAGTTATTGAATTAAGATAAATCTTTAACAGAAACATCTAACTATTTAAGGACAAGAGTTTTGATAGAAGTTGGTGCGCGTTCCTTAATGGAACCTGTAGAAAATAAACCCATTATTTCTATGGTCTCTGAGGAATTTAGAGAACTCCCCTTTGCTGAAAAAAAATAACAATACTTGTTGTTTCTCCTAAACGAACATTTCTAGAGAAGATATTCCTATTGCATTAGGAATTCCAAAAAGAATCTAAATTTATAAGAGTAGAGAGAATGAGTCGTCATTTGTATGATCTAGAAAAACTAATGGATACAATTCACGGCACAGAAGCTTTGAAAGATGTTGAATTATACGATACAATTATTGCACACAGAAAGAATTTCAATGCAATAAGAGGAATTGACTATGCAAACCATACCCCCCAATTAATTAACATTAAACCACCAGAAGAAACAATTAAAGAATGGGAGAAAGATTATAAAACCATGCAAGAAAGCATGTTTTATGGTGCTACTCTATCGTTTAGCAAAATGATGAAACGAACGGCTGAACTTAACATTAGAATTAAAAAAATTTAGGTTATCTTTTAGAAATAAAACTTAAAACTGGTCGGTTCCATCAAATAAGAGCCCAGTTAGCGCATGTGGAACTCCCTATTATCGGAGATGAAAAATATGGTTCAGATCAAGAATACTTTCCTTTATCGATTTGCCTGCATGCTTGGAAATTATCGTATCAAGTCACTGGCTCCACCGATATTAAAACTTACGAAGCACCTGTCCCAAAAAACGATTTTTGGAAGTTTACAAAAGCCTAAATTTTACGGCTACACTTAGGTAGATAACATAGTTTATAAAACGCCGCGTAAAAAATCACGCCATATAAAACTGTCAAAATCCTAGTGCATACTTAAAGGTTAAAACTCTGTCTATTTTTGTTCTAACAACACCTAAAAGTTGGTTGATGGCTAAAGGGTACTCTTCAACATAATCTAAATCATATTCTGAAAGATAAACACTAAGCTTTATAATATGATGGCCTGTATTTTCAAAACAAGGGTTTAATTCTTTTCTTGTTTCTTAGTAAATATAAAAACTACTTTAATGAGGGGGTAAAGTAAGTAATAACGTTGCCTACAATCTGAAAAAACAGCCCACCGCACAGTCAAGCTCTTTTTCCAACGTACTCAATGACTATTTCTAATATTAGCCAGTTATTTTATTTACTGGCGTTTATTTGATTTCCAATATTCGCCAATTTTTACTATATTTGGTATAAATAAAATTTTTTAAATGCCGAAAATCATTGAAAATAGACTTCTAGAGGAATTTAAGAACAGAGAGGCTTTCTCAAGAGAAGAGCTATTTGATTTTTTTAGGTATTTCGAGCCAAATCTGAAAGAAGGCACATTTGGTTGGAGAATATATGACCTTAAGAATAAGAATATTATCAAATCTATTCAAAGAGGTTATTATACCATTTCATACAAACCAAAATATAAACCTGAAATTTCTGGAGAGATTTTAAAACTTGCCAAAGTTATTTCTGAGCGTTTTGAAGATGTAAAATACTGTGTTTGGGACACTGATTGGATAAATGAATTTTCTCAACATCAAGCAGGAAAAAAATTAATCATCATTGAAATTGAAAAAGACTGTGTTGAATCGCTCTATTACGAATTGAAAGATTCTTTTCGATTCGATTTCTATCTAAATCCAGATGAAAAAGCGATTGAATTTTATATCTCAGAGAGTCAAAAGCCTGTTATCATAAAAAAACTCATCACTAGATCGCCCATTTCAAAAAGAGCTGAAAAGAAAACTAAATTCTATACTCCCCTGCTTGAAAAAATATTAGTAGACCTGTATACAGAAAACAAATTATTCTATTTCTACCAAGGTGCTGAGCTGATGCACATCTATGAAAATGCTTTAAAAAACTATACACTTAACTATACCAAATTATTCAGTTACGCCAAACGTAGAGAAAGAGAACAAGACATTAAGCAGTTTATGACCAACACTATGTACCCTCTAGTAAAAGACATCATCAAATGATAAAGGAACATTGCTTTACGGAGGATTGGTTAGACACTTTCAAAAAAAAAGCAGCTCACAAGCGAATAGACAAAGCCATTCTAGAAAAAATGATTTATGTGTTACATTTACTAGAACGCATCAAAGCTAATGGTCTAAATTTTGTTTTCAAAGGTGTTACCAGCCTTGTACTCTTATTGGAAGAAGGAAATAGATTCTCCATCGATATTGATATCATTTGTAATACCGACAGAGAAACCCTAGAAACACTATTGAATACCGTTATTGATTCATCAAACTTTAAATCATTTGAACTAGATGAACACCGCAGTTATAAAGAAGGTGTTCCAAAAGCTCATTATTCTTTTACTTTTGATTCTGTAACGAAAGGTAAATATTCTGGAACCATTCTCTTAGATGTATTAATTGAAGATGCTATTTACCCAGAATTAACTGAAAAACCAGTTCAAACCAAATGGATTGAGACAGAAGGTGAAACGAACATTACAGTGCCCACTATTGAAGCTATTACAGGTGATAAGCTTACGGCTTTTACTCCAAATACTGTTGGGATTCCCTATTTTAAAGGAAGAGACCAACAGCCATTTTCTATGGAGATTTGTAAACAATTATTTGATTTAAGTAAACTCTTCGAAAGACTAGAGAATATGGAAATTGTTGCTCAAAGTTTTGAAGTCTTTGCAGTGCAAGAAATTGAATATCGTAAGACTGAAACATCAGATTTAACTCCTAAAAAGGTGTTGCAGGACACCATAGACACCTGTGCAATTCTTGCTAAAAAAGGAAAAGGCTCAGCAGATGAAAAACAAAAATTTATTGAGCTACAAAAAGGAATACGAGCTTTTGGTACTGGTTTTTTAATGGTTGGCAATTTTAGGATTGATGATGCTGTTCTTGCTGCTGCACATATTGCCTATGTATCAGCTAAAATATTGCACAAAGATTTATCACCAATCGACTATTTTCAAGATCAAGATATAAAGGAATTAAACATTGAAGATCCTGATTGGAATTTCTTGAACAGACTAAAAAAACAACCAGACAAATCAGGTTTTTACTATTGGTACAAAGCCTTAAAAATAATGAATTTGATTAAATAAGAAAAAATAAAATCCATAGAAGAAAGCCTTTGGCAATCTTGCGATAAATTAAGAGGTTTAATAGAATCTAGCGAGTACATGAGTATTTTCTTGCTAAATTTGCTATTAAAGAAGGAAAAAGAGAATTTTACATTCCAAAAAGTATTGTAAACCTGATTGCCGAAATGATAGAGCCTTATCAAGGCATTATCTATGACTCTGCATGTGGTTCTGGAGGTATGTGTGACGTTTATAGAGCAACACTACGGTAACAAAAAAAGAGGTTTCTGTATAAGGACAAGAATACTTTCCTTTATCGATTTGCCTGCATGCTTGGAAATTATCGTATCAAGTCACTGGCTCTGCCGAAATTAAAACTTACGAAGCACCTGTCCCAAAAAACGATTTTTGGAAGTTTACAAAAATTTAAATTTACAGCTACACTTAGGGAGATTCCATAATTTATAAAAAAGGCAAATCAAAGCTGTAAAAACACCAAGACTAAGCCTTGGAGCATTCCACACATTTACATCATAGTTTTGCCGCACACTTTATAAAATGCGGAACAGGCTTAAGACATATCTAGACTGCAATAGGTCATAATAGCTCAAAACCACGGAATTTATACTTGAGTTTTAGCAAAGTACAATAAAACAATAAAAATTCCATTGGATAGTATACCCAAAAGTGTTAGCTTAGATAAACGTAAAACGACGTCCTAAATAGATATATAACCAATACTGAAGATTTGAATAGGGTTTATACGGATGTTTGCAGTAATTCCGCCCTTTGTGGAAAAAACAAATAAATACTTTAAGCTAACGTTTAGATTGAAGAGAAAAGGTGAAAAAATATACTAAAAATAAAAATTACTAACGATTGATATTCAAAACATTATAAAAACGTTAGTCAGAATTATAAGACAGGAAACAAATAAACAAACAATGGACTATTTATATGAAAATTTAGGAGACGAAAGATTTCAAGAATTTTGCAATTGCCTAATTGCGAAGGAATTTCCCGACTCTCAATCATTCCCTGTCGGACAACCAGATGGAGGTAGAGACTCTTTGGTTTATTTCATGAATTCAACAAAAAAAGAATTCATTGTATTTCAAGTTAAATTTGTCCGTAATCCTAATTCTATTCCAGATGTGCACAAGTGGTTAACTAAAATCATAAAAGATGAGGCTCCAAAAATTGACAAGCTAATTCCAAGAGGAGCAAAAAAATTCTATCTTTTAACTAATGTTAGAGGCACTGCGCTTTTGGATGCTGGTTCTAAAGATAAGGTAAATGAAATTCTAGAATCTTATATTAAAATACCTTCAGTCTGCTGGTGGCGTGATGATTTATCCCGATTATTTGAAAAAGACCCGATTTTTAAGTGGTCTTTTCCTGAAATAATAAATGGACAAGATATTTTAAATTCAGTTCTTTTTCAAAACATTAATGAAAATAAAGAAAGACGTGAAAGTGTAGTTAAAGCATATTTGGCAGACCAATATATAACTGATAATAAAGTTAAGTTTAGGCAGATTGATTTGGAAAATAGATTATTTGATTTATTCACGGATGTTCCAATAAAAATTAGAAAGTATAATGAAAAAAATAAAAATCTTAAAAGGACTCTAAATCATTTCGAAAATTATCAAAAGAAGATTATTAACTTCGAAGACCATTTTCTTTTCGAAGAACGTGAAAATGTTGGTGCGGCCAGTTTTCTTTTACATCCAAAAATACAAAATGAGATTGAAAGGATCTTACTTGAAGGGGGTCCAGGCCAAGGAAAATCAACAATTTCACAGTATATATGTCAGGTTCATCGAGCACGTTTGTTAAATAAAACAAGCGATTTAGTGTTATTACCCGACCATGCAAAAAACACTCCTATTAGATTACCATTTAAAATTGATCTAAGACATATTGCATCGTGGGTTGAAAACAAAAACCCATATCAAGGAAGACTTAATGAAGAATATTATAATAGTATTTGGAAAAACTCACTTGAATCTTTTTTAGTTGGTCACATTGTATATCATTCTTAAATCGATGATTTCAATTCAAGTGATTTAGTTGCTATTACCAAACTAAGCTCCATATTATTTGTTTTTGATGGATTTGATGAAATTGCCGATAATAAAATCAGAGAAGAAGTTATCGATTTTATAAATAAGGGAATTAATAGAATATCTGAAAACTCTAAATCTTTACAAATTATTATTACTAGCCGCCCTGCAGCTTTTTCAGATACTATTGGCTTTTCTACTGATATTTATCCGCATTTTGAATTAACCGACATTACACCAGCTATTACAAAGGAATATGTAGAAAGATGGGTCAAAGCCAGTAGATTAGATAATAAAGAAGGTAACGAAATAAAGAGATTAGTAGAAGAGAAACTCCAGCTCCCTCATTTAAAAGATTTGGCAAAAAGCCCAATGCAACTCGCAATCTTTATTAGTCTTTTAAGAACAAGAGGTGAATCTTTACCAAATAAAAGAACCGCTTTATATGATAGCTACATAGAACTTTTTTTTAATCGTGAATCTGAAAAGAACATTACTATTAGAGATCATAGGGATTTAATTATTGATATACATCAATATTTAGCATGGGTATTGCATTCAGAAGCAGAACTTCATAATAACAGTGGAAGCATACACATTGATGATTTACAATCACTATTAAAAATTTATCTAACTAAAGAAGGACATAAAACTGATATTGCTGACAAGTTATTTCATGTAATGGAAGAAAGGGTTTGTGCATTAGTTTCAAGAGTTCAAGGAACATATGAGTTTGAAGTTCAACCTTTAAGAGAATATTTTTGTGCGAAATATCTATATAACACATCACCTTATTCACCTGCTGGTTCAGAAAAAACAGGTACTAAACCCGAAAGATTTGATGCAATTTCACGTAACTTCTATTGGCATAATGTAGTACGATTTTTTTCTGGTTGTTTTGACAAGGGAGAATTGCCAATGTTGATTCAAAAATTAAAGGAATTACAAGACGATCTGTTTTTGAAAAATACAAATTATCCTAGACTACTTACTTCTCAAATCCTTTCTGATTGGGTTTTTACGCAATACCCTTTGCTACTGAATGATGTTGTTAGGATTATTGTTGACGGTATTAATATTGGGAATATAATAAACCAAGAAGGTCGCAGAGGGAATAATGAACCTATTCTTTTACCGAATGAATGTGGACGTTTGGAATTAACAATTGAATGCTTTGACCAGTTAAAGAAATTTCCTCAGAATGACTACGCTTCTGAGCTCATAGGTATTGTCCGCAACAATCCTTTTCAAACACTAGAACTTTGGTTAAATAATGTAAGGAACCTTAATGACGAAAAACTAACTAAGTGGTTTGAATATGCTTATCAATTAGAAATTATTCACAAAATTGAAAACAAACAACTACACAACATAATAAGGGAAGGTGACTTAGAACAAAAGGAAAAACGATTACAAATTTTAATTGATGGTAACAGATTAGATGTAATTGATTCAGACCTTGATATAAAGCAAGTAGTTTTAAACGGGGTTCTGCAAAGTAAAATTTCAGTTCATCAAAGAAAGTATTTTAATCATAGTTTACAGTTCTTAACTATAATGCTCCACCCATATTTATTGATTAATATATTGAATAGCGATGATTCCAATATACCCTTTTTAAATTCCATTTCTCAAAGAGTTAGAAATTTCCCACAAGATGTTAAACAAGAAAAACCTATTAACACAATCTCAGTAAAAGATGAAATTGATAAATCAATTGAGAATTTCGCAAACCTTATTTCAAAAAGTTTAAATGATGAAATAACAAAATGGAAAAATAATATAGAACCTTGGGAATTATTGGTAGAAAGTTTTAGAGGTATTTTCCAAGATACATGTGCAATTAAAATCATAGCTGTTATTTCAGCTGGTATTAAATCGAAAAACGAAACTTATGATGAGTTTTCCGTTCTAACAGATTCTTCAAAATCACTTTGTAAACGTGTAAGATGTGCTAGAATGAAATCAGGAAATATTAAATATTGGGAATTGCAATTACAAAATTCAACCGATATAGCTTTCACACTTCTTGTCCTTCTAACATGGGCAACTCCAAAAACTATTATTCAACAAATTGCAAATATTTCAACTCAAATAAATAAACTGTCTAAAGATGAATTTTTGACTTTAAATGATAGTTTGAAAAAGACAGCAAGACAATCTAATTTAAGTAATTCACAGTCAAACGAAATTGCAAAATATTTAGTCAAAAACGCAATAGAAAATGAAGTTATATATCTTATAAGCCATCGTTTCTCCGAAGAATCAAGACTTAATTTCATTTATAAAAACTTGTCAAGTGCTACTCAAAAAATGAAGGCTATTGGCGACATTAGATTATCATACCTAATTGAAAAGTATTTGAAAAACAATCTAGACTTGACACTTTTAAATGAAGTAAAGGAAATTTATGCTACACTAACAAATTATGAGGAAAGATCATATCGTTTTTATAATCACCGTCTAAATGAAGTTAAAGAATTGCCAATAGAAATCGCAAATACAATAATGACCGAGTCGAAAAAATATCCTCGTGTAATTGCTTCTTGTGCAGAAAGATCATGTAGAATATTTGCGAACAAAAATATTAAGGCAGTCGGACAAATCGCTAAAGATGAAAATTGGTTTTTATAAAGCAAATAAACAACGAACCGCTAACAATGGCTAAAAGACATAGGGGTTTTGGTGGTAAATGGAAGTTTTGAGCTTCGATTGAAAACCGCCAAACCAAAATTTTGATAACGAAGAAAGAAAAATAATTGTAAAAATATTTGGCTTGTCTAAGTACTAAACTGAAAGGGTAAAATTTTAAACTCCCTGCGATTTCTTTGCCAGGTCGTTGTGCATCATTTGAAGAAAAACCAAAATTGAACCAAGAAATCAAAATACCACGCTCTAATTTAATCGCTAAATGCGACCAAAATCTGAATGGAGAAATCGCAGAAAATGATTTTGAAAACTATGCAAATAAATTAATCACAGAAGAGTCTTTTGATTGGGATGATGTAATATTGTTTATCAATGGGAAAGTCCAGAACTTAATTTTCCGATTACTAAAAAGAATATCCAACTTTGGAAACATCAATTGGAAACTGACGAAGACTTATTAAAGGATTATAATTTCGGAATGTGGATTAGTCCAATTTTTTAACTTTATATTGTAAAAGAGTATCAGAGATTAAAAGAAATTGATACTAATCAACATAATTTAGAATGGGATGTAAAGAGAGTTTTAAGTAAGGTAAATTATCATATACATACTGACGCTGTTAAAAATCATATTATTCCAAAATCAAAATATACAACTGAAAAACAATGGATTGAATATGCAGAAGAAGCAGATTTATTAAATGTAGCTTTATTTGTCTGTACGGCTAAACAATGGAAAGAGTCAAATCCAAAACTATCTCTAGAAGGAAATAATATGAGAGATTATGCAAGTATTAATGAACTTGCAGTATTATCAAATCTTGAATCTCTAAACTCTGAATTAATTAAAAGCGGAGTTGAAAAAAGAATACGATTCAATAATATGCAAAGGATTTCAAAACAACAATTAGAAATATTGAATAAAATGGATATGCTAAAATCAATTAAAAAGCAATCTGATTCAACTTATATAGACGAAAAAAAGAAATTAGAGTAAAATACTATTGCCCTTTAGAAAGTAGCTTAAAGCCGTTTTAAAAAAATATGGGTTTTTTGTTGCATACTAACACAGAATCTAACCACACACATCACGTTAGCCTTTATTAAAAAGAATATTCGTCAGTAGTTCAACATTTGAGAACTAATTGTATATTTGTGCTATAATTGAATCGATGAAACGAATAATTGCAAAAAGTACACTTCGGGAATATTGGGAAATACACGCTGATTCCGAACAGTATTTGAAAACTTGGTATGATACCACCAAAAGTGCCAAATGGTTTTCACCAAATGATGTAAAACAAACTTACATCAACGCAAGCATTCTAAAATATAGTCGAGTAGTTTTCAATATTAAAGGAAATTCTTACAGACTAATTGTAAAGTTCAATTATGAAAAGCAATGGGCATTTATTCGTTTTATCAGCACACATGCTGAATATGACAAAATAAATGCAGACACGATTTAAAAATAATATTATGAATGTAAAGCCAATTAAATCTGACAAAGATTACCGAAATGCTCTAGAACGTTTGGAAGTGATTTTCGATGCGTCAATTGACACAAAAGAAGGCGATGAAGCGGAAATTCTTTCATTGGTTATCGAGAATTATGAAAACGAACATTATCCAATTGAAGCACCTGACCCAATCGAAGCGATAAAAATCCGAATGGAAGAATTGAATATGCGACAAAAAGATTTAGTTGGAATTATCGGCGGGAAAAGTCGAGTATCAGAAGTCTTAAACCGTAAGAAAAGATTGACTGTTGATATGATTAGGGAATTGGAGCGAATCTTACAAATATCTGCTTCTGTGCTTGTGAACCACTATAAACTCGCGAGTTGAAAAATAACAAAGGGTAACACGGTATATAATTTATTATTGGTCATCGCTTGCTTACGAAAATTCCGCTGGAATTTTCCATATGTGACTTTTTTACTAATTTAGTTGCTTAAACACGCAACAAACTATATACTAAACGTTACCTAAAATAAATCAAAACATGCGAAAAATTATATTACTACTTCTTCTTATTTCATCGAAATCATATTCTCAAGAAACATATAAGGGAAGTATAGTAGATAAGAATTCTAAAGAGACTCTGTCTTATGTTAATATAGGGGTTGTTGGAAAAAGCATTGGAACAGTCTCCAATAATAAAGGAGGCTTTCAAATTGAACTGAATGAAAAATACGATAACGATACATTGAAAATTTCATCGATCGGTTATAAACCTCTGATCTTTAAAGTATCTAATTTTAAAACTATAATTCTCAATAATCCAAGTATTCAACTGGAAGAAGAAATCAGTAATTTACAAGAGGTTGTTGTTTCAAGTAGAAAATTAAAAGAAAAAATTCTTGGAAATAAAACTACTTCTAAAAGAATTAGCGGTGGATTCTCATCAAACAATTTAGGTAATGAAATCGGCATAAAAATTAAAATTAAGAAAAGCCCAACTTACATTGAAGATTTCAATGTCTCTATTGTCAAAAATGAGTACGATACTCTTAAGTTTAGGCTCAATTTTTATGATTTGAAAAATGGATTACCCAATAAAAGTCTTTTGAAAGAGAACATCATAATTGTCAGTCAAATTAAAGAAGGTATACTTACTGTTGATCTTCGTGATTATGACATTGTAGTCTATGAGGATTTCTTTGTCACTTTGGAGTGGATTGAAAATTTAGGGGATGAATTTGGGCTGTCTTTCTCCGCAGGGTTTTTAGGGAGTCCTATAATTTTCAAGAAGACTAGTCAAGATTATTGGCAAAAAAAGGGAGCTGTAAGTATAGGATTTAATGTAACGGTTAAGTATTAATAAACTTTTGCCAGCACAACCTAAACTGCTTTAAAAAGCAGTTTAGCAAAATCGTTGGTGCGCTATGAAGTTGTGGTTTTCCAGTAGCTGTAAATCCTACCTTAATAATTTGCTGTTCATTTAGAAGAGCTGCCGACAGTTCAATTTGTGACTGTTTTGCTAAAGCTTGGCATGTCCAAATAACCAAGCTGTACTACGCAAGTGTGAACTCATAGTAGCTTCGATAAGTGTATCTATAGATTGGGGGGAGTTTCGACGTTCTCGAACCCTGTTATGTTGCATGGATAGACAGTAGTATGAAGTGTAACCATCTACCGGAGTCACAGGGATGGCGTGGTTATAGATGGAAAACTACGAAATCCTGACAAAAACGAGGTATGCTGTGGGAGGGAAAAATCTAAGCATGGCGGTGCACTGAGCCTGCCTGTCGTGCCTTGGCAGGTAGGTCTGTCGAAGTATTAGATGAAGGCGGCGTTGATTGTTTTATTATATTCGTATAGCGAATATGAGAAGAGCAATCAGGCTCTACTCTACTGCTTAATGCTTAAAAATCCAGAAACTGATTGAAAAAAACGATATTTGAAATTACCAAAATGGACTGTCCGTCAGAGGAAAATCTAATCCGAATGAAATTGGACGGAATTTCGAGTATTGCGAATTTAGACTTTGATATTGTAAACCGAAAATTGATCGTTTTTCACACTGGAGAAATTGACCAAATCGAAAAGTCTGTTATCGAGCTGAACTTAGGTGGGAAAAAAATTTCAACGGAAAAAACTGACCAAACGGATTTTAAAAAAAACCAAAACCAAAAAAAACTACTTTGGTCTGTACTTATAATCAATTTCGCCTTTTTCATTATCGAAATGACAACAGGACTGATTTCAAAATCTATAGGACTCGTTGCGGATAGCTTGGATATGCTTGCGGACAGTTTTGTGTACGGAATTAGTTTGTTTGCGGTTGGGGGAACGCTAATAAAGAAAAAACGAATTGCGAAACTTGCTGGATATTTTCAAATAACACTTGCGATTATTGGATTTTTAGAAGTTTTAAGGAGATTTTTCGGAGACAAGGAACTTCCCGATTTTTCAACAATGATTATCGTTTCGATTTTTGCTCTTATAGCAAACGGAATTTGTCTTTACATTTTACAAAAGTCAAAAAGTAAAGAAGAAGCACATATGAAAGCGAGTATGATTTTCACCTCAAATGACGTGATTATCAACTTAGGAGTAATTGTAGCAGGAATTTTAGTAAATTATTTGAGTTCTAATAAACCTGATTTGATTATTGGGACAATCGTTTTTGTTTTGGTTATTCAAGGAGCGTTTCGAATACTGAAATTGAGCAAGTGAACTAAAAATATTAAGCACAACACAGAACTGAGGTAAAAACAACTCTTTTCTACTTTAATATGGAACATTAGTAGTTTAGACTTCATAAGACTGATTTTTCAAGCTTTTTAATTGATTTTTCTTTATTTATTTAGACAACACAGAAACGTAACTTTCATCATATGGCCTGGCTGTTTTTGTAATAGTAAAACACTGTTTGAGTAGCTTGTTGGCTATGGCAATTAAGGCTAGCTTCTAACTTTTGCCTACTATATTCTGATAATTTCCCGATACGCTTTGTTGTGCTTACAGGCCCTAAGAGAATATAAAAACAGCATATGACGCAGCTTTTTATTAACCACCATACTGATTCTTGCCCTAACTCTAACACTGCTCTCAGACTTTCTGGCCGTTGGTTTGATGCTGATATAGCTGCATACCTGTGAGGCTGTTCCAAACTTAAAAACCCTAGCAACCACGATTAAAAATAAAGCGGTCTTCTGTCCTATACCATTTACACTGATAAGAAATTTGCGCGATAATTATACTAAAAACCCTCTTTTAAAATTGGATTTAAGCGAACGTATATAACTTAATTATGTGAGTAATTCAGCCGGTCGTATAATCCTCACTCAATCGGAATTTAAAAATATAGCGGAATAATTCACTGACCGAATTCATTCAAATGCTGAAATAAAAGAATTAAGGCGAATAATTATGACACTGAAACACAACGAAATGGAAATTCAGTGTATACTTAATCACTTTGGTCAGTGTACCTCCGGAAAATTCCGTTGGAATTTTCTATCTGTGATTTGTTTGCTAAATTAGTTGCTTAATCATTCACCAAAAGTAGGCAACAACCTGTATGCTTTAATGAACATTTAAAAACATAGGCAATGAAAATTTTCACAGTCATTTTATTATCAATTTTCACACTTTTTTGCAATGCACAAAAGGATACTGATTATCTAACGAAAAGCGAAATTGAAAACGACTTGAAAATTCTTGACGGTATTCTTAAAAACCAATCTTCATATCAAGGATTAAACGGATTTGATTACCGAAAGGATTTTGACAACTATTTAGACCAATTAGATGGAACAAAAATCACCAAATCTGGTTTTGGGTTGTTCTTATCCAAAACTATTGGAAAAATTGGCGATAGGCATTCTTATATAAAAGGTTATGATTTACCAGAAACACTCTATTTTCCCTTATCATTTGCACCATTTAAAGGCAAAGTATTAGTACTCGAATATGATAAGGCGAATAAAGAATACGCTTTTTGGAATTCAGAATTTCCGTACCTAAAATCTATAAATAATATACCACTAGACCAGATATTGCCAAAAATTATTCCTAGCGAACAGCTCGCCCCAAAAAGTTCGTATTCTCTTCTTGCAATTAGAGATCTGAGAGATATAGAGACCGTTTTTAGCATTCTAAATATCAACTTCAACTTGCCTAATACGCTTCCAGTAACGCTTACAAATGAAAACGGAATCGAGAAAGTCGTGGATATCAAATTAGTATCAGATGAGAACAAGGCTTATTTATGGGATGAGCGATTTCATAAGAAAAATTTCTTTTTGCGAGAAGAGCAGTTAAATGACATAGAGATTATCCAACAATTTTTTACGATAAAAGATAACATCGGATATATCCAGATTGTAGATATGTTGAGCATAGACGATAGCCCAGTATTTTTTGAGTATCTCAATGATTTTATGATAAAGGCAAAAGAAACTGATGCCTTAATTATAGATGTACGAGATAATGGTGGTGGAACACGTGATTTAATTCAAGAATTAGCGGGGTATTTTGTCGATCCAAATTCCGTGTATGTCGTTAACGCCACAAGGCAACGC
Organism: Psychroflexus torquis ATCC 700755; assembly: GCF_000153485.2. Classification (NCBI taxonomy): domain Bacteria; kingdom Pseudomonadati; phylum Bacteroidota; class Flavobacteriia; order Flavobacteriales; family Flavobacteriaceae; genus Psychroflexus; species Psychroflexus torquis. The sequence goes on along the minus strand of NC_018721.1, from coordinate 1,867,513 downwards.
GGCAAACTACCGTTGAATGATGAATTAAAGAAAGAGTTGCATAATCGCTTCTTATTTTCGAGAGATGAGTTGGATAGGCGAGAACAAAATACAGTGGATAAATTTATGACTTCTTTTGAGCCAATGTATAACTTGGATAATGATAAGTTTAGCGAATATTATTATTATATTTTCAATGGTCAGAAAATCACAAAAGACAAGTATCATTATGATAAGCCTATTTGTATCTTAACCAATGAAAGAAGTTTTAGCGCTGCTTCTATTCTTGTTTCAACATTTAAGGGATTACCAAACATAAAAATAGTTGGAGTGAACACTGACGGTTCGAGTGGAAACAGCCAGCGATTTGAACTACCAAATTCAGAATTACGCGGGAAAATAAGCACAATGGTTTCTTTTCAAAAAAACGGTAAAATATTAGATGGAATTGGTACAGCACCTGATATTAAAATAGAAAGGAACTTGGATCAGATATTCTTGAAAGAAGATCATCAACTAAATAGACTACTGGAAATACTAAGAATGGAATAAAAACTGTGCTTTAAAAGTATCCACCCCACCAACCACATATTGACCACCTGACTTTCTCTCGATAGCTTTGCTCTAAAATAATATTTATTATGAGCAAACACGAAGAAATGTACAAATTGGTAACGGAATATCAAAGTAGTGGCCTTTCGTCAAAAGCCTTTAGCAAAGAAAGAGGGATCAGCCCTTCTACTTTTAGTTACTGGATACGCAAAAAGAAAGAGGAAGATCACCCGGGCGGTTTTGTGGAAGTAGACACTGGATTGAAATCTTCAGCCAGTGCCATGGAATTTATTTACCCCAATGGGGTCAAGCTTCAAATGAGTTCACCGGATCTGGCATTAATTGCAAGGTTAGTAAAACTTTACTAATGTTCTCGCTAGGTTCTTCCCATTGTTATCACTTTTACCTCAAGCCCTGTGATATGCGTAAATCCTTCCATGGCCTAAGCGGACTGGTAAGAAATGAACTGAATAGGGAGCCCACAAGTGGCGATGTGTTCGTTTTTCTTAACCGGAATCGCACCCATCTGAAGCTCCTTCATTGGGAACGGGGCGGCTTTGTTTTATACTATAAACGCCTGGAGCGGGGAAGCTTCACTCCACCTGCAATAAGGGAAGGCCAGACTAGTTTCAGCTGGCCGCAACTGGTGCTGATGATCGAGGGTATTACGGTTAAAAAAAGTGTTCAGAAACTGCGCTATTCACACTAGGAAATAATCGTATTTTATCAGTAAAAACAGGGGTTAACGCTAGGTTCAAAGTATCGGTTTTTGTATATTTATCCTATGCAAAATGCCCTGGAAAACCTTACTAAAGACCAACTTTTGAGCCTACTTCAGAAGAAGGGAAAGGATGTTGAAAAGGCACACTATAAGATCTTGGATTTGGAGTTTCAACTGGCTCAGTACAAACGGATTGTTCACGGACAGAAAAGAGAACGCTTCGAGGGTGATAAGGATCAAATGAGCCTTCCCTTTGAGATGGAGCCAGAAATAGCACAAAGGCAGGAAGAAGAAGTAAAGGAAAAGCTTACCTATGAGCGCCGAAAAAGGAAATCTGCTCATAAAGGTCGAGTACCGCTTCCGCAGCATCTTCCCGTGGAAGAAATCAAGATCTACCCTGAGGGCGATTTAAGCGATATGGTCTGTATTGGAGAAGAAATCACCGAGGAATTAGAATATGAGCCTTCCAAATATTACATCAAACGCTACATCCGCTATAAATACGCTCCTCGGAATAAAGAAGGAGTTGTAATAGGAGCGCTTCCAGAGCGAGTTATTGAAAAAGGAATACCGGGAGCCGGGCTTTTAGCTTCCATTCTGGTCGATAAGTATGAAGACCATCTCCCTCTTTACCGCCAGCTTCAGCGTTTTAAAAGAGCTGATATTCCTATTGCCTCTTCCACTTTGGAAGGCTGGACCAGGCAAAGCCTTAAAATATTGGATATTCTTTATCAGCATTTGCTGGAAGATATTCGGTCAAAGGGGTATCTCCAGGCCGATGAGTCCCCCATCAAAGTCATCGATAAGAAAAAGAAAGGCACCACCCATCAGGGATACTACTGGGTGTACCATTGTCCTATAGATAAAACGGTGCTTTTTGATTATCAGTCGGGGCGCAGCGCCCAGGCTGCAGCGCATGTATTATCAGGATTTAAGGGCTACCTGCAAAGTGATGGGTATTCTGTTTATGATAAAATTGGAAAACGCGAAGGGGTTACTCACCTTAATTGCTGGGCTCATGCCCGAAGGGAATTTGATAAAGCCCGGGACAATGATAAACTAAAGGCAGAGATAGCGCTTACTTTTATCCAGAAGCTCTACAAAGTCGAGGCTAAGGCACGGGAGAATAATTTAAATCCAAAAGAGCGAAAAAAGCTTCGGCTGGACGAGTCCTTGGGGATCATTGATGAATTTGGAAAATGGATGGTAAACCAGCTAAAGGATCACCATATCCTGCCAAAAAGCACAATAGGTAAAGCTATGAGTTACAGCCTGAACCGGTGGGACCAGCTCAGTGCCTATTTATATGATGGGGTTCTCGAGATAGATAATAATCTCACTGAAAATGCTATAAGAAAATTAGCTTTGGGACGTAAGAACTATCTCTTTGCAGGCTCTCACGATGCGGCACAACGAGGGGCAATTATGTATTCCTTCTTTGCAATCTGTAAAAAACACGAGGTGAACCCTTATCAGTGGTTAAAGTACACTTTGGAAAATATTATGTCCATCAACCACAAGAATATTAAAGATTTGTATCCCCAGAATTACAAAAAACTACAGAATACATAAGAGAAGTTTTTTACCCGGAATTACCTGATAAACATAATCAGTTTGACTTGCTATATGTAGTTGGTGGGATGGATACCTTTAAAACGTGTAAACTTAATTGCCTGTTTTTAGCTTACTTATGAAAAGTCCATTGGAACTTCCTCTCGTTCATTTCATTTTTCACTAATTTAGTTATTTAATCATCCGACTAATCTTACACATAAATGCCGTAATTAATAGTAGCATACTAAAAAAGTTAGGTGTTGTTTTATCAAAACAGAACGATGAGGCATCTCTTTATATCCTTACTAATTTTAAGTTCTTTAAATAGCAATTCTTAAGATGAGCAATGGCCTGGTATTCTTCCTTTTAATGAAAGTGGTCTTGTTCTAATAGATCAGAACTCATTTATCGGTGTTATAAGTGCGGTGATACTATCATTTGGATTGTCACAATTTGTTTTTAAGGATACAGAGCATTTGAATTTTTACCAAACAAGAGTGAGGGTTTTTTCTGCTAGATTTATAATTGAATTCTTCAATATAAAAAGGGGGATGGTGTAGCCATCCCCCTTTTTTAAACACTGTTATTTTAATCAACGATCAATTAATCTATAATAGTAATCATTCCAGTCATAGAGCTGTGAAATTCACAATTGTAATACAACGTATCTGGTGCATCTGTAGGAACAGTAAATGTGATTGTTCCAGATACGGCACCATTATTTGTAACACCTGAATTATATGTGTTAGCTGTCCCTGTTCCTCTTACTGAATTTATATAGAAAGGGTGACCTGGAACAGTTACGTTAAAAGTATACGTACCTCCTCTTTTAAATGTAAAGTCTGGATTATTTGAGTCTGAAAGCCCTTCTCCGTTAAAAATATATGCTGAAGCTCCGCTATTGGTTACATCATAAGTCTTTGACTCTGCACCCCCTGGATCGGTACCTGCGTTAGAACCAATATTTCCTTGAGCAACGATTGTATCTAAATCAGCATTACTCAAATGAACATTTATGTATGCGTTAATAGTCAATAACTCGGTATAAGTTACCGCAGCACCACCAACTAAGGCTTCTACTTGCGTTTTACTAATACCACTATCTCCAATTACTGGATTTAAACCAACGATAATATTTCCTGTAGTAGCAATATCATTTTCATGTATATGTGCTGGATGTCTTCCGCCGGCAGGAGTACCAGTGAGGTTGATAGAGACCAAGGTTGTTTGATTAACACGTTTGGCAAATACAACAGTACCATTAATACCAGGAACGTCTCTTTCATTTAGATCATAGCTGATGGTTTCGCCTGTAAGCTCATTTTGTCCTATATCACCTTGTGCAACGATTGTAGATAATTCAGTCGCGCTTAAATGAACGTTTATATAACCATCAAAATCAAGCAGCTCTAAATATGTGATATCAGTACCATCATTAAGGGTTGTAAATATAGTTGTACTTTTCCCCGTATCTCCGTTTACATCTTCAAGTGTCAAAGCTATGCCACCAGTTTCAACAGCAGTGTTAAAGTGAATGTGTGCAGGGTGGATACCACCTGCTGGTGTATTTTGTAAATCTAATTCAATGGATAATGTGGCATCGCTATTTTCTATAAATTTAGCTGTGCCAGAAACTCCAAAATCACCTACTGTTCCTAGAGTATAAATTTTAGAATTTAGTTCAGTTATTTCAGGTGGTTCAGGATTTGAGTAGCCATCATCATCACTGCAACTGATAAAAAAGAAAGGGATTATCATTAAAAAAGCTAGTAAATTTCTATTCATCATAATTTTTTATTTAATTCGAGTTAAACAAACGTATAATAAATATTTATATTTGTTTAATATTTAACAAAAAAAGTTAAACAAAAAATACAGGGTATTCAAAAGCATTTGTAAAAGCAAATAGCATTTATAAATCGATTCTGAATGATCAAACATTTGGAGACCAAAATAGATTCACTTACAGCTTTTTATGATAATTCACTATTGCCAATAGAGAATAAAATTAATTGCTTGGTTTTCCCATCCACATGGAAATTCCTTAAGAATTTCCACTGGTTAGTTCTATTTTTACTAATTTGGCTTTTTATAAATTCAACTACGCTTATACATTACCGCTGTGGTTAATGAAAAACTACTCATAAAATTGACTGAATTATAAAACTCTATAGGCTCTTATTTTCGTGTTATAAATATGAATATGGACAGAATAACATTTTTTTCACAAAAACTAAACTTACAAAAAGAGAATATTTTACTAAATCTGGTCAATATTACGAATGAAAGAATACTTCCAACTTCAATATAAAATGCTGAATAGGAAAATGATTGATTTTGGACTTCCACTTTTGATAGGATATCCACTTTTACTGTTTCTATTTATTCTGCTTTCCAATTATCTCTTCGGAAACACAGAATTCGCCAATTATGTTTACGGATTAATCGCATTAAGTTTCGTCTCAAGATTAAGTGATCCTAAACGAAATGATTTCTTAAAATCTATATTCAATAAAGACAAATACAAAAAATTAAGAGTAGTAGAAAACCTCCTCTATTGCTTGCCTTTTACTCTGTTTTTAATTTACAAAGAACAATTTGTGTTTTCTATTTTATTAAATTTATTGGTAATTATCATTATGCTGTTCAACTTCAGCACAAATGTGATTGTAACAATTCCAACACCGTTTAGTAAAAAACCATTTGAATTTGCTGTTGGCTTTAGAAAGACATTTTATGTTTTTCCAATAGCTTATGTCTTAACTTATATTTCAGTATCCGTTGGAAATTTTAACCTAGGTGTCTTTTCTGTGCTATTAATTGGAATAACTTGTTTTTCTTATTATTCAAAAATAGAAAACGACTATTTTGTTTGGAATTATAATTTATCTCCGAAAGAATTTTTATTGGAAAAAACAAAAACATGCTTGATCAATTTTTTACTTTTAAGTTTGCCAATTATAATTACTTTGAGTTTTTCATTTTTTAATCAAATTGATATTTTAATTGTTTTTATTCTTTTGTGTTTTGCTTATCTCACGACAATAATTTTTGCCAAATATTCGTCTTTTCCAAATGAGATGAATGTATCACAACTAATTTTGATTGTAACAAGTTTAATCTTTCCGCCAATACTCTTAATATTTATTCCTTTTTTTTATTACCAATCGATTAAAAAATTAAAAGACATTTTAAATGATTAAAATTGAAATATTATCAAAGTTTTACGGTAAAAATCAAGTTCTAAATTCAATAGATTTAGAATTTAAAAAAGGGAAAGTATATGGCATTGTTGGAGAAAATGGAGCAGGGAAAACAACTCTATTTAGGTGCCTTTCAGGACTTGAAGATTATAAAGGAAATATCTCATCTAACTATACTAAACTAAAAGACCATTTAGGACTGTTGTTAACAGAACCGTTTTTTTTCTCTAAAATTACCGGAAGGGAATACATACAACTACTTGCCAACACAAGACAAATAAAACTATCCAATATTGAGCACAAAAATATATTTGACTTACCCCTAAATCAGTATGCCTCTACTTATTCAACAGGGATGAAAAAGAAATTGGCTTTAACCGCAATTCTTTTACAAGGAAATGATGTATTTATTCTGGACGAACCTTTCAATGGTGTTGACATACAAAGCAATTTAATTATAACTGAAATTATAAAACGATTTAAAGAATTAGAAAAAACAGTAATTATTTCTTCTCACATTTTTTCAACTCTTGCGGATACGTGTGATGAAATTTATGTAATGAAAAACGGAGAAGTTATAAAGAAAGTACAACAAGTTGATTTCAATAATCTTGAAAAGGAAATGAAAGAATTTACAGTTGGAACTAGGATTGATAAACTTAAGTTGAAATAAATAACGCTTGCTAAAAAAGTGCTGAGTTAAAAAACAAGTCAACAGGAATTACTTTAATTTTTTTTGAGAATACACAAAAAAAAGTTTTGAATAGTTCTTATTTATTTTTGGTTTTTGACAACTTCATCTGGACAACTTGTTTTGCAGATAATGGATTATCTACTGGTATTTTCACTTTCCAGTCTTCTTACCATATCCAAAGTATAAAGTAAATAGGCTATGATTCTTTTAGCAAAAAGCGGATTTACTTATGGCATGAATTTGAATGCACCATTTTTTTAAATCAATTCCATTCAAAAACAAGTTTTTATAAGAAACAGCCCCTAGCATGTCCTAAAAATAATGGACAAAAAATTACTATATTTCAAAACCACTATTTTTAAAGCTAACTCTAGAGGTAGGGTCGTAACAACAAATATTAATAGCAGCAACATAAAAATGATTTGGACAACTATTTTAGCAGGGCTCATTGGGATAATTTACCCAACATACTTTTTGTTAACCTATAAAAAAACGAACAATAGCATAAAGCAAGACGACAAGTTTAGATTACTTGACTACAAACAAACAATCACAATCTTCTGGGGTCTAACAATTCTGATTCTCATTAATTTTTTTACGACACAACTCCCTCAATTAAATCTGTACCCGAATTTTACTGTAATCAGTATTGTATTTTCAGTTTTAGCTTTGGCATTTACGATTGTACAGTATAAGCAGTCGAATATCACATCCGCCTCCCTCCCCGTTGTTAAGGAGAAAATGAAAGACATATACCGCTATCTACCAAAGACAAAAAAAGAATTTGATTGGTTTGTTATTCTATCTATAAGTGCTGGAATTTGTGAAGAGATAATTTTTAGACTCTTTTTATTCGAGTTTTTAAAAGAAAATGCCAATTTATTAATTGCATTTATTTTGACAAATATAATTTTTGCTGCAACTCATATCGGTATGGGAAAGCAAAACATTATAGCCTCTTTTATTTTGGGATTTTTATTTTCCACTATTTACTATTTTACTGAAAATATTTGGATAGCAGTTTTTCTACATATTGCAATCGATATAAATAGCGGCATTTTGGGGTATAGAATGAATAATCTTGAACAAAAGACAATGGAAAATTCAAACCTCTAACAAAGTACTTTGGCGAAAAACAAGTCAAAAGGCATTAATTTATCACTAGAGTACATCAATAGGTAGCATCGTAGATCGAACTTCATCTAGCAATTGCAAAGGCCTATTGAAATTCGCGCCCATTGGGATGTGCAGTTGAGTATGACTCTGTTTTAGACTAGTTGTGTCCAATTATACAATAAGACGGCGGTATTACAAGGCATAAGACTTGATGTATAATTCATCCATCATACTCGTCAATTGGATTATAGGAGATAGTCGAAGGACAAATTTGGATTACTCACCAGTTCTAGTAGTAATCCATAATTCAGTTTTAAAAACCCCACTGACTTCTACTGCTCCTTTTTGGTGGCCTATTTCAGCTGCTCATGATAGTGGTTTTTAAAATAGGTAGGACATAAACCCTTACTTGATCTGCCAATGGTTGTGTTCTCCCCTATGTTGCCTTTATTTTTCACAACATCTTTATTAGTTCATAATAGCTCTAAAGCGGCGAAGAGTTATACTTGAGTTTTAGCGATGAATAACAAAACAATAAAAAGTCTGTTGGGTAGTATATATGAAAGTGCTAGTTTAGTTGATAATAAAATAACGTTCTAAATAGATATATATCCTATACTAAAGAGTTGAAAGGGTTTTATTCAGATGTTAGGCACAATATAAAAAATGAAATTACTAGTAACTTCACTATTAACTTTGTCAATCTTAAGTTCTTGCCATTCACAGAACAATAAAATTGACAATACTCAACCAAGATATGGGGAAGTCAAAAAAACTAAAGAGTACAGAGAATTAGACGAAGAGTTTATTCAAGATTGCTTAAAACAGTTCGGTACAATTGATAGCTCCGCGGCTATTCAAATTGACCATGCTTGGAGATATTATTATAATAATGACTTGAAAACTGCAATGAAAAGGTTTAATCAATCGTGGTTATTGAATCCAGAACTTCCTGATTCATATTTTGGTTTTGCTTCTTTATTAGAAACACAAGGAAATCTAATTGATGCAAAGCGTTATTACAAAATCGGTATTGAAAAAGATACCAAGAATGATCGAGCTGAACTATGCTATCAAAGAATTGCCGACTGTAAAGAGCAGTTAAACGACATTCAAGGAACACTAAATGCTTATAAAAAGATAACAAAAATAGATCCTAAGAATTCCTTTGCCTTTAAAAAGATTGGATATTTTTATACGCAATCAGGACATTCTAACAAAGCCATAAAAGCTTATGACGATGCGATAAGGTTAGACCCTAAAGATGCAATGACATACAATAACCGAGCTTTCTTAAATCAAAAATTGAAAAATTATGAAGCTGCAATCACTGATTATTCAAAAGCTATCGAACTAGATCCAGAATACATTAGCTCATTGGTGAATAGAGGACTTACCGAAATGGAAATAAATCAATTCGAGAAAGCAAAATCGGACTTTGGACAATGTGTCAAACTTGACCCAAAAGCAGGTGAACTGAGAAGGTTTTTGGCTATTTCAGAGTTGAAATTGAATGAAAACTCAAGCGCATGCAACAATTTAAAATTAGCACTTGAACTTGGAGATAGTGGAGCAAGCCAATTGATTGAAGAAAATTGCAAAAAATAAAAGTGTATAACATTTTATAAGAAATAATAGGGCTTAACGAGTAAATATGAACATTACGGAGTATTGAAAGTGTGTGCTTCGAAATGCCCTACTACTCGATTACTTGCCGTTAGAAACAAGCTGAATCCAAGATAATGAACAAACTAAAAACAGAAGAATTCTACAAAGCACATTACCAAAGATCAGCTTTTAAAATAGTGTAATTTTATATATTGAATACCTGCGTAACAAAGTGAATTGGTATTATAACGAAAATCAATATCCATTTATAAATAGGTAGTTTTTTACAAGAAGAATATAATCAATGTGTGAATTCAATTTAAATTTTTTTAATCTTATTATAATTGCATCTGTATTTATAGGAGCTACATTTGGATTGCTACTTATTTTTACAAAACGGATAAATAGAAAAGCCAATGTATTACTTGGATTAGTAACTTTCATCATTGTTTTTTGGAGTATTTGGATATTGAGTTTGGATTTTCAGATAACTGATTATCTACCCTATTTTTATTTAATACCACTAAATTACTCCTTGGCTCTTGGACCATTATTATATTTATATGTCAGAAAAATAACCAACTTTAATTATAATCTTTCCAAGAAAGATAGCATTCATTTTTTGCCTTTATTAATTGAGCTTATAATACATCTTATTATAAGTCGAGAGGCACTTGAAAATAATGTCATTGGTATTGAAACGGAGGCCTATCTTAAATTAATGCCTATCGTTCAGTTTTTAGCAATTGTTTCTATCGTAATCTACTGTATATATGCGCTGAAAGCTATTAAATCCTATCATTCTTGGTTAAACAATAACTATAGTAACAATGATGCCTATAATTTAAGATGGCTATATAGGTTGCTTATTGTATTTGCTATACTTTGGTTTTTATGGACACCTTATACCATTATTGATTATGTGATATTTGATTTTCAGTTAAGCATAAGTGATTATTACCCAATTTATGTGTTACTTTCTATGATAACTATTTGGATTAGTGCTGAAGCTTTTTTAAGGCCCGAAGTAATTTTACTTGAAACTAATAAGAAAAATAGTATTGACAAAGAAAACCCATCTGAAGAGATCATTAAAAAAGCAATTTGGTTAAAAGGACAAATGCTAACTAACCTTTTTTATCTGAACTCAGAATTAACCTTAAAATCTTTGGCAGATAATCTTAACATACATCCCAATATTTTGTCCAAAGTAATAAACGATGGTTTGGATAAAAATTTCTCGGATTTTGTAAATGAATACCGTGTTAATGCTATTATTGACAGATTGCATAGTGGTAATTATGATCACATAACGCTATTGGGCATCTCTTTTGAATGTGGCTTCAATTCAAAAACAACTTTTAACAGAGCTTTTAAAAATATCAAGGGCATAACCCCACTAAATTATAAAAAGTCAATAAAAACCAATCCTGTATAGCTTTAAATGAGTCCCATATTATAATATGGTGCTTTTGACAGTTTCATTAAGTATATGTTTGTTAAATAATAAAACTATACACTCAAAGATGAAGTCAAATTTTTTTTTAGTCCTTATTGTTTTTTTATTAATATCCTGCAAGCAGGGCAATAACTCAGAGTTAAAAAACGCACATACAGAAGGAATTGAAAATTTATATTTTTCAAAAGTTGACTTTAAGACAAAAAAAATTACTTCAAATAACTACTCAAATAGTTTCACTCTAAACACTGACAAATTTCTAAGTATTCAATTTACTTTAGATAAACCTTTAGTATATAGTCTTCAATTATTGGCTCCAAACTTAACACAAGATCAATTATTAAATAAAGGAAATTTTCAATTTTCATTTTTAGTAGATGGAGAAGTAATTTATGTAGAAAATTTAAACAAAGGAGCAGGATTAAAAGCGACTAAAACAGAACAACTTAAACACGTAGTTCCTCTTGCTTATCCTGCACAAATTGATTATTGGGGTTGGTTTATGTGGCTCAAGTTTATGAAATTAGGCGGAGGACAAGATGTTCTTACAAAAGGTAGCCATTCTTTAAGTGTTGAAGTAAGACCTTACATACAAGAAGACTCATTAATAGTTGGCCCTATTTTAGCCAAAGGAAAGATTGCTGTAGAAGTAGCAAGAATCCCTGTTGACGAAAGCTTAGTTCCACTTCAACAAATACAACCAAATAGCGGTTGGAAAATATCTAACGGTAGTTTTGATAAATCAAGAATTGAAGCTTTAAATAGAAAAATAGCTGAAAAAAGATTTGAAAATATCAATGGGATTGTCGTTATAAAAGAAAATAAACTCTTGATTGAAGAATATTTTAATGGTGAAAATAGAAGTAGTTTACACAATCCGCGATCTGTGGGTAAATCAATCGCTTCTACAATGATGGGAATTGCAATTGAAGAAAAATTTATAAAAATGAAACTGTTTTATTAAACCATTTTTATAATTTAAAATCGTTTGATAATTATAGTAAGAAAAAAGATTCTGTAACGCTAAAATCTCTTTTAACGATGAGTTCTGGTTTTCTTGGTGATGATAGCGATTACAGTAGTCCAGGGAATGAAGAAAATATGTACCCAACCAAAAACTGGGTAAAATTTTCCCTTGATTTACCTATGCAAAAAGACAAAACAATAGGAAAAGATTTTGCTTATTTTACAGCTGGAATTGTGGTTTTAGGAGATGTTATTCACAAATCTGTTCCTGAAGGCTTAGTTTCTTATGCAGATAAAAAATTATTCGCCCCTCTTGACATTATTAATTACAAATGGCAATACACGCCACAAAAGGTAGGTAATACGGCTGGCGGAATACAACTAAGAGCTATTGATTTTGCAAAATATGGTCAATTATATAAAAACAAAGGACTTTGGAATGGGATACAAATTTTAAATAAAGAATGGGTAGAAAAAAGTCTGGATAGAAAAGTGAAAATTTCTACAAATGATGAATTTTATGGCTACTTATTCTGGAATAAAATTTTTAAAATTAACAATAAAGAATATGAAGTATCCTATTGTAGTGGTCGCGGAGGAAACAAGATTTTTATTTTTAAAGACATCCCTTTTGTCGTAGTAATTACTTCTTCTGCCTATAACTCACCAGATGCACATCTGAATGCAGACAAAATGATGACAGATTATATATTACCTGCAATAATAGGAAAATAATAAGGCCGGTTGCCAACAAAGTACTGTGGCGAAAAACAAGTCAAAAGTCATTAATTTATCATTAAAGTACATCGATAGGTAGCATCGTAAACCGAACTTGATCTAGCAATTGCAAAGGCCTATTGAAATTCGCGCCAATTGGGATGTGCAGTTAAGTATGACTCTGTTTTAGACTAGTTGTGTCTGATTAAACAATAAGACGGCGGTATTACAATGCATAAGACAAGACCGTTGCATAATCCAACGATTTCGCTATAATCTCTTTTTTATGCTGATTATTTTTGGTGTTTTGTCTAAAATCTTCTTTTTAAGTTCTATTTCTAGCCTTTACAGTTATTTTTCTTATTGTTTTTCTCCTAAATTTTACAATTAGACGCAATTATCCCTGGACTTCTATACAAATTGTAACACATGGCTTCCATAAGATTTTGGGTATGCATTTTTTCTATTCCTCGATATCTTGCTAACCCTCCGTTAAACTATCTTTTTATTCCTCCAAATGTACGCTCTACCTTGAATCTTGTTTTGCCTATTAATTTATTGAACTTCCTTTCCCAACGTGTTAAAGGTTTGTTCTTGTAAGCTTTTCTTAGAATATGATTTTTTAGATTTCGCTTTTTGAGTAGTCCTGCATTTTTCTTTGACTGATACCCTTTATCTGCTTTTAATGGGATGTCTTTTGGTAAATCTATATTCACTGTTTCTAGCACGTCTTCTAAATTGACTATCTCATTTTTACTTGCCGTTGTGGTTAAGACTCCTATGACAAGACCTTCGTTATCAGTCACATGATGTTTTTTAAATCCAAAATGATACTTCCCTCTTTTCTTTAGCCATGTTCCATCTGTATCTACACTGTCAGCATACTGCTTTTTTGCCTTTATCTCTTCTTCGCTGCGATCTTCGGTTACCTTATGGTTCGTCTTTCCTTTTGGTCGAAGTGGGGTATCGATGACACTAGCATCGACTATGATCCCCTTTTTAACAATGATGTTGTGAGCTTCCAATTGTGCATTAATGATGCTGAATAACTTCTCAAAAGTTTTAGTTTTTGTTAACGCGGTTCTAAATCTACTCAAGGTGCTATGATCTGGCGCAACTTCATCTATATTCATCCCGCAGAAATAACTGAAAGAGATGCTGTCGTTCAACCTATCTTCTACTTCATAATCACTCAATCCATACCAACTTTGCAAAAGACACATTTTAAACAACAGTAGACCGCTATAGGAAGGTTTACCTACAGCACTTTTACCTCTAGAATAATCAGTATCTATTAGCTTTTCGATGTTATCCCAATCGATTAGTGTATTTATTTGGCTGAAAAACGTTCTTTTTATCTTTCTTGATCGCAAATCACAAATTGTGTCTGCTATTGTAGGCTGTTTCTGTAGTTTCATACATTAAAAATAAGAATTAATGCCCTTATATACAAACAATTAGGGTGATTTAAAAACTTTATTTATTAGATTTTACCTTGCAACGGTCTTAAGACTTAGCTGTAATTTATCCATCATACTCGTCAATTGGATTATAGGGGGTCGTCGAAAGGCAAATTGGGATTACTCACGAGTTCTATTGGTATTGCACAATTCAGTTTTAAAAACCCCACTGACTTCTACTGCTCTTTTTTGGTGGCCTATCTCAGCTGCTTATGATAGTGGTTTTTACAATAGGTAGGACATAAGCCCTTATCCGATCTGCCAATGGTTATTTTCTCACCTATGTTGCCTTTATTTTTCACAAGATCTCGACGAGGACATAATAGCTCAAAATTCATAGAAATTTACACTCGATTTTGAGCGATGAATAACAAAAAAATAAAATTATGTTATATATTATACAAAAAAGTGTTAATTTAGTTAGCAATATGAAATAAGTCTTAATAATCATAAGTCCTATACTATAGAGTTGAATAGGGTTTGTACGGATGTTGGCATTCATTAAAATAACTAGAAATGAAAGATAGAATAAGTATTTCAATATCAATATTGGCAATCATAATATCTGGTGTATCCCTATATTTTTCTAATTCCCAAAGACCTGATATTGATTTTAATTGCGGTGTAGAAATAGAGGTATATAAATCTATGGAAGGAAGTACAGATAAGGATTTACTTATTCCTTTTTCTTTTGTCAATAAATCGAATCAAGCAGGAAGTATAATGCAAATTAAATTAAATATTTGTCCCTTTATTAATAAAATACAGTTGAGTGAAACATTATGTAATAGAGACTTTCTTTGGACTGGAATATGGAAGACTTCTTATGAAACAATTAATGATAGTTTGAAGACTAAAGGGTTAACAGATCACCTTTTTGACCAACCTCATATTATTACTCTTACTGGGAATTCAGCCAATTATCAATTAATAAACTTTTTCCCTATAAACTCTAATTTTTCTTTACAAAAAGAAAATACTATTTAGAAATATCTGTCTTAACTGATTATGAAGAAATTTGGATTACAAAAAAATACTCTTTTGAGTATAAGGGCAATTTTAAAGTTAGACTCAATAATCTATAAACAATTAAACAAAATAAATTATGGTAACAATTAATGAATTAACAGAAGAGCAATTTAAAGGTTTATTGGATGAATATTTTGCACCAGCAGAAAAGCGTTCAAAAATGACTGATAAAGAAGTTAAAGAATTAGCGCAGAGACTAAATGAAAAAATCAATGTTCCAATAATAAACGAGACAGGTGAAG